>SYKE01000270.1 GCA_005798285.1 Actinomycetota bacterium
CTGCGAAGAGCCGCCTGAGGCGCTCATTGAAGAGGGGCACGAGGGACTTGTAGAACGTGGTGATTTGGGCCTGGGTCATACCCGAATCGAATCACAATCCACAGAGGGTCGTCAGGATTCGGTTGATTGCTGGCGGGCCCCAAGCTGCCGTTCATCACGGCGCTACTGTTCACCATCAGCGATTTCGTCCGGGCAGCATGGTGGTTGCTTGCGCTTACCCCCTTCGGCATGGTGTTCGGCTTCCGAGCCTACTACGCGACGCCTCAGGGCCAGTGGAACATCGACAAACTCAAGCTTCGCATCCCGGTGGTGGGCGAGCTGATTCAAAAGATGGCCATTTCCCGCTTCAGCCGAACCCTGGGAACCCTGGTCAATAGTGGGGTGCCCGTGCTGCGGGCTCTCGAAATCGTTTCAGAGACGGCCGGCAATGTCGTCATTGCTCGGGCCGTGGAACAGGCCAGAAACAGTGTTCGCGAGGGGCAGCGGATCAGCGTGCCGCTCGCGAGCTGCGGGCTCTTTCCCCAGATGGTCACGCAGATGATCGACGTGGGGGAAGAGACCGGCCGGATGAGCGACATGCTCACGAAGATCGCCAGTTTTTACGACAGTGAGGTGGAAGTTGCCGTGAAGGCGCTGACCTCCCTGATCGAGCCGCTCCTCATCATCGTGTTGGGCGGCATTGTGGGCTTTATCGTGGGGTCGATCATGGTTCCGATGTTTACGATGATCAACGTCATCAACAATTAGGTCCGGTCAATTGCCGGCAACTGATGGGTAGGGCGCAATCACGGCCCGGGAGATCCGGGTTCGAGGGCCTGAGAAATGACTGGCGCACGGTTCAACGACAAGAAAATGGCGGAGTTGGTTCAGCGGTACCGCGTGGCCGGCGACACGCACGCTCGCGAGGAGATTGCGACTGCCCTTCGACCGCTGGTTTACTCGATAGCCCGCCGCTTCGCGGGCAAAGAACCGCTGGAAGACCTTCAGGGCGAGGGGTATGTGGGCCTGCTCCGTGCGATCGACCGGTTCGTGCCGGAGCGCGGCGTTCGGTTCAGCACGTTCGCAACCCACCTGATTGCCGGCCACATTCGTCACTACCTCAGGGATCGCGGCCACCTCATCCGTCAGCCGGCGTGGCTTCAAGAAATCACTTCCCGCGTTGATAAAGCCACCGTCGAGTTGGAGCAGCGCCTCCAGCGAGAGCCCACTGTCATGGAGATCGCCGAGAAAACCAACCTCAGCGAGGAGACCATTGAGGAGTTGTCTCAGGCCCGGCGCACCGCGCAGGTCGCCCGGTTGAGATGTGGGATGGACGACGAAGAGGGCGAGTTCCTTGAAGTTGATCTCGAACGAGTTCGCAGCCGCGACTATATGACCTTCGAACTTCCCCTCGAAGACCGCATCGCCGTGGAAGAAGCGCTGGAGAAGCTGAAGGAGATCGAGCGCAAGGTGCTCTACAGCTTCTTCTACCAGGACTTCAATCAAAGCGAGATCGCCCGACGGCTCGGCATCTCCGGCAACTACACCGGCTACGTGCTGAGAAACGGGCTGAAGCACCTCCGAGAGGGCATTCTGGGCGAGGCGCCGGCACGAAGCACGATGCCAACCGCCGACGCGGGATCGGTCGTCCAGGACTCTACCGGGCTCTACACGGCCGGCTACTTCAAGGATCGCCTGACGGAAGAGATCTCGCGCGCCCACCGTTCCGAAAATCAGGTTTCAGTGTGCTGTGCGGAGCTCCCCCGCAGCCTTCCGGATACGCAGGTGCGCGCCGCCGCTGAACTGCTGCGCGCGGAGATGCGACCCGCCAACGTGCCGGCACGTACCGACGACCGTGAGTTCGCCGTACTGTTTCAGCACCAGGGACCCATTGCTGAGTCCATCACGGGAAGGCTCGCGACGTTGCTGGGCGGCGCCGTGCCGGGCCGCATCTCCGTGGGCATGGCGAGCTATCCCCGCGGCGCAGCCTCCGCGCCCGCCCTCCTCGCTGCCGCGCGAGCCGCCGCCGGACCGATGAGGTAGGGACCTCTCGCCGGGGGGTGGGCGGCTTCCCGGCACTGCGGCGTCGGGGGCGGCTGCGGCCATGCGCAGCGCCGTCTTCCTGCGTTGGGACAGACAAGCCCTTCCCGATCAGAGCTTGGGAACTTCCCAGTTGCGGCGCCAGATCGAGCCCTCTGGCGGCGGCTCGCGACCTTCCCAGTGCTGCTGCATGGTTTTGAGCGTATTCAGTCGCGGGGCCACGGCATCCGCCCAGACTCTCTCGGTGTCGGCATAGGTCAGCATGCGCGATGGCGCCTCGAGCTGGGCATAGGCGGCCATGAGCTCATCCGCCTTCTCACCGAGCCAGCGCACCTCATCGGCGACCATCCGCTCCCCAACCAGGCGATTCGACTCTCGAACATTGACCCCCATCGCGAAGTGCGGTCCCGGAGCGTCGACCGGGGGGATGCGGGAGACGTCCACACACTCCGGTTCCAGCGCCCAGAGCAGCGAGGTCTCCACCTTTCCGGCATGATCTCCCGTGCCCCTGCCGCCGCCGTCGAACCCGGGCTGGTTGGCCTCAAAGTCCGGCAGCCCGTACAGCCTCACCCCGACGTGGGGCTGCACCCACTCCAGCACGGTCTTAAGATCCTGCCAGTTTGGTCCGTAGTGCCCGGTAATGAGGATCGCGGCGTGGAAGCCGGCGCACTCCGCGGCGCGAATCTGGTACAGGACGTTGTTGAAGTGGCGCCATGGCGGGACCGCCGTCAGCCAGGTGCGTTCCACTTCGCCCACGTTCTTGTGGGCCCACGAGGCGTAGCCGCTGATCTCGTGAATGTGCCAGTAGTCGGGCGGAGCGACGATCCCACCGTGCGCCCGCGCCGCGGCACAGGCAATGGCGTGCGCCTTGAGGGCGTCCAGGCCGACCGCGTTCTGGGGTCCGTGCGGCTCGCACAGCCCATACGCGAACCAGACGAGCGGCCGATCCGCAAAGGCGGCCTCCAGTTCATCCGGAAACATCCGTTCCCAACGGACCTCTCGTCGCGCCATACCTCTATCCTCGCGCCTTCTCGAGCAACATAAAGATAGCGATCCCGTTCAACAGCAGCGCTTCTTCCTCATCGGTCATGGTCCCGAGGCGCTCCACTCGAAACAGCCGCTCGGTAAGCGCGGGTCGCTTCTTGAGATAGAGGGCCGGACGGCCGTGCAGGTCCACATGGTAGGCCGGGTTGATCAGCATGCCGCCGAAGGGGATCTCCGACAACAACTCGTCCAGCACCTTCAGCCAGGGGTTCTCCTCGTGGATGAGGCCCACATCCTCGCCGGCGGTATTCCGAATGATGTAGGACGCCTTCCAGAGGGATCGCATACCCTCCCGCTGCACCGTTCCCACCAGCGTGCCTGCGGGATCGGAGATCGTATAGGTGGCGTTGAAGTCGATGATCCGGTCCGCCCGGATCCGGTAAAGCTGTTTAGTCTTGTTGGAGTCGGTCCACACCGCCACGTCTTCCTTCAGCCGAAGCTTTTGCTCGATGAAGAGAATCGACTGCTGGGCGGCATCGGTGATGGTGATCTTGCCGGTGAGGGCGAACAACTTGAAACGGCATTCCAACGGATACTGAATCATCGAGCGTGCTCCAATCCTACGAGCTCCGGTGGCCGACCCGTCAGTTCGGGGGGCTCTCGCTCAGGTAGCGGTAGTACAGGTTCAGGTCCCGGGAGACGCCGGCCTGTCGGATCGCGCCGGTCAGCACGCCGACGCTCTGGAAGCCGGCGGCGCGCAGAGCCGCAGCTCGGGGGCCCTCCGGCGCTGCGCCGGAGGCGAGCACGGGCGCTTCGGGCCAGACCAGCGGTTCGAGCAGCCGGGGCATCTCAGCGGTGAAGCCGGGGGTCGTGTGGAGATCCAGGCGCCAGACATCTCCAAAATAGCTCAGATCCGGAGCCAGGAGCGCCCACCCCACGGTGGCGCCGTGCTCGCTCTCCAGCACGTACCCCTGACGCATTGGGGCTTCTTCCCGCCGGAGCATGTAGCTGACGAACGCGCCCTCCACACTTTCACGGGCGTTGAGTCCGAGCAGGGAGGCTCTCGGCAACTCCTCATCCTCGCCGGCGGCCTGGTACGCCAGCAGGTCGAAGTGAGCCCAATCGTCCCACTGAATCCGTCGTACCTGCGCGGCGCCGGGGCGAAGCAGCGCATCGCGGGCTCCCGGCGTCCGCTCCCACCACATCCGGCCGACACCCTCGGTGATGGGCCGAAAGCCAAAGGAGTGGTAGATCCAATAGGGATGGGTGTCGTAGCCGGTGCCCAAGCAAAGCGCGTCGTAGCCGGCGGCAGCGGTGTCGGCCATCTGGATCTCCATGATGGCGCGGCAGGCTCCCTTCCGTCGCTCCTCGGGGAGCGTGTAGACGTGGCCGAGGATACCGACTCCCCGGCTGCCGACCACCATGATCTGGCTGATCAAGTGGCCGTCCACCTGGCCCACATAGTATCGACTCTCGAGCCGATCCTTCTCCCCCGCAAGTGAGCGGCGGATCTGAGTGCGCGTGTCGGGCTGTTTGTGCCCCAGGAACGGCACAATGCGCGGATACCAGTCCGTATCCGGTCCCCGCACCACGCCGATCTCCATGCACTCGCCGGACCGGAGAACCGCCTCGCCCAACCGCTCGTACATCGATCCTCGCACTCCGTGACGCCGGTCGGCGCACCCACAACTCTAGATCGCGTTGACCTCATCCAGGACGGGAACCAGTTCTCGAAGTCCTTGCAGCATTCCCTCCGGGGATCCCCAATGTTCAATGCTTGCCCAGCCCGAATAGCCGGCGTCTCGGAGAACCGTGAGGATCTCGAGATAGGTGAGCTCTGAGCCCCACACGGTGGCGAGAGACCCTTGCGGATTGGGCTTCACATGAACGTGGTAGATGCGATCGCGAATCAGGTTGTAACCGGTGGGGTAAGGGTGCTCTCCGCAGGTAAGACCGTTGTTCACATCCCAGGCGAGTCCCATCTGCGGCGGCCGGCCCAGCGCATTCATCACGGCGTTCGCCTCGGCGCAGGTTCCCACCATGCAGGCGCCCTCGGTCTCCAGGCAGTAGCGGACCCCGGCCTGCCCGGCCCGTTCGATGAGCGGCTCCAGGAAGCGGACGATGGTCGGCAGGTGTGCCGCCAGATCCGGTCGGAGGTGGTCGGTGTCGCGGCTCCGATCGGGTCGCCAGAGGGAGAAGGCGCGAATCAGCGGCGTCTCGAAACGGTCCGCCAGTTCGATCATGCGGTCGAAGTGTCGGTGATGCTGCGCCTGCTCTTCCGGGCTGCCGGCGTCGCACTTTCCGACCGGTGAGCCGATGACCGCCACCCGTACGCCGAACTCACGGCTGACGGTCTGGATGTCGCGAACATCGTCATCGGTGATCTGCGTGATGTTCCGGCCGAACATCTTGCCGCGGAGCTCCAGCCCCTGGGCGCCCGCTTCGGCGCAGAGTCGCACCGACTCCCGGAAGTCGTCCGACACTTCGTCGGAGAAGATACACGGTCGGATAGCCATTCAAGCGCCTTCCACGTGGGGTTGAAACAGGATTCGGCAGGCGATCAGCAGTGCGCGGACGCGACTCTTCAGCAGCGGCGCATCCAGGTCCGCCTCGCTGCCGAAACGATCGCGAACCACGAACCGAAACAGTGGTCGCTCGAAGAAGTGCTCCATGTGCGGCGCGTCGTCTACGCCGAGGTCAGAGAGTTCCACGTCGAGCAGGTCATCCAGGTCTCCGCCCTGTTCCAGAATGAACTCCTCAATCTCCTCGTTCACGGAGCGATTCTCGGTGCTGAAGCCCACCTGAAGCTCGCCCCGCTCGGGCCGCACCCGGACCTCGTAGAAGCTGCGGGCGCCCGCGGGGTACGCCACCCGCCAACCCTCCGTGAGGGGTTGGGTCTCCGATGGAAACGAGAACTCCGGCGCTTCGCCGAGGCCCCTCAACCAGACTTCAAAAGACTGCACGCTTGCTCCGTTCGAGTTCCCTCGAGTTACGTGCCTCACCATTGGGCCGTGCCCGCGCCCGATCCTGCGCGACGATGAGACGGGGCCGCCTCGCCGTGCTGTGGGAACCGGGCCCGTGTGACCCATCGACCCTGCAAAGGTGGGAGAATTCCGTACGAACCACTGACACGGGTAACACGAGCTTCGGAACAGGGATATGTCGGAGGTGCGGGTGGAATTGGGCCGCGCCGTGCGGGACGTTCTGGCGTGGATGGACCTGCCGGCGGAAACGGCGGGGCCGATGCTGGGTCTGAATGCCGGCACCTTGACGGGGATGCTGCGCGGCATTGCCCCGATGCGCAGCCTCGTGATTCGCTTCGCCACGGGAATCGCTCGCCAGTGCGAACGGCAAACCGGCGCCCAGGCGTGGTGGTCGAATGTCGATACCTGGCTGGAACTCGCCGGCTATCAGCCTCGCCGCGAAGGCGCCGCTCCGATGCCGTCCTCCAACGCCGTCCCGGCACCGGCTCCGCCCGGCCGCTCTCCCACACGCCCCCGTCCGGCCCCGCCGCCGCCGCCCGAGCCCCCGATGCCCGCGGATCCGGCCGGAAACTACTTTCGACCGCAGTACGAGCGGAAGACCTGGGGGTCGTCGTTCGTTCACATCTTCTGGATTCTGGATCCACAGGGCCGAAAAGTCTTCTCCATGAATCTCGCCGCCGACCAGGACTACCGGGCGCGCGCGCAGGACGTGAAGCGCGACCTGGCCCGGCTGACCCGCGATCAGTTCGAAAGAAAGTACGCGCGGCACCGTTTCACCGGCGAATAAACCTCAGATTTTCAGACTACAGTCTAACTGTGTAGACTAAGAGAGGCTGTTCTCCCCCAGCCTCTCCCACTTTGCCGATGCCGCCCGGTCCGGGCGGTCCTGAAAGCACCCATGCCTCAAGCAACTTTCACGCGACTTCCACGACCACACCGCGGAGCTGTTCCCGTTCGCACCCTCTCTCTGCTCGTCCTTTCCGTCATCACCGTGGGTGGACTGTTTGCCATGCGCTCCGGCTTCGCCCGAAGCCAGGATCCCGCGAAGGGCGGAGATGCGGCGGCCCCCGAGGGCGCTGCGCCCGCCGCGGCGGCGGAGATCAAGGTGCAGACCGAGGAGCTTCGGCGTGGGGAGTTGAATGCACCTCTCCGAATCACCGGCACGCTGAAATCGGATGAGACCCTGGTGTTGAGCACCCGCTCCACCGGCCTCGTGAAGCAGGTTCTGGTGCGTGAGGGCGAACGAATTCGCAAGGGGCAGCTTCTCGTGGTGCTCGAAGACACCGACATTCTCGCCATGCGAGATCGCGCCCGCGCTTCGCTGCGGGTGGCCGAGGCGAAACTCGCACAGGCGCGAACCGGCAAAGGCATGAAGGACACAGCCTCGCGGTCGGAACTCCGACGGGCCGAGCAGTCGCTGCAAGCGTCTCGTCTTCGCCTTTCGCAGTCGAAATCGCTTTCCGGAATCATGGATTCCGAGACTGAGAATCGGGTGTCCTCCGCGCGCGCTTCTCTTCAGGCGGCGCGAGAGCGGTTGAAGAGTCTGGCCGACGGCTCCCGCCGTCAGGAAAAACTCGCCGCAGAGGCTGCGGTCGCCCGGGCGCGCGTGCAGGTGGAGCGCCAGAAGAGCGCCCTGGAGCGCCGGGAGCAGCTTCTTCGCGACGGCGCGATCGCTCGCGAGGCGGTGGACAATGCGCGACGCGACCACGAAGCCGCCCTGGCGGATCTGGACGCCGCGCGACAGCAGGCGAGCCTGGTGAACGAGGGTCCGCGCGCGGAAGAGATCCGCGTCGCCGAGGAGGCCGTTCGCCAGCAGGAAGCGGCGCTGAAGGATGCCGAGGCGAACCGCGCCCGCCGGCAAGTGAGCCGTGAGGAGGTCGAGGCGGCCCAGACCCAGGTGCAGCAGGCGGAGGCGATGGTGGAGACCGCGCAGGCCGCGATCGCGCAGGAGAGCGTGAACACCGAGGAGATCCGGAGCATGGCCGCCGCGGTGGAGCAGGCCCGCGCCGATCTGCGCTATCAGGCTGAGATGCTGCGTCAGACCCGCGTTTTCAGCCCGGTAAACGGCATTGTGAGCAAGCGCAACATCCATGTCGGCGAGTCGGTGGTTCAGATGCGCAACGAGCTGATGCAAATCGTCTCGCTCGACACGCTCTACGTGGAGGCCTCGGCGCCGGAAAGCGCGCTCGCAGCCGTGGCGCCCGGAATGCCGGCCGACATCTATCTGGATGTGATGCAGGGCCGCAAGATCTCAGGCGCGGTGCAGCGGGTGATTCCCGTGGCCGAAGGACAGAGCCGGTCGGTCCGGGTGCGTCTCACCCTGGGCTCCACCGGTTCCACCCTCCCGGTGGTGGGCGGCTTTGCGCGAGCGATCATCCATGCCCGTTCGGCAGCGGTCTCGCTGTCGGCGCCCCGCACGGCGATCGTGACGGATGAGGGTCAGCCCGCCGTGTTCTTGCTGGAGAACGGCAAGGTGAGCCGTCGCCCCGTTCGCATCGGCGATGCGGGCGGCGTGGGTGACCGCGTACCGATCCTTGAAGGCGTCCGCGAGGGCGACCACATCATTCTGAACCACGTGGAGTCGCTCACCGACGGCCAGGCCGTGCAGGCGGAGTAGTCATCGATGCAGGCCCTCGCGCAACTTTGCGTCCGCCGTCCCGTCTTCGCGAGCGTCATCACCCTGATGCTGGTGGTGGTCGGCGCGTTTTCCTACTTCAAGCTCGGCGTCGACCGATTCCCTAAGGTCGACTTCCCCACCGTGACCGTCACCACCCGCCTCCCCGGCGCGGCGCCCGAGGAACTGGAGACGGACATCACCGACAAGATCGAGGAAGCCGTCAACACCATCTCCGGTATCGATGAGCTTCGCTCCGTCACCTCGGAGGGCGTTTCACAGGTCTTCGTCACCTTTGTGCTGGAGAAGGACATCAACGTGGCGGCCCAGGAGGTGCGTGACCGCGTGAACCTCGTGCTGCCGTTCCTGCCGCGCGAAGTGGAGATGCCCACGGTCGACAAGCTGGATCCGGACAGTTCGCCGGTGCTCGCCATCGCACTTTCCTCGAACCGGCCGATTCGCGAACTCACCGAGCTCGCCGACAAAGTGGTGAAGCGGCAGATCGAAACGCTGCCGGGCGTGGGGCAGGTGCTCATCCTGGGCGGCCGGGAACGCCAGATCAATGTCTGGCTCGATCCCGAGCGGCTCCGCTCCTTCGGCCTCACCGCGGTCGACGCCATCAATACCCTGCGCGCGGAGAACGCCTCGGTGCCCGGCGGCTCGGTCGAGGAGAGTCGCCGGGACGTGACTCTGCGAACCCGCGGCCGCGTGACGACGGTGCGCGACTTCAACGATCTGGTGCTGACGAACCGCGACGGGTATCCCGTGAAGGTGAGCGACATCGGCTACGTGGAAGACGGCGCGGAGAAGGCCACCTCGGCGGCGAACATCGACGGCCGGGCAGCAGTGCTGCTTTCCATCCGGAAACAGAGCGGGACCAACACGGTGGCCGTGGTGCATGCGCTGCAGGAGCGACTGGCGGAGGTCCGAAAGCGGCTCCCGGTGGGCTCCAGCCTGGAGGTGGTCCGAAACCAGGCCACCTACATCGAGAACGCCACCCACGCGGTGCAGGAACATCTGATTCTGGGTTCGCTGCTGGCCGCCGTGGTGGTGCTGCTGTTTCTGGGCAACCTGCGCTCCACGATCATTGCGGCCCTGGCCATTCCCACCTCGATCATCGCCTCGTTCGGCGCGATGAACTGGATGGGGCAAACCCTCAACGTCATCTCGCTTCTGGCGCTCACGCTGGCGGTTGGCATCGTCATCGACGATGCCATCGTCGTGCTGGAAAACATCTACCGGTTCATCACCGAGAAGAAGATGAAGCCGGACGAAGCCGCCATCGAGGGGACGAAGGAAATCGGTCTGGCCGTTCTGGCCACCACGTTCTCGCTGGTTGCGGTGTTTATGCCCCTGGTGTTCATGGGCGGCATCGTCGGCCGGTTCATGAGCTCGTTCGGCGTGACCATGTCGTTCGCGATCATGGTGTCGCTCCTCGTCAGCTTCACCCTCACCCCCTCGCTCTGCGCCCGCTGGCTTAAGGCGCCGAAGAACGGGGACGCGGCGCACGGGCACGGCTGGGTCGACCGCTTCTACCTGCCGGTGGAGCGGGGCTACATGTTCTTGCTGCGCCACGCCATGCGGCGGCGCTGGATCGTGGTCGCCATGTGCCTCGGCGCCCTCTGGAGCGCGGGACCGACCTTCGCCAGGGTGCCCAAGAACTTCCTGCCGCTCGACGACGAATCCCAGTTCGAGATTACCGTTCGGGCGCCCGAGGGCACGAACCTCAAGGAGACCGAGCAGATCCTGAATCGGATCGCCGCGAGGGTGAAATCCACCCTTCCTGAAGTGAACTACACCGTGGTGACCGTTGGCGGGGATGAGCAGCGCACTCAGAACTTCGGCGTCATCTACGTATCACTCCAGGATGTGGAGGAGCGCAAGCGCGATCAGTACGTGCTGATGGGACTGGTCCGCAAGCAGGTAATGCCGGGCTTCGCGGGGCCGGGGATGCGTCTGGCGGTGCAGCCGGTCGCGGCGTTCTCCGGCGGCGGTTCCACGAACGCCAGCATTGTCTACATCCTCTCGGGGCCGGAGTTGAACCAGCTCG
Source organism: Actinomycetota bacterium (assembly GCA_005798285.1). Taxonomy (GTDB): domain Bacteria; phylum Armatimonadota; class SYMT01; order SYMT01; family SYMT01; genus F1-80-MAGs030. Next base: position 10,652 of record SYKE01000270.1, read on the forward strand.
AGGAGTACTCGGAGCGGCTGCTGACCCGGCTGAAAGGGCTTCCCGGCGCCGTAGACGTGCAGAGCAATCTGGTGGTCGGCAAGCCGGAACTGGGTCTCACGATTGATCGTCCCCGGGCTGCCTACCTCGGAGTGCGGGTGACCGATGTGGCCACGGTGCTCCGAACGCTGGTCGCGGGGGAGGACATCTCCACCTATGAAGAGGGCGGCGAGCAGTATGAGGTGCACGTCCGGGGCCTGAAAGGCTATCGCACCGATGCCCAGGGTCTGAAGGCGATCACGGTGCCGGGTCGAAATGGCCCGGTGCCGTTGGAGGAGGTGGTGCGCTTCCGAGACGGGCGCGGACCGGCCGGCATCAACCGGCAGGCCCGGCAGCGGATGGTAATGATTACCGCCAACGCCGCGGTGGGCGCCTCCGAGGCGGCGATTCTGGAGAACCTGCAGCGCGAGGTCGCGGCGATGAAGATGCCTCCGGGCTACAGCGCCGCGCCGGCCGGCCGGAGCAAGGAGCTGGGACGGTCCGCCGCCAACTTCGGCGCGGCATTCATGCTGTCGTTCGTCTTCATGTATCTCGTGCTGGCGGCACAGTTTGAGAGCTGGCTCTTCCCGTTCATCATCATGCTCTCGCTCCCGCTCTGCGTACCGTTCGCGCTCGTGGCGCTGTTGATGACGGGACAGTCGCTCAATCTCTACAGTTCCCTCGGCTTCCTGGTGCTGTTCGGCATCGTGAAGAAGAACTCGATTCTTCAGATCGACCACACGAATGGACTGAGGGAACGCGGGCTGCCGAGGGACGAGGCGATCCTGCTGGCGAACAAGGAGCGACTCCGACCGATCCTGATGACCACCTTCGCCTTCGTGGCGGGGATGGTGCCGCTGGTGGCGTCGTCGGGCACGGGGGCGGCCACGAACCACTCCGTGGCGTGGGGCATCATCGGGGGACAGAGCCTCTCGCTGCTGCTGACGCTTCTGGCGACGCCGGTCTCCTACAGCATCATGGACGACTTGCTCAAGCTTCGTCTCTTCCGATCGGCCCGCAAGCCGGCCCAGGAAGTACGGGAAGCGCCGGCGTCGTAAGGATGCAGTGCCGGGGCGGACGGCTCGGGAGGCTCGCGATCGAGAGCCTCCCGGATGCGTCAGTGCGCGGTCGGCAGGTGCTTTCGGAAGAACTCGCAGACGCGTCGGGGATACACGGCGCCGGCGTGGGCACGGCTCTGGGCGTGCGGCGCGCCGGGCACCAGCCAGAGATCGACCTGTTCTCCCGCCGCCCGGGCCAGCCGATGGGCATGCTCCGGCGGCGTCAACCGGTCTTTCTCACCGTGGATCAACATCAGGGGACGAGACTTCCACGAGCGCAGGGTGGCTTCCGGATTGACCTCTGATGCGGGGATGCCGGTCCACTCCTGAGCCGCCCGCGCAAGGTGGATGCCCGCGGGTACGCGCATGGACGGCGGCAGAAACCGCAGGCGCTGTTCCGGCATGTCTTCCAGTCGGGCGAAGGCGCAGTCGGATGCCACGGCGGCCACGTCATCGTCGGTGGCGGCAGCGAGGATGGAACTGACGCCGCCCATTGAGCAGCCCATCAGGCCATGGGTTTGAAGCCCCGTCTCACTTCGAAGCCAATCCAGCGCGGTGGCCACATCGTACTGCTCGCGGGCGCCGTAGGTGCAGATGCGTCCGCCACTGCGGCCATGAGCGCGAAAATCGAACGAGAGGACATGAAAGCCGGCCTCGTGAAGCGGTCGCATCAGCGGCAAAAACTGAGCTCGAGAGTCGGAGTAGCCGTGACACAGCACCACGCCGGCACGGGCATCGGGATGGGGTACAAACCATGCCGCGAGCGGACCGGCCTCACCGGGCAGAGTGAGGTCGCGCACCTCCAGCCCTACCTGCCGGGGATGGAGTGGCGAGAGTCGCCGCATCGGAAGCACGGCGGCGAGGCCCATCAGGCGGGAGAGGGGTCTGGGCAGGCGCGCCGGAGCAGCGGCCGGGGATGCGGCGGTGGAGGGGTTTGCGGTGGTCATCATGGTCATCTTACCCACAGCATGGCGCGCCGGATGACGGCGAGGGCAGGTCTGAGGACCCAATTCTGCGTGTGCGGGAGGCCGGAGATGGCGCCCCGGGCTGTAATCACCGAGATTCAGGGAATTCTGCTCGCAAAAGCGAACTCCCGGGTGTTCGGTCCGGACGGCGCCGGCCTCCGGTATCGCGGAAATCTTTGGAATTGAGGAGCGAATGGCGGGTGCGGCGGTGCGGGTCATCTGTTTGAGCGGGGATGCCGGGAGCGGCAAGAGCAGCACGGCGCGCCGGCTGGCGGAACGCCTGGCGTCGCACGGTTGGGTACGCGCGAGCTCCGGAGATGTCTTTCGCGCCTACTGTGAGGAGCAGCGGATCCCGCCGGAGGAGATTCCGAGACTCCCCGCCGAGAAGCACCGGGAGGTGGACGCTCGAATGCGCGCGCGGATGGAGTCGGCGGCGGAGGCCGGTCCCGGCCTCATTGCGGACGGCCGGCTCGTGGGTTACCTGGGCGCCGGCATTCCGGGGGCGCTGCGTGTGTTCCTCACCTGCTCCCCCGCGGAGCGAGCCCGCCGTATCGCCGCGCGGGAGAGTACGCCGCTGGAGGACGTTCGCGCCAAGACCGAGCGCCGCGATCTCGAAGACGCCTCACGTTTTGAAGAACTCTATGGGATCCGTTATAGAGATCCCGAACACTACGATCTCATCCTGAGCAGCGAGCGACTCGATCTGGATCGGGTGGTGGCGACACTTCTTGCAGCGGCGGGACTGGTTTCCTGACGAAATGCAACACCTGAGGTGCAACAATCGGGCCCTCTTCCGTGTCTTCCTGGGAGCAACACATCCGGTTTAGCCGGTTCGGGAGGTTTGAATGCCCTCGGTGCTTCGGGGACGTATGATCTGGGCGGCGGTGATTCCGGCGCTTTTCCTGGCTTCCACCACCATGGCGTTTCAGGGTCAGGCCAAGCCACCGGCCAAGCCGCCGGTGAAAGACGCCGACCTTCCCCCGGACGTGGCGAAGCTCCCGTTCGAAATCCGCGACGGGTACCGACGCTTCACCAAGCGCTGCACCGCCTGCCACGATCGGAAGCGCGTGGACGCCGCCAGCAAGTCGCTGTTCGACTGGCAGGGCACCATCGGCTCGATGTCGTTCAAGCAGGGCGCGAACATCCCGCAGGAAGATCGACACTCGATCTTCATCTACCTGGCGTACCTGCACGGCACCAAGGGCAACGCGCAGCAGAAGGACGAGTACACCAAGTTCCTGACCAAGTGTGAGGACTGCCACGGCATCAGCCTGGTTTACAAGGACAAGAAGCCGCTGAAGGAGTGGCCGGCCCTCATCCACCGCATGGCGGTGAAGGGGCGCGCCAAGATATCGGTGGATGACGAGAAGAAGATCATGGGCTACATCAACCGGATGTACCCGGACGTCTTCGGCGTGGAGTAAGTCCCCAGGAACCCGATTTGGTGAGCTCAGGGAACCCGCCGTCCGCCGGCTTCCCCGACCTCCCCCTACCCACTCGCAGCGACCGGAGCCAGAGCGCCCAGCCCGGGTTCCGGTCGTTTCTTGCGCCGGCTCCCCCGCCAACCCAGCGCCGCTCCCTCCGTGCAAACGATCCCCGCGCGGCGATGCGTCAACGGAGCAGAGCAATCATCGAACTCAGGCCTCCGGTTCAAATCCACCGAGAGCAACACAGCCTTGTTCTCGCTGCTCCGCGTCGCATCGCTGCGTGTCCTTTCCCCGTCCCTCCCCGCACGTTACCGTGTTGCCGTCCCCACGAGCCGGATGTGGGTCAGAGCGTGCCTGGGATCATCGCTGGTGATCGGCAGCAGGGCGCGCTGAGTCCCCAGGGAGGTGGGTTCCCACCTCAACGTCAACGTGTGTCGCTTGCCCGGGTTCAGGAGCAGGTCACGCCCTCTCGTCTCAAGATGGAACGGCGAAAGCGCGTCACTGTCTGCCGCAGTATTCTGGCTCTGGATGCTCCCAATCCCGACCCTGAGCGGCAGTTTTCCGACGTTGGCGAGTGTGACCGCGAGAACACGGCGTTCAGCGAACTGCGGTGTAGTTGGCCCGCTTCCCTGCGGCAATCGAGTTCGAAACCTGAGTTCCCTGGCGGAAACCGTGAGGCGCCCGTGAGGGCGGATGTCGTCCTCGCTGCGAATCTTTACCAGAAAGGCGTCTCCGGGTATGTATCGTCGGTTCGCCGGCTTTCCGTTCAGGAGGGCGCTGAACGGCTTCGCCACGGGGAAGTCAGCCGAGATGGTGGTCCCCGTGAGAAACACGTTGCCCTGTGCGTCCGGGGCAACGCTCGCAAGTCGATCTTCGCTCGAACCGCCTAAATAGGTTGAGTAGACGATCCCCCTGAAGTCTGGCTTTATCTTCATGACAAACGCATCCAGGAAAAAGAAGGCCTGATCCGGTGCGGGGTCCAGATGACCATGCAAGGCATTCACCAACGGGGCGCCCGCTCCGAAGGAGTTGCCGGCCAGATAGAGGAAGCCATCGCCGTCGGTTGCCAAGATTTCTGCTGAGGCGCTCCCGGGGATCTCCAGGGTGTCCAGCTGTGTGGCGAGATCTGAACTGAGGCGATCGATGGCCAGCCGATGGGTGCGATCCGATACCGAACCCACGGCGTACGCAACGAACACCGATTTGTCGGCCGCCACCGCGAAGGCGAGAGGATTCCTTCGATCCTTTCCAGGAAGCGTGCGACTGAGCACGCGTGAACCATCCTCAGAGAGCCTTAAAAGAGCACTGCCGAGCCTGCTCCTGAAGGGACTACCTCGGTTAAGCAGATCCGACTGGGCCACCAGAGTAGCAAGCGCGTTGCCGTTCTCTCCAACGGCCAGACTTTCGATGACATCTCTTCCAACCTCACCCGCATAGCTGCAGTAGTCGAGAGCGGAACCTTCCGGCGAGAGCCTGAAGATGAAGCCATCCGTCCGAAAGAAATTGAGTCCGCCGGGTTCCGCACTCGCGGTGGGCTGGAATGCACTTCTGACCGGCAAGTCCTCCGACGAGGTCCATCCAGCCACATAGGCTCGACCCAATGCATCCACGCGGATCACGGATGGATAGTCCAGGCTCGTTCCTCCGACTACCGCAGCGTACGTGCGGTTCCCGCCATCAATCGAGAGCTTTACCACCACCACATCCTGCGAACCGAGTGGACCCGCCTGAAGCCCGCCCGGCGAAGGTTCGAAGTGGCCTTTGAGCGCGGCGCCGATCACGAAAGGCGAACCGTCTGGCCCGAGGGTCACCCCGGTCACCCGGACGCCTTCGAAGAAGGTAATGAAGTCGAGGTCCTCGCCGGATGGCTTGAAGCGCATGAGGAATCCCCCGTTGGTTCCCGGCTCCTCATTTCCGACGGGATACGGAAAGCCCTGGGAGGCCGTATTCCCCGCGAGGTACGGTCGCCCATCCCCATCCACCGCGAGACCGACCGACACGTCGCTGTTGGCGCCGCCCAGATAGGTGCTGAACTCCAGGACAGGATCGATGACGAGCGAATGGCTGCGATCATACGTGCTCAATCGAAAGCCAAACTCGCCGCTGTCCAGCGCTGCATACTCGCCCTGCACCGGTACGCGCTCCCCACGAACTTGCTGGTAGATCACGGGCTTCCTCTGGAGCAGGTCGCCGTCGGGACACCGAAGCGCCAGATCTCCCTCGGGAGTGAGTCTCGCGGACTCGACGCCGTCGAACCGCATCCGAATCCGGCCCGGGTCGGCGCCGGGAGCCACGATCCAGTCGTGCTCCAACTCGCCGTCGTTCCGGTAGTACTCCAGATCGATGCCGGGATAGACCTCGTCGTAGCGGACGCGATCATAGCTCCGGGTGTGGAGAGTGTCGTGCTTCCGGAAATACGTGATGCGCTCGGGGCGCGGTTCCGCGCCGACGGCGGGCGCGTCTGCTCGGGAGCCGATCCAATGGGCCCGGATCGGTTGAGCAGACCGGGGGCCTCGTCCGGGCCAGACAGCGCCGGTCGAGGTGAGCAGCAGGTGGCCGGCCGGTGTGCGCGTGAGGAACTGCGCGCTCCGGTCGATCTGGCCGACGTTGGCCTCGAAGCCACGGCTCCAGGCCCACAGGCCCGCCGACCGCGTGCGGGCCCGGACCTGCGGCGTGGGGCTCGCCGCCATCAGCGCGAACGCGGCGGCAAGGATCGCCAGCGCGAGACCGTGTGGACGAGGCAGGGCAATCATCGAACTCAGGCCCCCGGTTCAAATCCACCGAGAGCAACGCTGCCCGGTTCGCCGGAGGCGGGCCGTTTTCCTCAAGCGCCGCTGTGCATCCGCTCTATGGTAGGGCGACCCCGGA
>SYKE01000271.1 GCA_005798285.1 Actinomycetota bacterium
ACTGGACAAAGAGGTCAGCGCTTGGAAAGCCGAACGCAACCAAGCGCTGTGCCCAATGAGATGGCGCTTCACAACTGCCAAGGCGCGAAATCGCCTCGCTCGCCTCTACCCCTCATTAGATGCCTGACAGACCACTAGGGGAACTCTTCGGCGTTGGAAAACCTCGGGGAACTGTCGGCACAGATGCTGAGGGTACGCCCAGGGCCACGAGCCGTACGCCAGGCGGCCCGGTTCTCGTAGATTGCCGCGTCGCTCCGCTCCTCGCAATGACGTGCCTGTGGAATGGGACGGGGAACGGAAAGAAGAGCGCTTCGGCGTTGGCAATCCTCAGGGAACTGCGGGCACAGAAGCGGCGTGTACGCCCAGGGCCACGATCCGTACGCCAAACGGCCCGGTTCTCGGCCCACGACCTGAGAGTTCGCCCAGGCCCATCCCGGTGAACGAGGAGCCCGGTTCTCGTAGATTGCCGCGTCGCTCCGCTCCTCGCAATGACGTTTCTATCTACTGGGAAGTGTGCGGGGCCCTGGTGCTCTGACTCGGGATCGCCGCAGAGCTGAGGGATCACGCTGTACGACGGATGCCCTCGGGCCGAACTGCGCGCCGTGGCGTAACGAGCTCCTTCAGCTTCTGTTCCCACCACCCAGCCAAAGAGCAAGTCATTGCGAGGAGTGACATCCGCCGCAAAGCGCGGTGAAACGAACCTCGTCATCGGCTCGAAGCGCCCAGGCACCGTGACGATCTCCTTCAGCTCCTGTTCCCACCACCAAGCCAAGGAGCACGTCATTGCGAGCCCCCAACACCCACTGCGTGGGCCCCCACCGGCAACGAACCGGCTCTGCTCAGTCCGTATCCAGGAAAGATGGTTTGACATCTTCGCAATATGACACGGACCATGGGCATTTTTCTGGTACCCCCCGCCCGTGTCCCTAAGAGGAGTGGCGTGCGACGGGGAGCGCCGTGAAGCAAACCTCGTCATCGGCTCGAAGCACCCAAGCACCGGGCCGGAGATTACCCAACGACGCGGCAATCTACGAGATCCGGGCCATCCAGATTTCCGTCCAGGACCTGTGAGTACGCTCAGTGCAGACTCCGTGCTCGACGAGCCTGGATCTCGTAGATTGCCGCGTCGCGCTGCTCCTCGCAATGACGTGCCCGTGGACTGGGACGGAGAACGGAGGGCACTGGCGCTCCGACATCCGTCCGGTGGCGCTTCCGGCGTCCACACTGGTGCGCTGACCTGGACCGCGTCAGGCTCGGTAAACGTGGCCGCCGCCGTTTCATCGACCCTCCACGGCGACCCCAGCTCGGCGGCGTTGGATCACGACTACGGTTCGCGGCTCGGTCGGAGCCTCGCCCTCCCGGGAGGTTTGCAACCCCTCCGAGTGGACATCGGGTGGACAACAGGTATACTTTCGTTGTGTTCGCCCCGGACTTGGTATGGCCTGGGTGGATCGGAAGCGGGAGGGATACGATGGCAACGTCGGTGGGGCCGAACCGGACCGTGGTGCTTGTGGACGATGACGTGGAACGTGTTCAAGGAGTAGAGCAGCTTTGTCCGCAAACCTCCTGTTACTTCCGGCCCCCCACGCTGGTCACCGCAGAGTGGGCGGCGACTCTGGGGCCGGTGGATCTCGTGATTTGGGACTGGAGCAAGCTCCCGGGCGGTGAGCCGAGGCGGGTGGCGAGAGGGCTCCAGCAACAACGGCCGAACTTGCCGATGCTCCACCTCAACCCGAATCTCTCCGATGAGGGGATGCGCGAGATCGCGACGGGCCCCTCATCGGACTTCGTTCGGTCGCCGGTGGATCTCTCTGAGATGTCGCACCGAATCAAGCGGTTGCTGATCTCTTCGGCCGACGCCGCTCCCGACCTGCGCCCGAAACCGGCTGAAACGGCGCCGCACCCAACGGGCTCGGGTCGCACCGAGCACGTCGCTTTCGATCTGCACCACCCGGAGAGCGGTCGACTGGATGCCCGACGGATCGGCGAACTCTTCGGGATGCCGCTTCGACGGGTGGCGGCGCTCCTCGGCCGCAATGCTCAGACCGTGGCCAAGACTCCCGACGCTCCCACCATCCAGCCCGGTCTGGCGCTCTTCGAACGGATCGCCACGGCGCTGCTCAGCCTGGTGGGATCTGAAGCCGCTCTGAGAATCTGGCTCAATGCAGAGAACCCGCAACTCGATCGCCAGACGCCAATGGAATGGATCCTTCAAGGAGAGGGGTTGGTCGTGGCGGAGTTGTTGGAAAGCCAACTGGGCGGACAGCCGGGCTGATGAAGCCCTTTCCAGACCTTCTCGACGTTTTACCGACACTCCCCGTTAGAGCGTTTGTCGGCGTTCTCTACCGTGCGGTCAGCTACTCGGTGCTGCATGGGGTCCATGCCTCCAATCCCCATGTGCCGAACCCGCTCTTCGCCGAGGGTCCCCCAACCGCAGGGGCCCGGTTCACACCGAGGGGTGGAATGCCATCGCTTTATCTCGCCTCGGATCGCTCCACCGCCGATCTGGAGGCCAATCAAGCCTATCTGCTGGTTCAGCAGATCAACCCGGCCGCCGTTCCCGGCCCGCCGGCTACCGTCCTTCTCACCGCGCGCGTGCAGCTCGATGCCATGCTGGACGTCACCGAACCGTCTGTTCAAGCCCTCCTCGATACGACCCCAGCGGAGCTCACCTCCCCCTGGCGCACGCTGCAACCGCGAGGACAGCGAGCGCCCACCCAGGATCTGGGGGCGGCAGTCCACCAGACTCGCCGGGCCCAGGCGATCTGGTATCCATCCGCCGTCTCCGGTGGCCGCCAGTGCATCGTGGTATTCACCGATCTTCTCACCCCAACCAGCTTCATCGAGATCTACGACCCCGGAACTGTGCTCGCACGACGGATTCCCTGACTGATCCAGGCCACTGGACCCTGAAGAACCGATCTACAGAGCCGCCAAGGCCGCTCTCCCAGGACGCCTCCGACAGGAAGAGAACTATCCTTCGCGCTCAGCATCCGCACAGAGAGAACACTCCCACCTGACGGTAGAAACACCCTCGTTAGAACGGAAAAGCGAGGCTCCGTCCGAGCCGCGAACCCCCATCACGATGACGCAATCCCGATTTGGGGTCGCCGTAACCACGCATCAACCCACCACCCAGCCAATGAGCACGTCATTGCGAGCCCCCAACACCCACTCCGTGGGCCCCCACCGGCAGCAAACCGGCTCTGCTTTGCGGGGAAAAGTGGCTCAGTTCTCGATGGGATTCTGCAGGTGAAACCATTTGGTACGTGCGCACCGGCGGACTCCGCGGATGCGACAACCGAACCATTGGTTCCCGCCACCCCACCGGCGACCATGCACGTCATTGCCGAAGAGCACGGGGAGCTGACGGTTTACCCTGCCTGGCAGACATCGTCATCCCAGGGCTTGACCCTGGGATCCAGGGCGGAAGATCACGCAAGCAGTTCTCGCGAGACGCCGCCAGCCCCGTCTTCCCAGGTCGGTGAGAACCGATCCCGTGTAACAAGAACTGCTTGCGGCGCCTACTGCCCTGGATCCTCAGGTCAAGCCCAAGGATGACGATGATGGACGGGTGGGCCGCTGAAACCATTTGGTACGTGCGCACCGGCGGACTCCGCGGATGCGACAACCGAACGCCGGCGCCGAACCCGCGGTCCAGCGGCCCAGCAGCATCCCAACTCGGGGCAGTGCCGACAACCACGAGTCGAAGCACGGAGCCCAGTCGTCATCAGTGCTCTCCGAGTTGATACGTGCACACACTGCCGAGTTCCAGAAGGAGTTCTCTGAGTTCTCGCAAGGCGGGATGCTCCAGATCCCACGCATTCTGTTCCGCCGCACGACCAATGGAGTTTGGAACGCCCGGCAGTGCCGAGAGATAGGCCAGCAATCGTGCCTTCCGCGGTTGAGCCGGGCAGCTCGACCGGCGACCCTCGCCTGACACGATGGAGCGGAGACACTCCATGTATCGATCAGCGCACTTCAGCACACTCGAATTCGGGGCGATCTCGAGGCAAAGATCTTCCAGGGTCCCTGATCTGCTCTCACCGGGAAAGACATAGGTCCCGAGCCAGATCGAGTCGGATGACACATCGGACGGGACGTGCAAGCTTGCCGAAACCTTGAGGCCGCACGCAGCAATGGTATTCAGGAGCGATTGGCTTGCAGCCCGGTGGTCCTCGTCGGCGTCACGAGTTATCAACAGACCTCGGACCTCGGACCACTGGGGCGCCGCCCTCAGAAGAGCCAGGTCGCGCCTCAGATTGTCCTTGCCGTTCGTCTTGATGACTTGAAGGGTCTCCCCCAGCCCGAGACGTCTCACGAGTTGCTGGAGGAAGAGCTCGTCGTCTCGCCCTTCGCAAAGGATCACGCCGGGGCGGGTTAGCTGCACTGGGGAGTGCTCGGGTCGCCGCGCGGGCGGGGGAGTCGTCATCGCATCTCCCAGTTGAGCTCCACAGCGCCGAGAAGGGACTCCACCGATGCCTGGACGGCGTGGAGAGAGCGGTCTCGGCGCTCTTCGAGCCGTGTGTAGGATAGCAACGGGGCGCCGGCCTGCTGATCCAGCGCTACCGTGGCAGCGTGGAGACACTCGATGCTGTGGGTGGTCGCGACGAGTTGGCACCCCGACCTCGCGACAGCGGCGCCGATGGCTCGCCAGACCTCTTCAACCACCGAGTAGTGGAACCCCTTCTCGATCTCGTCGACGAGCACGATTCCACCCGGCGTAGACTCCAGGGCGAGAAGAATAGAGAGCAGCCGGCTGGTGCCGTCCCCCAGGAGCATCACCGGGATCTTCCGGCCAATGCCGACATCTGCGTGCAGAACGGGCCGGTCCCCCAACACGATGGTCGAGACCGAAGCAACCCTGGGATCGATGGCTCGTAGTCCCTGGGCGATGAAGTCCTGTCGCCCCTCCACGTCCAGCTTCCCAAACCGCTCCGCCTCCTCCGCCGCATCCACCCGCATCTTCGAGCCGATGTACGCCGCTCCCCGGGCAGGACGATCGAAGCGCTCCACCCGATGCTGAACTCCGCTTGTAGTGAAGCGCTGTGTGGCGGTCTGAACAAGCCCCTCACCCGAAGAGTACTGAATTCGAACCGCGTAAGGAAACATGACTTGCTCTACTACCGGTGAATTGGCGGACTGTCCGGGCGACGGAAACGTAATGTCCACGGCCGTGCCCTCCAACTGCTCGCTGTAGCTGATCTCGAGCACACTCGGGATGCCCTCCTCCTTCACGACAATCGAGAGGGGCGTGTCCAGCTGGTAGTTCCGGAAAAACGGACCCCAGAATGCCTGGGGCTCCAGCGGAATAGCGCTCAAGCCCCGCCACGTGAGTTGCCGCACAAAGAGGTTCGGATTCGAGCGATCGGCGAACAGGAACAGCCCTTCCAGGACCGAGGACTTCCCCACATTGTTCTTGCCTCCGATCAGGGTGATCGGGCTGAGGGGGATCTCCAGATCGTCGAATCGCTTGAAGTGCTGAAACCGGACCGACTGAAACATGCTGGTTCTCCGGCGAGGGGCCCCTGGCTGACGGATGTTGCGAAGCCGCTTCGGTCCGGCGCACTACCCTCGCGCTTGCTGCCCGAATCTTATCCCTCCGCCAGCCGACAGGAGGAGCGTTCCTGCTCTGTAACCACCCGTGCCCGGTGCTGAGTCCACACCAGGAAGTGACCGGTCACCGTCGTCAACACCCACTCCACGGCGCCGAAAGCTCTTGAGTTCAGCCCTTGATGCCGGAGACGGCGATGCCCTGGATGAAGGTGCGCTGCGCGAAGAAGAAGAGAATGATGATCGGGATGGTCATCAACGTGGAAGCTGCCATCAGCAGCGACCACTCTGCTCCGTGCTGGCTCACGAACTGCTGCAGGCCCAGGGAGAGCGTCGCCTTCCGCTCGTCGTTCAGGTAGAGGAGCGGGCCGCCGAAGTCATTCCAACTGCCGATGAAGGTGAAGAGGCCCACGGTGGCCAGCGCCGGGCGAGAGAGCGGAAGGATCACCCGCGAGAAGATATCCCACTCGCCGCCGCCGTCGATACGCACGGCGTCCGAGAGTTCCATGGGGATCGTCATGAAGAACTGCCGCAGCATGAAGATGTAGAACGCGCTGCCGAGGAAGTGCGGCGCCGTCAGCGGCAGGAACGTATCGATCCAACCCAGGGCCCGGAAGATCCCGAACACCGGGATGAGCGTGACCTGTCCCGGCAGCATCATCGTGGCGAGCAGCACCAGAAACAGCGCATCCCGTCCCGGCCAGCGGATGCGGGAGAAACTGTAGGCGACGAGGGACGATGACGTCACGGCGCCCAGCACGCTGAATCCGCAAATGATGAGCGTGTTCTTGAGGAACGTGAAGAATGGGATGTAGTTCACCGCCTTGACGAAGTTGCCCCAGAGCAGATCCTTCGGCACCCACACCGGCGGCACGGCGAAGACTTCGGTGTCGGACTTCAGGCTCGTGGTAACCAGCCAGTAGAACGGCAGCACAAAGAACAGGCCAAGCGCCAGGAGCGTGACATGCCCGATCCACTGGGAGGCGATGCTGCGCCGCTTCATCGGGACTCTCCGGCGTAGTAGACCCACCGGGCTGAGGAGCGAAAGACCGCGAGCGAGGCCGCCAGCGTGATCAGGAACAGTACCCACGCCATGGCGCAGGCGTACCCCATTCGAAAGTCGAGGAACGCCACATTGAACAGGTGCAGCGCGTAGAAGAGCGTGGAGTCCTGCGGTCCGCCGGAGCCACGGCTGATCACGTAGGCCTGCGTGAAGTACTGGAAGGTTCCGATCAGCCCCATGATGAGGTTGAACAGGATCACCGGACTCAGCATCGGCAGCGTGACGTGGCGAAACTGTGCGATTTTTCCGGCGCCGTCGAGCGATGCGGCCTCATAGAGCTGCTGCGGCACGTCCTGAAGCGCTGCCAGATAGATCACCATGCCGCCGCCGGCGCCCCACAGCCCCATCAGGATCAGTGCGGGTTTGGCCCACTCCGGCGCCACGAGCCAACCGGGGCCCTGCACGCCGATCTGACCCAGCATCGTGTTCACCAATCCCATTTCGGGGTTCAGCAGCCAGAGCCAGAGGATGGACGTCGCCACGACCGGGCAGATGCTGGGCAGATAGTAAAGCGTCCGGTAGAACGCCATCCCGGAAAGCTTCTGGTTCATGAGCAGGGCGATGCCGAGGCTCAGGAAGAGCCCCACGGGCAGGCCGATCACCACCATGTAGAACGTGTTCCAGAGCGAGGCGTAGAAGAGAGGGTCCTCGGTGAAGAGGATGCGGTAGTTCTCCAGGCCGATGAACCGGGGCGGGCGGAGCGTATCGTAGTTGCAGAGGCTGTAGTAGAAGGAGCTGAGGATTGGATAGGCGATGAGCACGGCAAGGTGAATCAGCCAGGGGGAGGCGAAGAGGAGCCCGTTCCGCAGATCGCGACGTCCCTGCTTCGAGCGCATCGTGTCGGAGAGCTTCACTCCACTTCCCTCTTCACTCGACTTCCCTCAGGGTTCGGACAAGATCGCGCTCCACCCGGAAGTCCATGTCATCCAGCAGCCCCTGCGCCGGCTTTCGGCCGAAGATGGCGTAGTCCTCCACCCGACGAATCTCCTGGACGTAACGGGGCCACACCGGCATCCCCGGCGGACCGAACACGTTTTGGCCCGCAGCCAGATCGAGGGCGAAGCGCATCAGCGGCACATCGCGGAAGCGGCGGGACTTGCCGAGCTCAGTAAGCGGAGGCAGGTTGGTGATCGACTCGCAGAATTCGGCGACGGCGTACGGCTTCGTCAGCCAGTCCAGGAACTCCCATGCCTCGTCCGGATGCCGGCTCGCCACGGGAATCACGAAGACGCTCCCACCCGCGCCACTGGTGCTGGGGCGGCCGCCCGGCGGGATCGGGAACGGAAACCAGCCGTACTCCAGATTGGGGGCGTGACGCGTGAGGTGCGCCCGGGCCCATTCCCCGGTCTGCCACATGGCGACCTTCCCCACGAAAAAGGGGCCGTTCGGCGTGGCGTTGCTGCCGAAGGTGGCCTCGAAGTTCTGCATGCGGGTCACGTCGTACTTCGCGGCATAGGAGGCCATCCAGTCGAGCGCCTGCACGTTTGCCGGATGATTTGCGGTGACCTCGCCCGACGCAGCATCGTACCACTGCCCGCCGAATACGTAGGCCCACTGCATCAAACCCGTGGGACGGTAGCCGTACCGTACAAAAGAGCCGTCGGGATTTCGCTGGGTGCAGGCGGCGGCCGCGGCATCCAGTTCCTCCAGCGTTCGGGGCGGCCGCTCCGGATCGAGGCCGACCTCTCGAAAGATCTTCTTGTTGAAGAGAATGAAGTTCGTGTTGGTGGTCACCGCCAGCGCGTAGGGGCGGCCCTTGAACTGAAGCATCCGGGAGACTCCCGGCACGTACTCCTCAATCGAGCGGCCGGATCGGGCGAGGTACGGGTCGAGCGGTCTGAGGACGCCCCGAGCTGCATAACCGGCCAGCTCATCGGCCCAGACCGCCGACACGACGTCCGGCGTCGCGCCGCCCGCGAAGCCGATCCGGACCTTCTGGTAAGAGCCGGCCACGCTCAGCACCCGCACACGGATCCGGGGGTGGCTGCGGTTGAATTCGTCGACGAGCCGCTTCTGGGCGTTCAGTTCGTCGCCGGTCCAGCCGGTCCAGTAGCGAATCTCGACGGCGCCGGGCGGCAGCGTCTCATCGGCGCAGCCCGCCAGCGCAAACGCGGCGGCCACGGCGCAAACGCCTGCCCGAAACGTCCGCCATCCATGGCTCGGTGATGTTGCTGCATTCATTGGGGAAGTGTAGCCTCAGACGGTTTGCCGGAGATGGGAGAGGCTTTCCAGATCGCCTGCCATGGAGTCGGTCTCGATGCGAGGACATTGTGCCGGCCGCCCGAATCTCCCTCTCTCTTTCAATTCCGGCCATCCGGCAGACACGCCTACAACCCTTCCACATGGGAAGGGACGCGACTCTTCAAAAATCGAACAAGTGCGTTGGTATCCTGGCGCACGGCACTCTGCCGTCGGTGAACGAGCCCCACGGTTCGATGCGGTCCCGGCGAGCGGAACGGCACGTAGCAGATGGCCAGACGCGGATCGGTCTGAGCCGGCGCCGCGAGCTTCGGCAGCAACGCACAGCCCAGTCCGGCGGCAACCATGAAGCGTAGAGTCTCCACACTCGCAGCGTGGATGGGACGGACGTCCTCCGCCCGGCGAGCGCCGCACGCGTTCAGCGTCTGATCGCTCAGGCAGTTCCCCGCCTCAAGAATCAGCAACTCGTCAAGATCGATGTCGCTGACGGTAACGGCGGAACGACGCGCCAGTTCGTGACCTTCCGGCGCCGCCAGAACAAACGGCTCGCGAAAGAGCGGCGCCTCATCCATGCCGGCGATCCCGATCGGCAGCGCCAGGAGGCCCGCATCCACCTCCCGGGCCCTCAACAGTGAGACAAGGATGTCGGTCTTCGCCTCCACCAGCACCAGTTCGAGAGATGGGTATCGCCGGCACAACTCCGAGAGGAAGGTGGGCACGTAATACGGCGCTAGGGTTGGGATGATGCCCAGGCGAAAACGACTCGTCAGCACCGGTCCGCTGCTGGAGAGCGCGCCAGAGAGATGATGGACCTCATCCAACACCGCGCGCACTCGAACGATGATCTGCTCCCCCTCCGGCGTCACGTCGCATCGGCGGGATGTTCGGTCGAACAGGCGAGCGTCAAAGGCGACCTCCAGCTTCTTGATCACCGCACTGAGGGCGGGCTGGGAAATGCCGAGATCTTCGGCCGCCTGGGCAAAGTGACGGCGTTCCGCAAGTGCAAGCAGCGCTCGCAGGTCGCGAACAAGAAGAGAGTCGATCCGTGCCGGAGGATCCATCAGGAAATCCTATCATAGCGTCCTCAATGTTCCGATGAGTGGATGGTTAGCGGCGCCCTATTCTCCCTCACCGTCTCGGCGCCCACCCTTCGGGAAGAGAACACGACCCGACCGAACGGGAACCCGGCTTCTGTCGGTTGAGTTTGGAGAGATACGAGGATCCCCACGCCGGTGAGCGGGGTCCTTCAGGGGAGCGGCCGCTGGGACACGTGGCCGCAGGATTGGTGTCCGGCCGATCGGCATGAGACTTGCAAGGGGAACGGGGAAATGGCACAACACATTCGACGGGGGCGCTGGAAGCAATGGACGTTGGTGGGACTTTCCATCGCAGTGTGCATCGGGGTGGCGCCGGTTGGCGGTTTCTTGACGCCGGCGTGGGCGGGCGCCTCGCCGGCGGCGCCGGACCTTCGGCAGGTGGACGCAGCGGGTTTGAAGAAGGGCCTCGAGTCGTTTCGGGGGAAGGTGGTGCTGATTAACTTCTGGGCTACCTGGTGTGCGCCGTGCGTGGCCGAGTTCCCCGTTCTCGTCAAGCTCCACAACGCCTACGAAAGCAAGGGGCTGGTGGTGATGTCGGTCAGCGTGGACGAACTGAACGACAAAGGAGCGGTCGTCGACTTCTTGCGAAAGTCGAAGGCCCGTTTCCCGGTCTTCATGCGCAGCAAGGGCGACATCGAGAAGTTCGTGGGAGGGATCGACAAGAAGTGGAACGGAGCGGTTCCCGCCACCTATCTGTTCGGCGCCGACGGAAAACAGATCGGAAGGGCGCACACGGGTCTGATGACCTACGACGAACTCCGGGACAAGGTCGAGTCGATCCTCAAGTAGTCCGCCGGCGCTCCCTGGCGGCGCGTGTTGTCCTCGGCGCACACCACAGCGGCGGGACCCTTCAAGCTCTGGCGGAAGGGCCCGCCGTTCGCGTTCAGCGCCGCGAACCCGAAGTCGCGACCCCACTTCCCTGACGCATCCCGCTCGTCGTGGCCGGCGAGAGCATTGTGGCGAACACACCGGAACCCGAAGAGCCGATGCTCGCCGTTCGAGAGGGAATGATCAACTCGGAGAACAGGCTCGCATCCCTCCGCGCGGCGCCGGTTCGATATCGGCTGTTCGCGCGGAATGGACTACAGCCTCGCCGCTCGGAAACTTAATCCACGCCCAGTATGGGGGAGGACTCTCCCCCACCCCATCGAGACAACTGGAGACCGTCGGTTGTCGCCGCAGGGACTCCCGTCCACTCCCTGACCGGCAGCGGTCAGGGTGACTGCACGCGGTTGGAGCCCATGGCGACCACCTGGCGGAGATGGCATCGAGTTTCACGTCGCTTCTGCGCGTCTCCAGGTCTGAACAACCTGTCACGGAGTCCCAGAAGCAGATCCCCACATGGCCATGGCTCAGCCCAATTCTGACGGGCGAAACCCAACAGGCCCGGCTGTGCCGTCCGGAAGCGCAGAAACCGGCGGGAGCAAGCTCTTGAGCGCAGGACGAATGCCTCCCAACTTTGCGTGGGTTTCAGAACGACTGCACATTTGAGGGTCAACCGGCTGGGGCGGCAGTGCCGTTCGAAGGATGCCGGGTCCGACCCTTCACCAGGAGGCACCATTGTGAGACGCAGGCGCGGATTCACACTCATCGAACTTCTTGTCGTTATCGCCATCATCGCGATACTTGCTTCGATCCTCTTCCCGGTCTTCGCTCAGGCTCGAGAGAAAGCCCGACAATCGGGATGCATGTCAAACCTCAAACAAATCGGCACGGCGCTCATGGCGTATGTGCAAGACTACGACGAAATGACTCCCGCCGATCCGCGGCTCCCCGCGCCGGTGGGAACCCCGCCGCCTCCGGCGCTCCCCGAGGTGACCTGGCCCATGGCAACCATGCAGCCCTATCTCAAGAACGTGGGGGTTTTGAAGTGCCCGAGCGATCCCGGTTCGCAAACGCGCAGCGACGGCATTCCCGCCGCCAAGATAGCGGGCGATCCGGGGGCGAGCTACGAGCCAACTGCATCGACGCCTCAGAACACGCTTGCCGGCTCGGCGGTGCTCGATAACTTCGGAGTGTTTGCGTGGAACGGGGTTTCGCTCGCGACGATCACGGCGCCTGCGGATACGATCGCCTTTGTCGAAAAGCACGAGAACGTGCCCGTGTTCAACACCGCCGCCGCAGTGAGATCGCCCAACTACTGGTGGGGGAGGTTCGCCACAGGTACGGGGTTCAATGGCGCCGTAAACTCCGGCGCTTTCAAGCTGGATTGCTTCATCACGAATCGGCACAGTGGTGGGGCAAACTACCTGTACAGCGACTCCCACGCAAAGTGGATGAAGCGTGGAGATGTTGCCGGGATCGGAACCCAGAACTGCAATCCCAGGCCCAACAGAACGGGGCAGGGTGAAGCGCGAGGCGGCCTCGGGTACTGGCAATTCTACCGCTCCTGCCCTCCCAACTTGCCCAACTGCGGCAAGTAAGTCCATTCGACGGGCCGCTGGGGGTCGCCCTCCGGCGGTCTATCGATCCGAGGAAACAACCGATGGCGCTCGGAGTCGAGCCTCGATTCTCGCTGCAACCTAGGGAAGTACGGGGCGCTGTGCGGTCTGCCATCCCGTACCGCTCAGCGCTTTCATAAACGCCACGAGATCAGCCCGCTGCTGCTTCGAGAGCTGCTTCGGAGCCATC
This sequence comes from Actinomycetota bacterium, assembly GCA_005798285.1. Lineage (GTDB taxonomy): Bacteria > Armatimonadota > SYMT01 > SYMT01 > SYMT01 > F1-80-MAGs030. Next base: position 12,544 of record SYKE01000271.1, read on the forward strand.
AGGCGATCGTCCAGCTCAGTGTCAGTCCCTTTGACTCCCTTATCATAGTGTTCGACCACTTCCTGCAGCGTAGCGATGCTCCCATCATGCATGTAGGGCGCCGTGAGCGCCACGTCGCGTAGAGTCGTGGTGCGGAAGGCGCCGAAGTCCTGGGGGAACTTCGACACGACAAAGCGACCAGGATCGCGCGGTTTGCGCCGCATACCGATCCCGCTCATGATGTATGCCCCGTCGGTGAAGTGAATGCCGCGGTGGCATCCATCGCAGCCCACGAACCGAAAGGTCTCGAGCCCCCGAATCTGGGACGGTGTCATCGCGGATCGGTCCCCCGCCAGGTAGCGGTCGTAGGGGGAGTTCCCGGAGAGCACGGTGCGCTCGAAAGAGGCAATCGCCGCGGCCACGTCCAGAATCGTGATCTCTGAGCTGGAAAACGCCTTCGCGAACCGGCGTCGATACTCCGGAACGGCCGTCAGGCGGGAAACGCAGGCGGCATAGGCCTGCTCCGGTGTCGTCTCCGTCGTCATCTCCTGGGGGTTTGAGATGGAGGCCAGAGCCTGCTCCTCCAATGACGCAGCGCGACCATCCCAGAACTGCTCCCGATTGTACGCGGCGTTGATGATCGTCGGCGTGTTTCGCTCTCCACGTCGTTTGAGAATCCCTTCCGCTACTTTCCTCCCATCTGCAAAGCCCCTGGCTGGATCGTGGCAGGTCGCACAGGAGACTTTTCCGTTCGATGAAAGCCTTCCATCGAAGAAGAGGAGCCGGCCCAGCTCAACGCGCTCCCTCGTAAACTGGTTCCGCGCAGGCCAATGGACGGCCGGCAAACCTGCCAGCGCCGGAGGCGGGCCGAACGCCACAAGCCGTGCAACTCCCCACCCGGCGCCCGACAACCCTGCGACCGCGATCCCGGCCGCCCACCAGCGTCGCTTCCCACGAGCCATCACTTCCCCCCGCACGTTTCGCAAGGTCCCACTTCCGTCAGGCTATTAGGCCCGATACTTAGTGGCGAAACGGCGTCTCTGGGTCGGGATGGATGCGATCCCGGGAGTGATGGGAAGGGGGTGACTGCGCTCTTCGAGCTGGCTCCGACGCCCAGGGGTTCGTCGGAAAGAATTCGAGGGTCTGGACCTGCGACTATTCAGCGCGCCTCAGCGGCGGACTTCACGCCAAGTTGCTTGACGTACCCAATGACGGCAGCGAGCTGGTCATCGCTCCATGTGGACGCCTGAGGCGGCATAAGTCCCTTGCCGTTCTTCAGAATCTCGCGTATTTCGCCATCCGGCCTCGTCCCCAGCTTCATCAGCGAGGGCGCCCCGCCGCCGCCGCCCTCGCCATGCTCCCCATGGCACTCTCCGCACTGACGCTGGAAGATTGCTGCCCCGCCCTCCGGCTGGGCTCCCCCTGCGCGGGAGGCGGCTGTGGTGTCTCCGCCGCCCCCCTCGCGGGCGCCGCACCCTGCGAGCGCGACCATCACGACGACCAGTCCAACCGACCCGGCCCGGCCGCATCCGCTCCAGAACCGCGGTCCCCGTTCCTGTGCCATCGCCACCTCTCATCCATTTCCACCGCGACGCCGCACGTCGCGGCCCCACAGCTCAGTCGTCGGGCAGTCGATCCCAAGTTGGCGCCGAGGCAAAATGGTCTCTGCCCCAACTCGCCTTTCTGTCGGTGCGACAGAGAGGCCAGCCTTCGCCCGCCCGGCGACACAGGAAGAAACGGCTTGCGGAGTGGTGATGGTTTTGTACAGTGGCAGCCGGCCCATGGGGACTCCACCGCTCGGCGACCCCCTGATGCCGCAGTCAGGGAGGCGCCGGCGTCCTCGCAGGACGGTCGAATCGTGGCGGCGGGTTTGAAGAAGGGACTCGAGTCGTTTCGGGGGAAGGTGGTGCTGGTTAACTTCTGGGCTACCTGGTGTCCGCCGTGCGTGGCCGAGTTCCCCGATCTCATCAAGTTCCACAACGCCTACGAGAGCAAGGGGCTGGTGGTGATGTCGGTCAGCGTGGACGAACCGAACGGCAAGGGCGCCGTCATCGACTTTCTTTGGAAGTCGATGACGGGTTCCCGGTCTTCACGCGTACCAAGGGCGACACTGAGAAGTTCGTGGGAGGGATCGACAAGAAGTGGAATGGAGCGGTCCCCGTCACCCACATCTTCGGCGCCGACGGGAAGCAGATCGGGAAGCCGCACACGGGTCTGATGACCTACGAACAGTTCCGGGACCAGGTCGGGTCGCTCCTCAAGTAGCTCGTCGGCTCAGTCTGGGAACGCTGCTCATCCTCGGCGCGCTTCACGGCGGTGGGACCCTCCAGGCTCTGGCAGAGGGCCCTGCCGCTGTTCGCGTACAGATCCGCGATGCCGCCAACGGCGCGCCGCTCCCATGCCGCCTCACGCTGATCGGGATCGGCGGCAAGCCTGCGGTAATCACACCGGGGCCGGAGAACCCGGCGCTCGCCGTTCGGCCCGGGGTGATCTACACGGGGAACGGGACTGCGGCTTTCAGCGTGGCGCCCGGTCGGTATAGGATGTTCGCCACGCGGGGACTGGAGTACGGTCTCGCCGCTCGGGAACTCGATCTCCGTGCCGGAGTCCGAGAACTCTCCCTCACCCTGTCCCGAGAGGTGGATACCAACGGCTTTGTTGCCGCGGACACCCACATCCACACCCTGACCCACAGCGGTCACGGCGACTGCACCCTGTTGGAGCGCATGGCGACCATTGCCGGAGAAGGCATCGAGCTTGCGGTCGCCACGGATCACAACCACCACACCGACTACGCCCCCACATCCCACACCGCAGGCACAGCCCCGTTCTTCACGCCGGTGATCGGCAACGAAGTCACCACGCCGGTCGGACACTTCAACGCCTTTCCGATCCGGCGCGGCGTTCGGACAGCCCCGATCGACCGGGCCGACTGGCGGGAGCTGGTCGCGGGCATTCGAGCCACCCCCGGTGTGCGCGCGGTGGTGCTGAACCATCCCAGCAATAACCACTCCACCTTCATTCCCACCGACCCCCGACGCTTCCACCCGGCCTCGGGAGAGAGCCTGGACGGACGGACCTTCCCTCTCGATCTCCGACTCGACGGCATGGAAGTCGTGACATCGGCCGCCATGCAGTCCGACTGGATGAAGCCCTTTCGCGACTGGTTCGCCCTGCTGAACCGGGGTAGTCGGGTGACCGGCATCGGCTCGAGCGACACGCACGATGTGGACCGCTACATCCTGGGCCAGGGACGCACCTATCTGGCGCTTGACGACCGCCATCCCGAGGCGCTCTCGATCGAGGATGCCTGCCGATCGCTGACGGACGGCAGGGCATCCATCTCAATGGGGCTGTTCTGCGAGGCGTGGATCGACGGCAAGGGAATGGGAGAAACGGTCAGCGGAAAGCCGGCGGAGCCTTCAATTCGCGTTCGAGTGCAATCCCCGTCCTGGATTCGCGCCGACCGTGTCGAGGTTTTCGCGAACGGCGAGTGGGTGACCGGCCAGGCGCTCGCTCGCCGCGGTCGAGGGCCGGGGCGGTGGGATGTCACGCTCCCGCTGCCGCCGTCGATACAGGATCAGTGGATCGTCGCCATTGCCTCAGGCCCCGGTGTCCGAGAACCGTATTGGCCCAGCCCACGGCCGTATCAGCCAACGCGGCCCGATTGGGAGCCGCGCGTCATCGGCGCCAACAATCCTATCCGCGTCGACCGCGACGGCGACGGCGTGTGGCGATCACCGCGCGACGAGGCGCTCCGCCTCGTAGAGGGTGCTGCCGGAGACACCCAACGCCTCTTCGCGAAGCTTGGCGAGCGCGACTCCGCGACGGCGGTTCAGGCCGCGGCGATCCTCCGCGGACGCGGCATCCCCACCGCCGGACCCCTGGTGGAGCGCTCCGCCCCCCACGTCCGCCAGGCATTCGCCGCCTACACCGCGCTCCTGCCCCGCTGACGGCAGCGGGACAACCTGGCCGACCAACGCCACCGGGTGCGTCCGGAAGGCGCTGCGGCGGAGACTCCAGGAGACTCCTCGAGGCGCCCTCCTCGATCTCCTACACTCCGGAATCCAAGCCTGTGGGGCCTCTGCGACCTCACTTGTGCCGCCGCAGTCGGTCCTCCATCACTCTGACGAGTTCCGTCACTTTGTATTTGCGCGCAAGACTGAGTGGTGTTACGCCGGCCTGGTTCACGGCCAGAGGAGAAGCGCCGGCATCCATCAATTGAGTTGCCGTTTCCATATAGTTGATACCCGTACGTAGAATCACTTTCGGTTGTCCTTTGAATCTGAATCCCAATTCGGAGCGACGGCTGTCGACATATCTCGCAGATGCCGCGAAGTGCAGTGGAGTGTTCCCCTCGTAGTCCACTGCCCTTGCGTCGGCGCCGTGATCGATGAGCAGTCGTGTGACCGTAACTGATTAGCGGGTTTTGGAGCTACGATTGCGTGTCAACTGATCACTGTGGCAGTCTCGACGCGTTACTCCGCATTCCTGGCGTGGTGGCTGCTCGTCCGACGCCTGCCAAAAATGTCTGTACAAGTACAAGTGTGAC
>SYKE01000029.1 GCA_005798285.1 Actinomycetota bacterium
CGTCTGCGCGCCGTGTCGCACTGAATGGGGTCCCGTTCTGTGCGCAGGTCGCGCGCCTGGCGCCACATCTGCGGGAATGACGATCGTGAGCCTGGCGCGTGAGGGTACGGGCGCTTCACACAGTCTTGCCTTCGGCGCTGTATTGGCGCGCTGCACGGGACGTGCTTGCGGTATCTGCGCTCCGGAATTCTCGGGTCGCTGCCCGAAAGTGACGATGATCGAGGGGTGGGCCAGCGACTCCGTGTCCGAGGCGGACTCTTGCTGGCGTGGCGCGGCCGAACTCCCCGACGCCGTCTTCCTTGAAGAAGTCCCACCAGGACATGGATGGTGAGCAGGGGGTTCCGCTGCCTATCGGAGGCCCTGGGACTTTGTGATCCAGTCGGTGTCGATGCTCTTTGCCATGAGGAGTTCCGACAGTTGACCCACATGCCCCTGGATGTGGCGCAGGTTCATGAGCTGGTGAGAGAGCTTGCCCATGTTCCGGTACCACGAAAAGCCCGTTTCGTCGGAGTCGAGATTGAGATCGTCGACGATGGGGTCAACCAGCGCGTCGATGAAGCGGATGTAGGCGAGGATCTCGGCCTTTCCGTAGCTCTCGGCGCCTTCCGGCAGTTCATAGGGCTCCACTTCCCCGGGTTGAACCCAGAGGCCGGGGTGGATGCCTTCTCGGCGGCCGGGCCAGGGCTGAAACGCTTCCTCGTTCTGGCCCAGGTACAGGTGGGTGTAGAAGGCGGCGTGAAAGGCGATGCGCCAGAACGTGCGCGGGTGGGCGCCCTCAAGCCACACGGTCTCCGGGCACTTCTCCACGCATTCCGCCAGCATCGCCAGGCCGGCGTGATACTGCTCCCGTAGCGCCTGTCGTAAGGTCATTGCCGTGCCTCCACTCGGCTACCCGTCGAAGTGGTCGTAGACCTGAACCCGCTTCCAGTGGGCGCGGTTGCGCTCGATGAATTGCAGGTGAAGCTCGTGGTCCTGGTAGATGTCGTGCCCCTCCCGGTCGTCGAGGATGACGGTGAGACCGCAGGCGTAGGAGTTGTCGACGACCTCACGGGGGGTGTTGGCGGGGGCGCCGGCCCAGAGGTGGCGCACGGCGGGAATAGCGCCGAGGTAGGTGTGGCAGTCCTGAGCAAGCTGAGCGATGGCGGCCTCGGACGTGCCCTCGTGAACCCAAAAGTAGACGGTGTGAACGAACACGCTGTTTTCCGGTCTGGGCAGACGTCTTGTCTCCCCTCGGGTCTCCGTTGGACTTGCCCGGCGCCGGACCCTCCGCCGAGCCGTGGGATCCGCTGGGAGTGAGGAGGAAAAAGCGTACTCGATCTTACAACCTTGACTCCGGATGCGCGGTTGGATCCCCGAGAGGATCGCTTCCGCCACCTTGCGCGTCGCCTGGGAGGGACTGCCGTCCATGTCCAACCTCGATCCGTCGACGGATGCTTCTGATTCCCGCTCCGTGCCGCCGCTCTGGCAGGTTGCGCTGCTCTCCGCTCTGGCGGGAGGAATGGGGTGGGGGATCCGCGGGCAATACGGGCACCAGACGGGCGCCATGATGGCGGGTTTGTTGGTGGCGCTTGTGCTGGTGACGCTGCTGCCGGCGGGGTTCCGCTCGGTGGATGCGGCGCGGGCGGTGGCGTTCGGCGCCATCGGGGTGGCGTTCGGCGGGTCGATGACCTACGGCCAGACGATCGGCCTCACTCAGGACAAGGAGCTCATCGGCAACTGGTCCGCCCTGGCTTGGGGGATGACCGGTCTCTTCGTGAAGGGCGCGCTCTGGATTGGGCTCTTCGGCGCGTTCCTCGGGATGGGTCTCAGCCGGGTGCGCTATCGCGTGCAGGAAGTCGCGCTCCTGTTCATGGTCCTCGTCGGCCTGATGTTCGCCGGGATCTTCCTGTTCAATCAACCCTACGACCTCGAGACGCGGCGGCTTCCAGCGATCTACTTCTCGATGACCTGGGAGTGGATGCCGAACAAAGCCGATCTGAAGCCGCGGTTCGAGAACTGGGGTGGATTGCTGCTCGGGCTGATCGCCGTCACTGCCTATGCATCACGACAGCGGGGCGATCGTCTGGCGCGGAATCTTGCGCTGTTCGGCGTGCTGTTCGGCGGTCTGGGGTTCGCGGGGGGCCAGTGCTTTCAGGCGTGCCACGCTTGGAACCTGGAGAGTTACCGGCAGGGCTGGTTTGCCTCGATCGACCCGCTGATGAACTGGTGGAACGTGATGGAGATCACGTTTGGACTCGTGATGGGCGGGGGTCTGGGTCTGGGCGCGTGGCTAAATCGGGGGCTCATCGGGCCCAAGACTGAGGCTGAGGAAACCTTGAGCCCGGGAGTGGAAGCGCTCTTTCTCGGGATGCATCCGCTGATGCTGCTCGGCTGGGAGTTTCTGGAGTTGGGGCCGCTCTCCGACTACTGCGATCTCGCATTCACCGTGTGGACGGTCCCCGCCGTGGCGGTGGTGGCCGGCCGTCGGTTCCCGTATGCGCTGGCGCTGCCATGGGTGGGGCTGCCGATCGCCGGGAAGACCCTGAGACAACTCTCTTACAAGACCGAGCTTGTGCCGATACTGCCGGGTTGGCTGCTCTTCGTCGCACTGCCGTTGGCGGCGTTGGGGTGGGTGGCGTGGCGCTCCATTCGACGGAGCGAACAGGAAGATGGACAGGCGTTTGCAAGGCGGGCTCTGGTGGCTGCGGCGTGGACCTACTACTTGTTGAATTACGGCTTCTTCGAGTTCCCCTGGCCCTGGCTACCGCCCACAGGTCGAACTCCATCGGCGATCATGTTCACTCTCTGCGTGTTGGCCCTCACCGCCGCAGCGCTCCGCCGTCCAAGCCGCGGCACGAGCGAGGGACGCCTCTCTCATGCCGCTCCCCCCGGGAGTGGCTAGACAATCGGCGAGCACGCAACGGAGAATCGGAAGCATGAAGCTTTGCATGTCAAACTCGTGGGTGGGAACGCTCGGGACCGTCGCGGTCCTCCTGAGCGTTCGATCCGCGCCTGCGGCGCCGGTTCAAACGCCGCCCCCGGTTCCCACGCCGCCGCAAGTCTCCCCACAGACCTCCGACGGGCTCGGTCCCCTCAGGCCCCAGGTGATTGAGGAGACCGCCCCGCTCACGATCAAGGACAGCCGCGGCATCTCGGTCACGCTGCGCATCCCCGTTTCGCTCCACCGACCGGCCAACGCATTCCGCCTCTATGGCGGCCGACCGCTCACGCTCCAGTCCTTTGAGCGACGGCGAGATCTCTACCGAGACGCGTTTCTCGAACTCGTGACCCAATCCGGCCTCCAGCCCCGAGTCTCGATGTTCGACACCGTCGGCAAGCAGGCGCAGTGGTTGGGGGATCAGGCGTGGCGGCAGCTTGATCGGTATCAGAAGGGCCAGAATCCGAGGCTTCCCCGGGTCGATCTCTCGCTGCTCGCGCGGGATCCCCGTCGGGCGGCTCGACAGATTGCGGATACGGCCAGGCTGGGACGGCCCGGTCCGATCAGCGATCACGTCGGTTCGGTGCTCCGGGCAGTGGGTCAGAACCCGCCCTCCACCGCGAAGCCGGTGGTCGAAGCATTGACCCTCCGCGCGGTGGCGGCGGACGCGGCAGAGGCCCGACTGCGGGGCGCCGGCCGGGCTCTCGGTTTCGAGCCGGGTTACCAATCCCGAGATCTCGCGCTCGATCCGGCGATGCGGGCCGGCTATCAGTCAGCGCTGACCGAGTTTGGGGAGGTCCAGAAGGGGCTGTGGCCCGCCATCGTGTCGTCGGTGTATCGCAATCAGGGCAAACTGGTGATCGAAGCGGTGAAGAAGATCGCCCTCTCCAGCCTGGGCTTCTGGGCGGTGTTCGGCTATCTGGGATTCCAGGGCGCCGAAAGCGCGATGAACGCGGAGTATCGGGGGCAGTACTCCATCTGCCTCGCCACGCTGGAGGCGGCGCTCCTGCAAGCGGGAGCCGCGACCCCGGCGGAAGAGGCCTACCAGCTTGCTCTCGCTGCAGAGTGCTCCCTGAACTATCAGCTCACCGAAGCGCTGAAGCGGCCGGCGCTCTTCCCCCTGGAGCCGGCGGGCGGGAAGTCTCCCGGCCAATGGCAGATGGTGTTCTCCCAGCGATGGAACACACTTCGAACAGAACTCACGGCACGGCCCCCGATCTCGCCGGCGGCGGGGGCGCTTCCGGAGTCGAACTCCACTACGGGTCAGTAGGTCTTCCCTATGGCATTTCGAGTCGGTGATGTGTTGGGGCCCTACCGGCTTGAGGAGCGCCTCGGCAGCGGTAGTTTCGGCACGGTGTTTAGAGCTACGCGGCAGGCCGGGGTCGAGATCCCCGTGGCGCTCAAGGTGGCGCACGATCAGTCCGACGGAGCGCAGGCGTTTCTTCGGGAAGCCGAGTTGTGGGTGCGGGCCAGCGGACATCCCAACGTGGTTCCGGTCCAGGATGCCGCCGTCTACGATAACGAACTGGTACTGGTGAGCGAGCTGGTCGCCGGGGGATCCCTGGTGGACTATGCCGGGTTTCAGGCAGGCAAAGCTCTGCCGGCCGGCGAGGCGCTGACGATCGTCTCTGGGATCCTTCGTGGCCTGGCGCACCTGCACTCCCGCAGCATTGTCCATCGGGATCTGAAGCCGGCGAACATCCTCATGCAGGGGGGAATCCCGCGACTCACAGACTTCGGAGTGGCGCGCGCCACGGAGCGAACCACCAAGACCCGATCCAGTTCGGGCACGATGGTTTACATGCCGCCGGAGGCGTTTCTCGGGAAGGTGGGTCCCCAATCAGATCTCTGGGCCGTTGGGATTATCCTCTATGAACTCCTCACGGCGAGAGTTCCTTTCAATGGGCCCAACGAGTTTGCGGTGATGGACGCCATCCGATCTCTCCCGCTGCCGTCGCTGCCGGAGGGCGTGCCCGAAGGGTGCGGCGCCATCGTCGCTCGAGCGCTTTCTCGAGATGAGGCGGCACGTTTCAAAACCGCCGACGAGATGCTGGCTGCCGTTGAACGGGTGCATCACCAGTGCTCCACCTCGGAACACGCCGCCGCAGATCTGGCTGCCAGAGGGGAAGCGGAACTCCGGCAACTCCCCACCGCCCCGCCCGTGGTTTCCGTGAGCCGGTTGGCCACTGAGATGCTCTCGCCGGCCGAGGCGGCACGCCGCGTGGAAGGCTCGGTGTCCGATTCCGCCGTCGCTGATGCGCCCCGGGCCGGTCGGCCGGGAGCCGGTACGCTCCGCATGGCAGGGGCTGCCCTGGCCATTCTCGTCGTGGGCTGGGTTCTTGGCGAAGTGTTCGGCCCGGGCAAGTCCGGGGTGCGGTCGGGAACCGTGGCCGGCAGGACGGGTTCGGGTCCGGCAGCTTCCGGCGCGGCGTCGCCTCCGGCCGTGTCCTCACCTTCGCCCGTGGCGGGTCCGGCGCTCGGAGGAATGACCTCCAGGGACGGAGCGGAACTCGTGCACGTTCCCGCCGGTGAATTCACGATGGGAACCGACGACCGCGACTTTCACTCGAACGGCCATCCGGCTCATCGGGTTACCCTGACAAAAGCGTTCCGACTCTACAAGTATCCCGTGACCCACGGCCAGTACGACCAGTTCCTGCAGGCCCAGCCTGGCGCTGCGAAGCCGCCGTACTTCTTCGACTCCGACTTCAGTGACGCGATGTTGCCGATTGTCGGCGTCTCCTGGGACGATGCCGTGCGATACGCGAAGTGGGTGGGCGGCCGACTACCCACCGAAGCAGAGTGGGAGTACGCCGCTCGAGGCAAAGAGGGCAGACTTTACCCCTGGGGCAACACCCCTCCGGATCCCGGCCTTGCCGTCTTCAACCGAGACCCCCACTCCGGCCGACCGGAGCCCACCGGAGATCGACAGGCGGGTGCAAGCTGGTGCGGGGCGATCGATCTGGTCGGGAATGTGTCTCAGTGGTGTCAGGACTGGTACGCCGAGTATCCGGCGACCGCGCAGAGGGATCCCACAGGCCTCGCATCCGGCTCGGCCCGCGTCTTGAGGGGCGGCTACTGGGGAAGCAACCGCGAGCAAATCCGTGCCGCTCAACGCGACTACAATACCCCCGACACCCAGCACACCGACAAGAGTTTTCGCGTCGTCTTGCCCTGATCGCGCCATGGGGCCCAGGCGGCTCGCGGGACGAGAGCCCAGCTTCAACCCGACCTGGGGAGCATCTCGCCCGGACTGATGGCGGCGTTCGCGGGGGTAGGGTCGATGCCGGCGCCCGTCAAACCGGTCGGGCCGCGCATGGATGCGTTAAGGCATCCGAAACTGCTCGAGGTTGCCGCGGTAGACAAGTCCCAGTTCCTCCCGGCTCCGGGCGACGTTACAGGTGGCGTCGGCTTCCGCGGTTCCCACGATGTGGAAGATGTCGAAGCCGATGGAGTCGTTCTCCACGGCCAGACGGCAGGCTTCGGCCAGGTCGTGGCGGCAGACCCAGCCGTTGCGGAGCGGTGTGCCCTCCGGCCCCAGGCGCTCGCGGAAACGCCCCAGCCCCAGGCGGGAGTCGACGATGTAGTCGGGACACAAGACGATCGTCCGCAGGTCGTGGGAGTCGAAAAAGCTACGGCCCATCTCCTCCTGGAGGCGCTTGGTGACCGGGTAGACACCACCTCCCGGACGCCGGCGTTCGGAGTCGAAGAAGCCGCCGAGAGGGTGCACCGTCTCCCGAGATCCGATGTGAACGACCCGGCGGAGATGCAGTCGCCGGGCGCTATCGAGGACATTCCACAAGCCCTTGAGGTTCACCATCCAGGGAAGCGAATCGTTGTCCTCCTGCCCAAAGTAGGCTGCTGCGTGGATGACGGCATCGGCGCCGGCGACGGCGGCATAAACTGTGGGGAAGTCGGAGATGTCGCCGTGAACCCGAGCCCCGCTCCAACTCGGGCCGAGGTCTTCCCAGGTGTCCCAGTCTTTCTCCGAGCGGTCGAAGGCGATGACCTCATGCCCTGCCGCGCAGGCGGCGAGGATAGCCCGCCCGAGCCAGCCGGCAGCTCCAAAAACGACGATTCTCATCAGGGGATCACTTCCACCACGAACTCACAGGGGCAGCGACGTGTGCACGTCAGCTACTCGGGTTGGATCGGAGTCGGGACTTCGGCCCGGTCGAGGAGTTTCAGATTCTTCCGGTCGTACTTGAAGAGCACGCGATCCCTCAGCACATACACGTGCTGTCCACCCACCGCCAGTACGGGCCGCGGACCCGGCGGGCCGGGAACGACGGCACGCCGCCCACGCTCCGCCCCTGCCGTCGACGCCCGCAATCCTGCGGACGGGGTGGCTCCGGGACCCCGAATGCGGCCGCCGGAACTCTCAGTGACCGCGAGCGAGGCCGCCGGGGAGTCTGTCAGTCCCTGAGTCGAGAACAAGAAGACTCCCCAGAACAACAGAGCAGCCCCCGCCAGGCCGCCGAGCGTCCGCATCCAAACGGAGAGTTTCACGAAATCCCAGACTCGGCGACGGCCTGAGCCGTCGCCGAGAGGCGGCGACGACTACTTCTCGACGGCAGCGAAACGTACGCAGACCGGCATCGCGACCTTGACGGACTGCCCGGTTGCGGTGAGGGCGCCGGTCTCGCGGTTGATGCGGTAGACGAAGATGTCATCGCTGTCCTGATTTGCGGCCAGCAAGAACTGGCCGGTCGGATCGATGCCGAAGTTGCGGGGTGTCTTCCCGCCCGAAGGCGTATGGCCGATGGCGGTCAACTTTCCGGTCTCGGAGTCGATCCGGAAGCCGGCGATGGAGTGGTGACCCCGGTTGGAACCGTAAAGGAAGCGGCCAGAGGGGTGAACCTGCACCTCAGCCGTGGAGAAGCCGCGCTCGAAAGCTCCGGGGAGGGTCGTGATCGTCTGGATCTCGGTCAACGATCCCGCCTTCGAATCGAAGGCGAACGCAGTAACCGTGCAGACCATCTCATTGATGACGTAGGCCCACTTGCCCGACGGGTGGAAGGCGAAGTGCCGCGGACCGGATCCCGGAGTTACCGATACCGACGGAGTCCGATTGGGCGTGAGTTTCCCCGCGGCCGCATCAAGCCGGTAGATCATGACCTTATCCAGGCCCAGGTCGGCCGCGAAGGCGTACTTGCCGTCCGGGTCGGTATTGATCGAGTGCGCGTGCGGACCTTCCTGGCGCTGCTTGTTGACGGAGCCGCCGACATGCTGGATGGCGCTCGCCGCGTCCTTCAAGCTTCCATCGCCGGCGACCGGGTAGGACGCGATGCTTCCACTGCCGTAGTTCGCCACGAGGACGGTCCGGCCAGACCGGTCCACCGACACGTGGCACGGGCCCTGGCCCTGCGACGGCTGTTGGTTGAGTTGGGTTAGCTTTCCGGAGCGCGGATCCAGCTTGAAGGCGGTCACTCCCCCCGTCTTTTTGCCCTGGAAGTCGTTGATCTCGCTCACGGCATAAAGGTGGGTTCGGTCGGGATGAACCGCGAGGAATGAAGGGCTGGACACTTCCGCCGCCACTTCCGGCTCGCTGAGGCGGCCCGTCTTGAGGTCGAGCGTCATCCGGTAAATGCCCTTGCTGCCTCGCTGGGTGTAGGTGCCGACAAACACGTGAAATTGGTCCGGCCGGTTGCCCTGAGCTTCGGCCGGCTCCGGCGAAGAGGTCGTGGCGTTCATCAGCGCTCCCGTTAAGCAAACAAGCCCGGCACGGCGGGTAAAGGATCGGCGGGTGAGCATGGGGTCCCCCTGGGGCGGTGCGCCCACTCGAAATGTCCCTCTCCAGTTCCCCCGATGTGAGTCGGTTCCCTGCCGGTGCAGGGAGGGAGTGGGGCGCTCCCGAAGCTGAGATCGGAGGTTGCCACCCTGTGTCTCACGCCGGTCGATCCTTTTTGCTTGCTGCCGCGGCCGTAGTCGGTCTCGCCGCCGCGGCGCGTGCCCAGTTTCTCGATACTCGCTACGTCCCCACTGCCGGAGAGCAGAAGGAGCTGGGCGCGCTTCGAGACCGGCTCTCGCAGGCCGTGCTGACCCTTCGAGATCAGTCTTCTCGCACCGGCGTCCCGAAGGCTGAGAAGCTGCCGGATGTGGAGATCTTCCTGGAAGGGGTGGACCGCTGTTTGCGGCAGAAGCTCTTCTTCGCTCCGGGCGAGGTGGGCGCCGCGAGAGCGTTGCTGCATGAGGGCAGCCGCCGGGCCGCGCTTCTCGCGAAGGGGGAGTCTCCCTGGGAGCGGCAGCCGGGCCGGGTGGTGCTGGGGTTTCGAAGTCGGGTGGACGGCAGCGCGCAGCCCTATCAGGTCATGGTGCCGGAGAATTACTCGTTTACGAACCCCACGCCGGGCCGGCTCGACATCTTCCTGCATGGACGAGGCGGCACCCTGAACGAGATCAACTTCATGGCTTCGGCTCGCTGGGTTGAAAGCTACTTCGGTTCCGCGAAGTGGCCGTTCCTGATCCTTCAGCCGTACGGGCGCTCCAACAATGGGTGGCGCTGGGCGGGGGAGACCGATGCCTTCGAGGCGCTGGCCGATGTGAAGCGACGCTATGCCGTCGACAACGAACGGGTGCTGCTGCGGGGCTTCTCGATGGGTGGCCACGGCACATGGCACGTTGGGCTCCAGCATCCCGGGGATTGGGCGGCCATGAGCCCGGGCGCCGGATTCACCGACACGGTTCGATACCAGAAGATGGCCGAGCGGTTGCCGGACTGGCAGTTGAAACTGCTCAAGTTCTATGATCCCGTCGACTGGGCGGATAACGCCCACAATCTGCCGGTGCTGGCCTACTGTGGTGATCAGGATCCTGCCCTCGATCAGCACGTACAGATGCTGGAATCGCTCCGGAAGGCGGGGGCGCCGTACCGGGAGTTCATCGGCAAAGACACGCCCCACCGCTATGAGCCCGGCAAGCGAACCGAGATCCTTGAGGCGTTCGCTGGGATGCGACGGACCGTGCCGGATCGGATCCGATTTTCAACCTGGAACCTGCGCTTCAACCGCTGCCGCTGGGTCGAGATCACCGGGATGACCGCACAGTTCGACAAGGCCACCGTGAACGCGGTGCGATCTGGGGACGCGGTGACCGTTCAGACGGTTGGTGTCACTGCGCTGGAGTTGGGCGAAATGCCGGAGGCGATCCGCACGATCTCGATCGATGGCCAGGAGCTGCGCGGCGAGGGCGATCGTAAAGTCTCGCTGGTGCGGCGCGGCGATCGGTGGTCGCGTGGAACTCCGAGCGGACTTCGAAAGGTTCATGGTCTGCAGGGACCGATCGATGACGCCTTGTTCGGTCCGCTGCTGGCGGTGAAGGGAACGGGGGGCGCCTGGTCGCCGATCGGTCAGAAGTGGGCGGATGCGGAGTTGAGCCGGTTCCAGGAGGGGTTTGACAGCTACTTCCGAGGGCGATTGCCGGTGGTGGACGACGCGCAGCTCACAGTACGGCAGGTCAAGGACTCCAACCTCTACCTCTTTGGTGATCCCGGGAGCAATTCGGTGATCCGTCGTATCGTCTCCAGGCTGCCGATCCGGTGGGACCGGGAAGGCTTCAAGCTCGCCGGCAAGATCTATTCATCCGCCGAGCACATCCCGGTGATGGTGTTCCCCAATCCCGAGAACCCCCGTCGATATGTCGTCCTCAACATGGGGATGACGTTCAGCCGGACCGACTGGAATGGGAGCAACGCCCGCCAGTACGCACACATCCCGGATTACGCGGTGCTCCGCATCGGCCAGGGCGAACACCAGGACAACCACCGAGACCATGCAGTGCTGACCGGGTTCTTCAACGAACGGTGGGAGCTGCGCTGAACGGGATCCGCGTCCTCAGCCTCCTCGGAGCGGCGGTGGCATTGGTCCCGCTCGCCGCTCTTGGGGCGCGGCCGCACCCGGCGTTCGAGCTCTCGCTGGCGACGCCGCTCCCCGTGGGAAACGTGCCCCTGTCCACGGACCTGGATCTCTCCAGCGCGCCCGCAGATTGGGTCCCTGTCAGGCTCGGCAATTCGAGAAGTGGGCGGTCGGAGCCATTCGTGTGGACCGACCACCCCCTGAAACCCGCGACGGGGACTCTGGAGTGGGTGGCTGCAGACCCCACGGATACCACCTTCACCGTGGAGTTGGGTCCTCGGGGATCTCATCATCCGACGCCTTCGCCGGGCATCGGAAACGGCGATCTTCTCACGGCGGGCGGTCTGCCCATGCCGGCAGCCCTGTTTTCCAGCGCGTCGATCCTGGAACTGAACGGCGATGGTCGACCGGATCTGGCCGGGTGTTGGAACTATGCCCGGCGTCCAGGGGAACCCTGGAGTGGGGTGGCGGTCTATCCGGGCACCGGTTCGCGGCTGGAGTTCGGTGAGTTTCACCAGCTCTATCGGGAGGGCGCGCGAGGCCCCGAAGCATTTCCCGGGATCTATCGCGCCGCCGCCTTCGGAGACCTGAATGGCGACGGCATCGTGGAACTGGCGACGGCGGTCCAGGGCGAGAATCGCGTGGAGGTATACGCAGCATCGGACAGTCGGGACCGGAAAGGCTTTCCGATCTATCGCCGGACGATCACGCTTCCTGTGCGGGATTGGGATCCTGTTCACGTGGCGGATGTGGATGGGGATGGGGCTGCGGATCTGACGGTCGGCTCGACATGGTTTCGCCGGTCCCCCGGGAGTGGACCGACGGTGAGTTTTGAGTCGCCGGTGGCGCTCGACACCGGCAAGAAGCCGTGTTTTGCAGATCTGGATGGGGACGGAATGCCGGACTCGGTTTCTCTAACTCCCGGTCCTGAGACTCCGCCGGACGGCATTACCCTGGAGTGGAGAAAGGGAATTGGCAGCGGCCGCTTCGGATCGGCGCGGCCGATTGAAGGGATGCCGCGAGGGTGCACACTGGTTGAAGCCTGGCGAGAAGGCGCTAGAACGGGCTTATTGGTACAGCACCGGGCCTACCAGGAGATCACGCGGTACGAACGAGTCGAGTCGGGGGCCGGGCAGCCGAGATTTCGACGGGTTGGCGCGCTCTTGTCTCGGGGAGGCGTGATCTCCGCCTCAGATCAGGGGTGGCCCTATCTTTGCGACTGGGATGCCGATGGAGACACCGATGTGCTGGTTGGCGGGGGGTATGGCTGGCCGCAGGTGATCTTGAACACGGGCAGTCGCACGCGTCCGCGGTTTGCGGCGCCCCGCAGCATCCCCGGTCCGAACGGTCCCATTCGGCTCCTCCGAAATCAGCTTCTGGGAGCGCCGGAGCACTGGCACAACATGGGGTACACCTATCCGGCTCTCGTGCGCTGGGACAGGGATTCGCTACCGGATCTGCTGCTGCCCAACGAAACCAACCGAATCTACTGGTGCAGGAATGTAGGTTCGGCATCGGAACCTCGGTTCGAGGCTCCGCGCGCTGTCGAGGTGCGAGGCTATCCGGACTCCGCACTGCTCCGCCGCCGTTCCGCCGTTCGAGCCCTGGACAGCACGTACCCGCTCGAGCCCGAGCAGCCGTTCTTCTGGCGCACGGGGGCGGCGTTTGCCGACTTCAACGGCGACGGGACCGTGGACCTGATCACCCATTCCGGCGATACTCGGCGGGCCACCCTGTTCGTTCTGAGACACGACGATCACGGAAACCCGCTCTTGGAGCGCGGGCCGGAGTTGAAACTCCAGGACGGTCGGCCCATCGATGATCGAATCGTGGACCGGCGGGCCCACTGGACCGAGAGCTTTCGGGCGGTAGATTGGAATCGAGACGGCGCTCCGGACCTGGTCTACAGTGTGGCTGGAGCACACTCCGGAGCGAAGGACGGCGGCAGCATCTACCTGCTGCTCGGCGTGTCGGGATCGGGTGGACGGCTCTATCAGGCGCCGGTCACCATGCGGTGCTTCGGCGAGCCCATTCGCATTACCAACCACGGACCGCATCCCGCCGTGGGTGACTTCGATGGTGACGGTCGTGCCGACATCCTCGGTTGTGTGGAGTGGAGCGTCTATCCGTTCTACCGGAATGCGGCGCTGACATCGGCTTCCCGGCCGGTGATTCGAGTGCGACGATGGTCGGACGAGTCGACGCGATGAACCGAACCCGGCTTCGAATGGTATGGTTACGCTGAATCAGTTCTCACGTTTGCGATCGTGGGCACAGAATCTTTTGATCGAAGGGTGACGTAAGTCCGACTCCGGCGCGGCTGGGGCGGCGCGGAAATCACAGTTCGGGCGAGGGGCCGCCGCCAAGGCGCACGCTGCCCCGGGGGAGGACATGATGGAGAAGGACGAACTGTTTACCCGCGAAGCGGCGGGAAACCGCGACTTCAAGTTCGATGGCGATACCGTACGCGTCTTCGATGACATGGTGGGACGGTCGGTGCCGTTCTACCATGAGATTCAGCGAATGACTTCGGAACTGGCAGCCGACTTCGCGCAAGACGACTCCCAGATCTGGGATCTCGGATGTTCCACCGCAACCACCATTCTGGAGTTGGATCGCACGGTTGATGCGCAAGTGCGGTTTGTGGGTGTGGACAACTCGGAGGAGATGCTGGGCCGGGCCCGCCAAAAGCTCGCGGGAGAGACCCTTCGCCACCCGGTCGAGCTTCGATACGGCGATCTGCATGGTGACCTGCACCTGGAGAACGCATCGGTCGTCCTGATGGTCTTGACCTTACAGTTCGTACGTCCGCTCCATCGGTCGCGGCTGCTTCGCTCCATCTATGAGTCGCTGCGCCCCCAGGGGTGCCTCATCCTCGTGGAGAAGCTGACGGTTGCGGACTCGCTCCTGAACCGGCTGTACATCAAGCACTACTATGAGATGAAGCGACGGAACGGCTACTCCGACATGGAGATTTCCCAGAAGCGCGAGGCTCTGGAGAACGTGTTGATTCCGTATCGGATGGAAGAGAATCGCGAGTTGTTGACCTCGGAGGGCTTCCGGCACTGTGAGGAGTACTTCCGCTGGTACAACTTCGCGGGGATGATAGCCGTCAAGTGAGTTCCCCAGCCTCCCCGAGTGCTCCCGCCGGTTATCCGCCGCTCCGCCGCGTGGGCGACTTTCTGTTTGCCTGGCGGAACTTGATCTTCAGTGCCGTCACCATTCTGTTCCTCGCGGCGCTGCCCCCCCGCCCGTTCGGGGGCGGCGCGGCGATGGATCGCATCCTTGACCTGGTGGGTGTCGGAATCACCGTCTTCGGTCAGGCGCTTCGAATGGCGGTGATCGGCTTCGCGTACATCAAACGCGGCGGCACCGAAGGCAAAGTGGATGCCCAGCGACTGGTGACGGAGGGGTTCTTCAATCACTGCCGCAATCCGCTGTACGTGGGAAACATTCTGATCGTTGCAGGCCTGGTCGTCGTTCACAACAACCTGATCGCGTACCTCCTCATCCCGCTGGCCTGCTTCGGCTATTCAGCGATCGTGTGCGCGGAGGAGGGGTTCCTGGAGGAGAAATTCGGCGAGGACTACCGGGCCTACTGCCGGCGGGTCCCACGCTGGGTTCCCCGCCTGAAGGGGCTTCGAGCGACCACTCGGAGCATGGAGTTCAACTGGGTGCGGGTGCTCTACAAAGAGTACACCACCACCTATTCCTGGATCCTGGGGCTGCTGGCGATCCTGGGCTACCAGGTGATGACGTCTCCCACGGCGCCGGCGAGTCGGGCCGCCTTCTTCTGGCAACTGGGTGGGGTGGCAGCGGCTCTCACCGCTGCCTGGGCTGTGATTCGGTACTTCAAGAAGACTCAGCGCCGTCGCCGACGCCTTCGGGAACAGGCCGCCGGCTGATCAGGAGCTTCGAGCTTCCAGGATCTCCCGGATCTCGCGGTGGGTTTGCGCGATCCCGGAGTCGATGAAGGGCAGATCGCCGCCAATGGTGGCGATCTGACACCCCCGTGAGACCCACTGCCGCGCCTTCTGAGTGGTGCCGGTGAACATTCCGAACGGCACTCCATGGCGCCGGCATCCATCGAGGATCCGCTGGATCACGTCGTCCACTTCCGGGTTGGCGAGATCGTGCAGATGGCCCATCGAGATCGCCAGGTCGGCGGGTCCGACCATGATCCCGTCGAGCCCGGGGGTGCTCAGGATCTCGTCGAGCTTTTCCACAGCCTCGATCCGCTCGATTTGAACCAGCGCCATCACCAGTTCCTCGGCCCAACGGAGGTACGAGGGCAGGCCGCCGTGAAGCCTTGTGGCGCGGCGCGGTCCACAGCCTCGGATCCCTTTCGGTGGATAGTGGACGGAAGCAATGGCGGCCTCGCAGTCCTCGCGGCTATTGACCCAGGGGAAGATGACTCCCTCGGCCCCAATGTCGAGCACTCGCTTGACCCGGACCGGATCTTTCCACTCCACGCGAACCAGAATCGCTGAGGACGTGGGCTGAGCCGAGACCAGCATCGTCTGGAGTTGGTAGTCGGAGATCGGGTTGTGCTCCATATCGATGAGCAGGAACTCGAATCCGGCCTGCCCCAGCGCCTGGCAAACCAGAGGCTCCGGGAGCGAGAGCGTCGTCCCGATGACCGCGTCCCCCGCCTGCAGCTTTGCACGCATCTCAGCCATACCCACGGCGCTACCTGACCTTCCTCACATTGGATCAACTGTCTCTCGCGGAGTGTTGTCCTGCGGCGGGAGGCATTCCTTGGAAGAATTCGCGCGCGATCTCCGGCAAGCCGAGATGCTTCAGGGGCGGGAAGGCAGGTCAGACGAACAAATAGCCGGCTCCGCGAATCTCGCGGGACCGGCTACCTGTTTGCCGAGGGCCGAATCTAGTTGTAGGCGGTGTTGTATTTGGAGCCGCGGCCGACCCGGCAGGGTCCTGCTGCTCCGTCGCCATCCCACAGGTTGTTGCACTTGTTCACTTCGTTGGCGTCGTACACTTTCGCGTGGCCATCCATGAAGAGAAGCGTTGCCTTGCCCTGGTGACGGCTACTCACCGAGTAGTTGGTGGCCATGTTGACATTCGCGGGTGTGGTCGCAGCGGAGGCCGGCGGGATCAAGCCGTGGGCATAGACGTACTTGCTCTCGTCGATGCAGTCCGCACACGGCTGGCCCTGCAGTCGGGCAGAGATGCTGGCGCAGAAGGTTCGATCCGACGCGCCCGACAGGCGCCCTCTGCCATCGGCGATCAGCATGGTCTCGGATGGGAACTGGTATTCCGCGATGCTGTTGGACTTCACGTAGGCCCAGTTCCACCCATAAGGCAGGCAGAACGGATTCAGACCGCCCCGCGCTTCCTGACAGAGCAGGGAGTTGTAGTTCTTGATGTAGGGAAAGATGGTCTCGTGCCAGTAGAAACCGTTCGGATTGAACCCGTTCGTGTAGGTGTAGTCCGCATTCGGCCGCACCCCGTTCATCTGTCGGAAGAACTGGGTGAAGCGCTCATCGTAATCCTGACTGTACATCATCGCGGCGGTACCCCATTGCTTGATGGAGGACACGCACGAGATCTGACGGGCCTTGGAGCGCGCCTGGGCAAAGACCGGGAAAAGGATTGAAGCGAGGATGGCGATGATGGCGATCACCACCAGAAGTTCGATGAGGGTGAAACCGCGCCGACGAGTAGCCAAGGGGCACCTCCGCAGTTGAGAGCGTCTCAAATGCGTTCTCAGGTGACTATAGGAACTCCTCTCACGATTTCAGTACTGAGATTCCGTGTCCAAACGGCAGTGAATGCACATGGCCTCTCGATCCACGTACCATCGGAATGCGTTCGGGCGGGAAGGACCAGGTGAGCGTGCAGCGGCGTTGGAGCACGATGTGATCCAGGGATACCTCTGAGGGAGCCACTCCGAGGAGTTCCGCGATTGGTTCGGCATCGGCGCCGGGACCTGGAATCACCGTCGACTTCCGCACGTACTGATGGAGAGGCACGGCCTGGATCTCTCGCCGCCCCTGATCCGGGATGTAGTAGTACTCAGGGTGGAGTAGAAGAGCCTCTGCGCGTTCGGAACTGTCGAACAACGAGTCGGCCGGCCACTCCGACTCGGCCTGCGAGCGTGCGAGCGTGCGGTAGGGGATCGAAAGATGGCCGTCCCCATTTGGGCCCAGCGGCTCCGCGGTGAGGCGCGCCGCAGGATTTGACTGCTCGAAACCGAGCGCGGTGTGCACGAAACGACGCAGACCTGCTGAAGTTGTGTGGAACTGGAGCAAATGGAGCCCCAGCGGATCTCGGCGACAGGCGGCCGGCCACCGTGCGGGCGTGAGCAACTCTGCGGCACGGAACTCGCTGGCCAGGGCCCGCGTACGGCCCGCAGCTTTGTGACACCGAGCGCCTCCCAGTGCGAGGAGCAGGAGCGCCTGACCCGACACGGTCTCGAGGTACATCGGCGCCGGCACCAGACGCGCGACCGAGGGCGCGGGAGCTCGGAAACAAAAGAGGAGCCTCTCACGGTGCTCGGTCACATAGACGGGGATCGGCCATTCGATGGGAGGTCGCGGCATGGGCGTCTCCTCACCCCGGGGATGGGGCGGGGTGAACTTTCAGTTCTTGCTGAAACTATTATCGTTCCCGATTCCCTGGGTATCCAATCAGTTTTCAGATATTTCTGAAAGAATTGAGAGTTGACGGCTCCCAACAGAGTCGGATTGCAACGGTTGGGACCTGTCTCCGCGACGTGGTAGGATGGGAGAGTTACAGGCGTGTGTCCAACGGGTGGGCCGTGGGATTCGTCGGGGTTTTGCTGGAGACTCTTAAAGATGTTGCGCTGGGGCTGGATGCCGGTGTTGAGCGTGCTGAGCGGCATGCTCTTGCTCGCGGGTTGTAGCAGTTCAGAGTCGGGTGGAGGCTCGGGCGGCGCGCCGCCCACAACCACGGATGCCGGGGCTCCTCCTGCGGCTCCCACCTCTACCGAGGTCACGGCTCCGGCAGGTGGCGACAAGACCGCCGCCGCCGGGGCGTCTCGAATCGTCATCTCCACTTCGATGGGCGACATCAAGGCGGAACTTTACCCCGATAAGGCGCCTGCAACGGTGAAGAACTTCCTGGAGTACGTCTCCAAGGGTCACTACACCGGGACCATTTTCCATCGCGTGATCCCGACTTTCATGATCCAGGGTGGCGGCTACACCGAGAAGATGGAAGAGAAGCCAACCGGCCCCGGAATCAAGAACGAGGGCGGAAACGGTCTCAAGAACGAGCGCGGCACGCTGGCGATGGCCCGTACTTCGGATCCCGACAGCGCCTCGGCGCAGTTCTTCATCAACGTGGTGGACAACTCGTTCCTGAACAAGGATGAGAACCCGGACGGCTTTGGCTACGCGGTGTTCGGCAAAGTCACCGAGGGTCTTGAGATCGTGGATAAGATCAAGGATGTGGAGACCGGCGTGACCGACACCCCACAGGGGCCCATGCAGGATGTTCCGAAGTCCGCGGTCGTGATCAAGTCAATCAAGGTCGATGGCGCGGGCAAGTAGCTCTGAGTCGTGAACGGTGGGAGAGAGACCATGAAGCAGTCGCGACGCCGGCTCACCGCCGGTCTGGTTTTGGGAACCGCCATGGGACTGTTCTCGCGTGGGCGAGCGGACGATAAGCAGAAAGACGAGAAGAAGAAGTTGGAAGGCAAACCGGTCGTCATCCTGGACACATCCCTCGGGGTGATCGAGATTGAGTTGGACGCCGAGAAGGCGCCCATCAGCGCGCAGAACTTCGTCGACTATGTCGAGGCCAAGCATTACGACGGGCTGGTGTTTCACCGCGTCATCCCGAACTTTATGATCCAGGGCGGCGGTTACGATCCGAACTTCAAGGAGCGTGCGACAAAGCCTCCGATCAAGAACGAGTCGTCGAACGGCTTGAAGAACGATCGTGGCACCGTCGCGATGGCGCGCACCTCGGCGCCGAACAGCGCTACGGCGCAGTTCTTCATCAACGTCCGGAACAACGACTTCCTGAACAAGGATCGGTCGCAGGACGGGGTGGGGTACGCTGTGTTCGGCAAGGTAACGGTTGGGCTGGACGTGGTCGACAAGATCAAGGAAGTTCAAACCGGCTCCAAGGGGCCGCACTCCGACGTCCCCCTCACTCCTGTGGTGATCAAGACAGCGCGAGTCAAGGCGTAGCTCGCCCACACCGGTTACGTCTTCAAGGCCGGTTACGCGAAGTCCGGGGCCGCCGGGGATGTTTCGTTTTGCGATGCCTCTCCGGCGGCCTCGTTTTGTACCGGACTACGGGCAACCGCTCCCTCAGACCCGGAGTTTGACCCGCTGATCGGGGCCAAGCCGCGAGATGACGGGTATAGTGAAGAGGTTGACAACCCTTACCTGAGCCGGAGGCAAACGATTGGACCGACAAACTCTCATCGCTGGACTGAATGAAGATCTGGCCGCGGAGTATTCCGCCATCATCCAGTACATCCACTATTCTGCGATGGTGCGGGGACCGTGGCGGTCCGAACTTCGGGCGTTCTTTCAGGCGGAAATCCCCGACGAACAGCTTCACGCGCAATACCTTTCCGATAAGATCGCGGCGATGGGCTGCACGCCGACCACACTGGTCACTCCTGTCCGAGAGGCGGACTCTGCCGAGGAGATGCTGAAAGCGGTCCGTGATGCGGAACGGGACGCGGTGAACCGCTACACCGAGCGCGCGAAGCAGGCGGGTGAACTCGGTGAAATAGGACTCAAGGTGCAGCTCGAGAACTTCATTGCCGACGAGCAGGGCCACCTTCAGGAAGTGGAGCAGATGCTGGCGGGTTGGCGATAGGGGGTAGTCCCGCCGTCAGCCGATAGAACGCAAAGTCATTGGTGCGGTGCACAAACCGATAGCGCCGACGGAGGATCTGACGAAGCACCGGATCCTCCGCGAGCAATCGCTCGGAGTCTTCTGCGCGACCTGAGGCCCAGGGGATGGCGTCATTCCGGACAACAATGAACCAGCCGGGAGCCTCACGGTCTAGATCGGCGGCGTACTCTCGCCGCCAACGTGGCGGAGCGAACCGCGCAACCACCGGGACATCGAAGAAGAATCGACCAGGAGCTCGCGTGTCCGTTTTCAGGTGAATCCCCGGCTCGAACCCCCAAACAGCTACCTTTTCCCCGGGCCGGAGTCGACCGTTTAGCCATTGTGCAGCCTGGTTGGTCTCGAGCGGGGAGTAGTCACGCGATTTCCGAGGGTCGGCAAAGCGCTGCAGGTAGGTGTCATGCGGATCCAGGCGAGCCGCCAATCGGATCCCATAGACGAAGTGGGAGCCCGATGCCGCAATGGCCCAGAGCAGGGCGACACTCCCGGTAGTCGCCGCGAGCATTCGCGGGCGAACGTGCTCGTAATCGGAGAGAATCTGCGCCAGACCCACACCGGCAAGCGCTGCCAGGAAGGGCTGTGTGCACTCCCAGTGGTACCGAAAGAACTTATTCTGGACCACTACTACTCCGAACGAAACCGTGGCTCCAACCAGAATAGCGAACTCCACGCGGCCCGGCGCCTTCCGCATGCGGACCAAAGCCACCCCCGCTGGAAGCAGCAGAGGCCACACCCAGGCGGCCCATCGGACGAGATGATGCCCTACCGCCATGGAGCCTGTCGGACCAAGAGTCGCGCTGAGTCGAGAATATGCCGCTACGAAGAGAGTCTGGCTCTCGATGTAAGGGACGAGCGCGTGCCCAATCTCAAGCCAGAGAAGCGTCGCGCCGATCGGGAGAAGCAGCCCTGCCAACCACGCTGCCGCGCTTCTTCGGTCGCTCAAGAGCCACGCTGCGATGCAGAGAGTGGGGATTGCGGATGTCGGCTTCAGCAGGCCGGCAACACCGATGAGCAGACCGCAGAGGAACCACCGGTTCGATGAGACCGGGGAGACGACCATGATGGCGAGAGCCGCCGCCGCCGGCAAGTTAGCCCACGCTTCTGCCTGCGCCATGCTCCATGCGCCGCCCTGCAGGTAGAGGCCTGCGTAGGCTGCCGCAGCGCTCGGGCCGGCTTGCGGGTGGACTCTTCGAGCGAGGGCTCCGGTCAACCCTGCAACCAGAACAGCGATGAATAGATCCGCGATCCGGAGCGCAAGATCCACGTGCGGGCCGTGGATGAAGGGCGGAAGCGCACACGCGTACGCCAGATAGATCCCCGGAGGCTTGATGTCCCAGGCATCCCGATAGGGCCAGCCGCCGGCCTGAATGATCCGGGCCACGTAGGCAAAGGTCGACTGATCACGCGCCATCGGAAACGGGAGCGACGGAAGCAGGATCAGGGCTGCCAGCAGGCACTCCACCGGCTGCAGAAGGCTGCCAGTTTTCCCGCGAGCGCCGGCGAGGGGTTGTTGGAATGTAATTCGCTTGGAAAGCTGCGTCAATGACCCCACACCCATCCCACATCAGAATCCGGTCGGCACTCCACCGGCGCTAAGAACTCTTCCATGTATAAACGCACGACTCGGCGCAGACCGAGTTGGAGACTCTGTTGCGTCCGGCCGACGCCGTTGAGGAGGCGGGAACCGTTTGTGGCCGAGAGACTACTCTACCGCAGGCTGTTCGCGGCACTGTTAGGACCATTGTCGCGCGGCGGGCCCCGCAGCACGCGAAGCGCGCGCGGAATCGCCTCGAAGAGATGGGGCTGATCGAGTATAACAAGGGGGCCCGGAGCGCTTTCCGGACAGCTCCAGCGCATGATTCCCAATACGGTGCTTCTGGTGGGGAGTGGCGGCAGAGAGCATGCTCTCGCGTGCAAACTCCGCGAGTCGAACCCTTCGTTCCATCTAATCCTCGCTCCCGGCAACCCGGGAATGGCCGATCTCGGTGAGCGCGTCCCCATTCCCGCGACCGATCTCGATGCCCTGACCAGCCTCGCCGTCGGTCGTGGCGTGAATCTTGCGGTCATCGGGCCGGAAGCGCCACTCGCGATGGGTCTGGCGGATCGGCTGCGAGCCGTTGGGGTTCAGGTGTTTGGTCCGTCTGCGGGCGCGGCGCGTATTGAGAGCAGCAAGGCTTACGCGCGGGAGTTGATGACTCGCGCCGGCGTACCGCAGCCGGCCTACGGCGCATTCAACCGCCTGCCGGACGCCCTCGAATACCTGGGTCGGATTGAGTCCGCCGGCGCGATTGGGGCGGTGGTGAAGGCATCCGGTCTTGCTGCCGGCAAGGGCGCGGTGGTTTGCCCCAGCCTTTCGGAGGCGAGGCTGCAAGCCGCTTCGATGTTGGAAGGCGGCGAGTTTGGTGAAGCAGGCTCCGAGATCGTCATTGAGGAGCTTTTGGAGGGGGAAGAGGCGAGCCTGCTGGTCGTTTGCGATGGCGAAGCGGCGCTGCCACTTCTTCCGGCGCAGGATCACAAGCGAGCTTTTGATGGCGACGAGGGCCCCAACACCGGCGGAATGGGAGCCTACGCGCCCGCCCCGGTTTTGACGACCGCGCTGGTGAACGAGGCGATGGAGCGGATCGTGCTTCCGGTGCTGGCGGAGCTTGCCGCCTCGGGGTTTCCCTTCATCGGGTGTCTCTACGCGGGCTTGATGCTGACGGTGGACGGCCTGAAGGTCATCGAATTCAACTGCCGGTTCGGCGACCCCGAAACTCAGGTGGTGCTTCCCCTGCTGGATGAGGACTTCCTGACCTTGATCTCGCTCGCTGCATCCGGACGGCTTCCGGACCGACCCCTCCGCTGGAAGCCGGGCCGGTGCGTCGGGGTGGTGCTTGCTTCGGGCGGCTACCCCGGGAGTTACGAAACGGGCCTGCCGATTGAGGGAACGGACGCGGCCTCCCGGCTCCCCGGGGTATCGGTATTCCATGCCGGCACACGGGTCGCGCAGGGAGTCCTGGTGACGGCAGGAGGCCGGGTTTTGTGTGTGAGCGCGATGGGGCAGGGTTACGAAGAAGCGATCGACCTGGCGTATCGAGCGGCAGAACTCATCCGCTTCGAAGGCAAGATGCTC
Organism: Actinomycetota bacterium; assembly: GCA_005798285.1. Lineage (GTDB taxonomy): Bacteria > Armatimonadota > SYMT01 > SYMT01 > SYMT01 > F1-80-MAGs030. Next base: position 22,739 of record SYKE01000029.1, read on the forward strand.
AGAACGGACATTGGGGCCGGCGTGCGCGGTCGCGAAGTTAAGGCACGGCTAACCTGATGGCGTCTACAGAATCGCTGGGATCTCCCCGTTGGGATCTCACCCCGTTGTTCAGTTCGACCGACGATCCGCGGCTCCGAGTCGAACTGGATGCCGCGCGAGACCGGATATCGCAACTGCGCCTCAGGATGGATGCGCTCGGCGTGCGCCGCCTGACCCCCACTCCGATAACGGCCGAGCTCATTGCCGCCTTCGAGGAGATCACCCCAGAGTGGATTGCGCTGCAGGAGGCAATCCACCCGGTGAGCGCGTACCTGCACGGCGTGGTTTCCACCGACGCGGGGGACGAGGTCGCACAGGCGCTCGCCTCGGAGCTCCGTTCATTGGGGGCACTGGCCGAACCGCTTTCCACCCGGTTCATTGCGTGGGCGGGAACCCTCGATGCCGAAGGGCTGCTGTCGCGATCCGAGCTGGCGAGGGGATACCTCTACCCCCTCCGAGCCGCCGCCGAGCAGGCAGAACATCAGATGTCGGAAGCGGAAGAGGAACTCCAGTCGCTCCTGCGTCCCGCGGCGATCACCGCGTGGGCTCGTCTCCACAGTGATCTGACATCGCTTCTCGTGGCCGTGGTCCCGCTGCCGGGTGGCGACCAGACCATGTCGATCAGCGCCGTCCGTAATCTGGGGCACGATCCGGATCGTTCGACTCGAGAAATCGGCTACCGCGCCGAGTTGGCGGCCTGGGACACCGTGGCGCTGCCGCTGGCTGCCGCGATGAATGGCGTGAAGGGTTGGCAGTGCGTTCTCAACCGGCGACGAGGCTACTCCACGGATGTGGGCGCCTCGATCCCAAGAAACAGCATCGACGCCGACACGTTGGATGCGATGCAGGCCGCCGTGGTGGAGTCCTTCCCGGATTTCCGTCGTTACCTGAAGGCCAAAGCGCGGCGGCTGGGCGTGAATCGTCTGGCCTGGTACGATCTGCACGCACCGGTTGCGAACGACTCCCGGCTCATTCCCTGGTCCGATGCGGAGCAGTTCGTGGTCCACCAGTTTCGCCGCTATTCCGATTCTCTGGCAGCGTTTGCGGAGCGGGCGTTTCGGGAGCGCTGGATCGATGCGGAGCCCCGATCGGGGAAAGAGGACGGCGGGTACTGCGTGGGGATCGGGCACGGGGATAGCCGGATCCTGATGAACTACGACGGCTCAGTGAATCAGATCGCCACACTCGCGCACGAGTTAGGACACGCGTACCACAATCAGTGCCTGAAGGGCCGCGATGCCTGGCAGCGGCGCACGCCCAGCACGCTTGCGGAGACGGCGAGTATCTTCTGCGAGACCCTGGCTACCGAGGGCGCACTCGTCGATGCGAGCGGAGAGGACCGTCTGGCGCTCATCGAGGCGTCCCTTCAGCGAGACCTGCTGGTTGTGGTCGACATCCACTCGCGTTTTCTGTTTGAAAAGGCGGTGTTGGAACGCCGTGCCTCCCGAGAACTGAGTGCGCCGGAATTCTGCGAGTTGATGGAGGAGTGCCAGGACTTGACTTATGGGGACGGGCTGGATCCCGCCGCCCGGCACCGGTACATGTGGGCCGTGAAGGGACACTACTACGGGCCGCTCTTCTACAACTACCCCTACACCTTCGGACTTCTCTTTGGACTGGGGCTCTATTCGCGCTATCGCAGCGAGCCCGATGCCTTCCGGGGCGGCTACGACGACCTGCTGTCATCAACCGGGCTCGCGGACGCGGCGGAGTTGGGCAGGCGGTTTGACATCGACACCAGATCGGTGGAGTTCTGGAGATCGAGTCTGGATGTGTGTCGAGGCTGGATTGATGAGTTTGCCGGCGCCGTGGACGGCGCAGCGTGAGACAGTTGTGTTCGTGAGGAAAAGCGATGATTGACCGATATGCCCTTCCCGAACTGCGCGATCTCTGGTCGCTGCAGAACAAGTACGACACCTGGCTAAAGGTCGAACTCGCCGTGGTGCAGGCGCAGGCCGAGGTGGGTCGAATTCCCCGCGAGGAAGCGGATGCGATCGTCGCAGGAGCAGAATTCTCTCTCGATCGAGCGCTGGAAATTGAGCAGACGACCCGACACGATCTGCTGGGATTCGTGGGTTCGGTGCTGGAAAACCTGGGTCCGGAGGGGCGGTACTTCCATTACGGGGTCACCTCCTATGACATTGAGGACCCGGCGCTGTCGCTGCAGTTGTGTCAGGCAATCGATCTGATCCTGGCGGAACTCGACGCTCTGATCGAGGCGATCCGCGAGCGGGCGCGAGAGCACAAGTTCACCGTGATGATGGGGCGGACCCATGGGATCCATGCCGAGCCGATCACGCTCGGTTTCAAACTCGCGATCTGGTTGGGGGAGTTCCTTCGAAACCGGGAGCGGGTGGTTCGAGCGAGGGAGAACATCGCCTGGGGCAAGATCTCGGGCGCGGTGGGGACTCACGCCAACATCCCCCCCGCCGTCGAGCAACGGGTGTGTGAGATGCTCGGGCTCCAGGCGTCACCCGCCTCCACCCAGATTCTCCAGCGGGATCGTCATGCGGAGGTGATGTTGACCCTGGCGTTGCTCTCCGCTTCCATCGAGAAGTACGCAACTGAGATCCGCAATCTTCAGCGCACCGAGATCCGCGAGCTGGAAGAAGCGTTTGCCAAAGGACAGCGCGGCTCATCCGCGATGCCGCACAAGCGTAATCCATCCGTGTGCGAGCAGCTCTCCGGGCTCTCTCGGGTCGTTCGGGGGAATGTGATTCCCGCATTGGAGAATGTGACTACCTGGCACGAACGCGATCTGGCCAACTCTTCCGTGGAGCGCGTCATCCTGCCCGACACAACGACGCTGGTGCACTACCAGCTTCGGACGTTCACCCGAGTCGTCCGAGAGATGACCGTTTACGAAGAGAACATGGCCGCCAACCTGGAGAAGATGCACGGACTCGTCTTCAGTCAGCAGGTGATGCTCGCACTCGTTCAGAAGGGCGCCTCTCGCGAGGATGCCTACAAGCTCTCCCAAAGCCTTGCGATGGAGGGTTGGCAGGGACAGGACTTCCGGAAGGCGGTTCGTGCGAACGAAGCTGTCGGACGCTACCTTTCGGCGGCAGAGGTGGAGCAGTGTTTCGACGTGCGCTATCACCTGCAGCACCTGGAGCACACGTTCGCGCAACTCGGAATCTGAGTGCCGAGGAGATTTCACCGAGCCGAGTAACCGCGGGGATTCTCCCGCCGTCAAATACTTTCGGGGCCCAATTGTTTCTCGCTGAAATAGCTCCGGGGGGATGCGATGTCTGCCAGGCCGTGCCCAACGTGTGCCGGGGAAACACATCATGGCGTTCTCGGCGCCCTGAGTCTCGATTTGTGTCTGGCCTGCGCGGGGGCGTGGTTCGATTTCGGTGAACTTCAGTCTCTGATTCAGGCCGGGCCGGACGTGGTGCGCCGCCTGGGCGCCCACCTCTTCCGCAGTCGCGGCGCTCCAACAGGACAGCGATTTCCGCACTGTCCGACCTGCGCCATCCCACTCTCAACGGGTCCGGTTTCCGAGCATGCCGGACCTGCCGCTCGACACCTGCATCGCCTGCCGCGGCTTCTGGCTGACCGGCGGCCAGTTGTTCGAGGTGGCGTCGCGACTGGATGCGGCGCTGGGGAAACCCGGGGCCAGAGCGGAGCCCAAATTGCCCGAGGTCCCTGCTCGATCCCCCGAGTCGCATTCGCACGCGGCCGCCGCCGAGCCGGAGGCGGATGTGCCCCGCTCCTACTTCCAGATTCCTCACGAGCCCGATGCGGAAGCTCCCTGGAACGCCCCGCCGCCTGTCCCCACTCCCGTTCCGCCCCCTCCCACAGCCGCGCCGGAAAGCACGCCCGCAGACTCTAAAATGCCCGCGGACAAGAGCCCAATGCGGAAGCCGCCACCGGTGATTCCAGCTCGGCGCGAGGGCTGGTACGCGGCCGGCGATCCTGAGCAAGACGGTCCCGACTTGAGATTCGCGGGGGGAGCATTGGCGGGGGCATGTCCGCGCTGTTCGGAGCGAAATGCCTCTGAAGCGCTGGTGTGCTGGGCCTGCGGCGAGGTGCTCCAGGGGATGCTGACAGGCGGGTGCCCTCGCTGCGGGGGCGGGCTGCGGGGGATGAACAGCATCACGGTTCGCCTCTCGGTGTGTGATGGGTGCGGTGGAACCTGGTTGGCTCGGGAGCGCATCGGGGCACTCCTCATTCAGTCTCCGGAGGCTCGAAGCAACCTGTCGGAGCGCATCCGGCGGGCCACTCCCAGGGGGCCGTTTCGGGGCGCGGAAGAGTTGATCTGCCCCGAGTGCCGGCTCCTGATGTTCATGGCGCCGATCTTGGCCAGTCCGGAACCGATTGCCCAGTGTCCCTCGTGCGAGGCGAACTTTCTGGATCGCGGGTTGTTGATTCGCCTGCTCCAGGAGTGAGTTGGCCGGTGGACCTGGATCGCCGATCAGATGCACCAGCCTCTTCTCATCTCTCGGCGAATCTGATATTCTGCTGCCTGCCGAGGGGAGACCTTCGGCGACCTCCGGGGCGTAGCGCAGTTTGGTAGCGCACCTGTATGGGGTGCAGGAGGTCGCACGTTCGAATCGTGTCGCCCCGACTCACCGGCCGGACCGGCATTGACGATCCCGCAGAGAGGCCCGCGACAGCGGACCCATCTGCGGGATTTTTTGTGTGCACCTGCGAGTAGAATCCCAGGAGTGGATGCAGAGGATGCGGCCGAGCCGCTCCCGAAGGAGCCAGCCCACGATGCCGCTGTTGTGGTTCTCGCCGCCGACGGACACCTGGAAACTGGGTGTGGCGTTTATGGCGTGCGATCTCCTGATCGGAGTCTCGCTGGTGTGTGTCCTCGTGTCCCGGAATCTGGCGGTTCCCCCGCCGCTGAACCGTTGGATCCGCATTCCGCACGACCGACTTCGAAAGATCCTCATCGGAATGGTCGTGATCGGCTACTGCATCCTTTCACCTCTGTTTCTCTATATCCTCGTCCAGCGCATGAGCCGTTGACGGCAGGTTCAGCCGGGGGTGCGGTCGAACCCGATTTCGATTGTCGGCATCGGCAGGTGGACGATGCGGTGCCGCCGGACTGCCGGGAGAGCGGGAGCGGGGAGACCAAAATGTTTGGAGAGCAGCCTGCGGGCGAATACGGCCGAGTCATCTTGTTCACGGGGAAGCAGCGGGGCGGGGCCGATGGCGGTCCCGTGTGTCGCTTCATCCTGAACGGTCGCTCCGGGGTGCTGCTCGACATCGGCCGCATCGACTGCTTCGCCATCGAGCCGCACCACCACACGCAGACCCCCGTTATGAACGAGGCGGGGGAGTGTCCGGTTGAGATTCGCACCGACCTGGCCGAGGCCGGTAAGCGACTCAATCTCGAAGAGTGGGAGTCTTGTGCCGCACAGGCCGTGAAGTGGCTTCGCGATGACTTCGTCCGAGAGTTGGGCGAGTCCGGCTGGGGCGAGTGGGTGACTCGGGCCGTCGAGCGTGACAAGTCAGCATTGGTTGAGACCGTGGAGAGTTACCTTTTTCAAAACCCTCCGTCGGGTCTGGCGGCCTGACGGGTCGGGGTGAATTCGGGGAGGCTGAGTGATGACGCGACGTGACATGCTGACGGCGGCGGGAACGGCTGCTCTTGGGTCTCGACTCTCAGCGCAGGAGATTGGCGCCATCGAGAGTCCGGTCGGAACCGGGGCGCAGGGCTATGCCGGCGACGGTGGTCCCGCGAAGGCGGCGCTGCTGAACCAGCCTTTCCACTGCAGCAAGGACTCCCGCGGAAACCTCTATGTTGCAGACACCTTCAACCACTGCATTCGGAGGGTGGATGCCAGAACCGGTTTGATCTCCACGGTCGCCGGGAACGGCCAGAAGGGGTACACGGGGGACGGCGGCGCCGCGACCCAGGCCACGATGAATGAGCCCTACGGCGTGCTGCCGGATCGGGATGGCAATCTGTTTATCGTGGATCGCCTGAACCAGGTGATCCGACGGGTTGACGCTAAAACCGGCGTGATGTCGACCTACGCCGGCAACGGACAGAAGTCGTACGGCGGCGACGGCGGTCCCGCGACTCAGGCATCGATGATGGAGCCGAACGCGCTCGACTTCGATCCCGACGGTCACCTCTACATCTGCGACATTCGGGACAACCGGATCCGCAAGGTTGATCGGTCGACCGGCGTCATCTCCACCTTTGTGGGTCTGGGAAAGCTGGAGTTCTCAGGGGACGGAGGCCCCGTGTCGAAAGCCGGCATCCGGGGAGCGCGAGGCGTGGCGTTTGACCGGACGGGGAACGCCTACATCTGCGAACGAGAGGGCAATCGAATTCGCAGGGTCGATTCGAAGTCCGGAATCATTGAGACCATCTCAGGCAATGGCCAGAAAGGCTATGACGGGGATGGGGGGCCGGCGCTGAAGGCGACCTGGAACGGCCCCAAATGGATCCATGTGGGCCCGGACGGAAACGTGTATGTCGTCGACACCGAAAACCATTGTGTTCGACAAATCAACCTGAAATCGGGGCAAATCCGAACGGTTTCCGGTGGCCATAAGGGTCCGGATGGTGACGGTGGCCCAGGAGACCGCGCCGGGATGGATCGTCCGCATGGTTGCTGGCTGGATGGCCGGGGCCGACTCTACACGGGTGACACGAACAATCACCGCATTCGGATGAACCGTGTACGGTGATTGAGTTTCGGGCACTCTTGAAACGCCGCTCATACACTTAATACATGAGGTGGCGGGTCCGATCCCGATAACGCCTCCCAAAAGTCCCATGTCTCAGCGCAAACGGCAGCGTCAACTCGATAACGGCGGCACACCAGCTACCCTTGGGTTGGTGGCGGTCTGTGTCGTGGTTCACCTGATCGGGCAGAGTGTCCCGGTAGTCACGACCTCGATAGGCGCCGTTTATCCGTACGCGGTCATCGCTTTGGGACTGTGGCCCGACCATCTTGCTCCGTGGCAGTTCTTCACGTATGTATTCGTACACACAGATTGGCTGCACGTACTGGTCAACTGTGCACTGCTTTTGGGTTTCGGATCGTTTGTGGAGTCCCGTAGAGGGTCCCGAGCGGTGCTCGCGGTGTTTGCGCTCGGGAGCGGAGTCTCCGCCGGGGCGCATCTGCTGGCCTTGTGGAGTTTTCACGGAGCGATCCACGTGCCGCTTGTTGGATGCTCCGGGGCTGTGGCCACGTTGATCGGCATAACGTGGATCCCGGGACTCCCCGGCCGGCGGAGTCGGGTACGCCGGGCGCCGACCTGGGCGGCGGCACTTCTGATCGGCCTGATCATCGGTGTGATGTGGGCCGTGATGGATCGCGGGAGCCGCGTTTCTCACTGGGCGCATGTCGGTGGATTTGGGTTGGGAATGCTGCTGTCGTGGGTCTGGGTGGTCGGCCGGGTCGGGGCAGGCGAAGGTCGGGCAGCCCACCGAATCGCCGCCGCGGAAGCCCAATTGCGACGATCTCCGAACGACCCCTATCTACTCTGGCGATTGGCTCGCGCTCTGAGCGTGGCTCACGAACCCCGGGCAGCCGTCGACGCCTACCGACGCGCCATCTGGCGCTTCGCGGAAGAGCAGCAATACGCGGAGATCGTGGAGTGTTACATCGAGCTCGCGGAGTGCGATGAGCGGGCGCTGCCCGGGCTGGAGTTCTTGATCACGGTGACGCGCCGCCTGGAGCACGGGGATCTGCAGCGGGCCATCGGTCTCTACAAGCGGATGGCTGCCCGAGGGGACTCTCGGCCGGAAGGCGAGTACGCGCTGCTCCGGCTGGCGACTCTTTATGGGGTCCGCATGAACGAGGCGCATTCCGGGCTGGCCTGCCTGGATGAGTTCCATGAACGCTATCCAGACAGCCAGTGGACCGCCAACGCCGAGCAACTGCGGGTTGCGATCGGTTAGCGATAGCGGGGGCGCTGAAACAGCGAGACCCTTCGCTCGTAGGTCACATCCGTGTCGAGCGGGAAGATCGGTCGCTCGCACAGCGTGTGTCCCAGTGACTTCAGATTCGCGCTGGTGGATCCCGGAATGTCCACATTGATGAGCTGGCTGCACCACGCCTTGTACATCTGGGGCTCACAGTGCGGACACTTCACCACCACGGCGTCGAAGCGCCTCGGCTCCTGACCCACCGACCAGAACAGGCCGCGGTCATGCAGGCTCACCGGGCGGCTCGTGACGACGAACGTGGCATGCTCGCTCTCCAGCACGGCGGTCGGCCCTGCGTAGCTGCCTCCCCAGGCTTCTCCTCGATAGTGTCCATCTGAGATCACCCGGACTTTCGCCTGGATGGGCAGGGGTGTGAAGCGGCCGCGATCCAGCGTTCCACCCACGGTGACGTTGATGACGGCGCCCACTCCGGCCCGGATCGCGGCTTCCACCGCCGGCACATCGACCACCGGAGCGAGCACCCGACCTCCGTACCCGGCCCCGAGCAGGGCAGCGACCAGCGTCACTCCATCGCCCGAAGCACCCGAGGAGGGGGCGTCTGCGGCGTCCACGAGGATGGTTGTGCCTCCTGGAGATGCCAGTGTCCGCGCGACGGCGCTTTCGAGCGTGCTCAGCGGCTGGAACATGCGTTCGTGATGCTCCCAGAACAGGTCTGCCACCTCGAGTGCAAGACCCGAGGCGCGGGATGAGTCGCCGTCGAAGACCACCACGCTGTTGGAGCGCAGATTCGGGACGTCGGTGAAGGGGTTGCCCCAGAACATGCCCGCCGAGAGGCCTCCGGGCATGGCCTCGATCTCACGACATCGCCGGATCACGTGGCGGATTAGGCCGGTTTCGGTGATCATCTCGTCGCCTCGCGCCAGGGCCGGCACACGCACGGATGCGGTTACCGGACGCGCCGTGCCGGCGAGGATCTTCAACAGCACTCGGGCGGCCCTGGCTCCGGTAGAGGCCATGTCGACGTGTGGGTAGGTGTGGTACAGGCTGACTGAGTCGGCGTGTCGGAGGATGTCGTCGGTCAGAATCCCGTGGAGATCCATGGATACGACGATTGGGATGTCCTCCCCGAGGATCTCCCTCGCGCGACCCAGCAGATGGCCCTCGGGGTCGGTGTATCCCTGGGCCGACATAGCGCCGTGGAGGCTGAGGTACAGGGCATCTGCGGGGGGAGCCGACCGCAGCGCCTCGACAAAGCCCTGTTCGATCCGCTCGAAGTCGGCTCGGCCGAGAACACCCCCCGAGGTGATCGATTTGGCGCTGAAGGTGGGAGAGATTTCGATGTCGGGTTGCGCGCCGAACACCTCGAGAGCGCCGTCGAGCTCACATTGGCCGTCTCTGGGGCGGTCGAGCAGTGCGGCGCCGGAGACCACGATGAAGTCCTCGTAGCTGCTCGGAACGGGATTGAAGGTGGAGACTTCTTGTTTGCATTCTCCAACCAGGATGCGAGTCATGGGTGGGTTCCTTCGGTGGAGGAGGGCTGATCACTCCAGCCGGATCGATGTTGAGGTGTGAGTGGATGGGGTGATGGAGACCACCGTCGGGCTGTTCAGGATGCGCGGCTTCGTCGAAGGTGGGGCCGCGCGATCTCCTCGTATCCGAGTTCGGCGTGAGGATCTTTGCCGGCGATGATGAAGACATCGCGGTAGTCTTCGCGACCCTGCCAGCGAAGGCGGGATTCGGCGGACATATAGTGGTTGACCAGGACGCGACGAAAGCCCAGAGAACGGTTCTTTCGAGAGCTGTGCAGCAGGAACCCGTTGAAGAACACGATGGATCCGGCGGAACACTCCACGAGTACCTCGCGCTCACGGGGCACTCCCTGGGCCTCATCGGCGAAGTCATACTCCGGGTTGTCGTGGGGGGCCCACGGCAAAAGCCCATCCCGATTGCTGCCGGGGATCGCCCAGAGGCACCCGTTTTCCACCGTGGCGTCATCCAGAGCGATCCAGGCTCCGGTCAGACTCCGATCCTCAGTAGGAATGTAGCGCTCATCCTGATGATAGGCCTGCCCCGGGAACCCGGGCGGCTTGATGAAGAGCATCGACTGCATGCACTTCACGTTAGGACCGATCAGGCGCGAGAGCACATCGGCAATGGTGGGATGGGCGCAGTAGCGGCGCGCGACCGGGCTCACCTTGTGCACCTGGTGCAGGCACAGATAGCGTTTCAGCACCTCATCCGCAGGGGTGTCCTCCGGCAGGGGTTCGACGCCGGGGATGTCGTAATCTCCCCGGCAGAGCCGAAGCGTTTCGTGTCGGAGCTCCGCCAATTCGTCGGGACTCACGGCGCCAGGGAGAACGAGGAAGCCATCCTCTCGATATCGGGCGACGTCACCGTCCGTGAGTCTCAACGTCGTTCCGAGACTCACGACAATCCCATCGCCTTGAGGTTCTTCAGGCTGATGCCCAGGCTCTCCAGGGGGGAACGGTCGTAAGTCTGGTCCTGCTCCACGATGTACCATCGGACCCCGGCATCTCGGCAGGCCTCCAGAATGGACGGCCAGTTGAGGTTGCCCTCTCCGACCTCCGCCATTCGCTGCTCCTTGCCCACGATCACCATGTCCTTCAGATGTACGGCAGGGATGCGACCGGTGCACCGGCGAATCCACGCCGCCGGGTCTCCGCCGCCGTGCTGGACCCAATAGGTGTCGATCTCGGCCGCCAGGCTCTTCGCGTCACTCTCCGCAAGCAGCACCTCCATGCCGGTTGTTGCGCCGACCCGCTCAAATTCGAAGCTGTGATTGTGATAGCCGAACGTGAGTCCGCGCTCCTTCATTCGGGCGCCGACGCGGCTGGCCTCCCGGGCGAAGCGAGCGTAACCCTCCACGTTGCGATACTCAGCGGGCATGCTTCCGACGGCGACATAGCTGCAGCCCAGCAGTTCGTGCTCTTCCACGACGCCGTCGAGGTCGGTCAACAGTCGCTCCCAGGAGACGTGTGTGGCGCAGACTTCAAGGCCCTCGGCGTCGAGGATCTTCTTGAGTTCCACCGTTTCGATCGGGCCGAGGGCGGAAAGCTGTACGGCCCGATAGCCGAGCTTTGCCACCTGTGGGAGAGTGACGGCGATCTCCTCCGGGGTGCGGAGTTGGGATCGCAAGGTGTAGAGCTGAGCGGCGATGCAGGAAGAGGACATGAGACGCCTCGGCCGGGAACTCGAGTTTCCGACACAGGGTAGAAGATGCACGATAGACTGCCGGCCCCCGGCACGTTCCTATCGAAGTAGGACGGGCGGCCCAGTCTGCCCTTCCGAAATCCGCGGCAACCCGACCGAATCCCCGCGGAAGGATGCGGCAACCCACGGCGATGGGTGGTGTCGAACGCGGAAGGAAATCGAGGAGTGCTGGGGATGCCGATGGCCATGCGGAGTGGGATTGCGGCGCCGGTGCTGGGCATCGGCGGACTGGCGGTAGCCTCGATGTTTTCCGCGTCCGCCGCCCCCGCCCCAGGAGTCGGGCCCGACTTTGAGCGTGACGTGCGGCCGATCTTGCAGGCCAATTGCGTTCGGTGCCACGGAGAGCAGTCGCCGGCTGCGGGCCTGGATCTCCGTTCAGTGGCCGCAATTCTGCGCGGCGGCCGTGGGGGACCGGTCGTGCTGGCGGGTGCGCCGGGCCGGAGCCGAATGATCACCGCGATCGGGTTGGGCAAGATGCCGCCATCCGGCAAGCCGCTTTCGGCAGCGGATCAACAGATCCTGAAGGACTGGGTGCGCACCGGCGCGCGCGCGGGCGCGTCGAGCCGAACCGGGAGCCACTGGGCCTTTCAGCCGCCCTCCACTCCGACAATTCCGGCGGCCAGGGACACCGCGTGGGCGCGCAACCCCATCGACCGATTTGTGGCGCGAGACCTCTCGGCTCGCGGCCTGAAGCCTTCCGTCCCGGCCGACCGGTTGACGCTGCTGCGTCGGGTCACCATCGACCTCACGGGGTTGCCTCCCACGCCCGAGGCCCAGCGGGAGTTCCTCGCGGACTCGTCAGCGGATGCGTATGAACGACGGGTCGATCAGTTGCTCGCGTCGCCTGCCTATGCCGAGCGGTGGGCAAGGAAGTGGCTCGATGTCGCCCGCTACGCTGATACCAATGGCTACGAACGGGATGGGGATAAGCCCAACGTCTGGCGCTACCGAGACTATGTGGTCGACTCGTTTCACGCCGACAAACCGTACGACCAGTTCATCCGCGAGCAATTAGCCGGCGATGAACTCCCCAACACGAACGCCGAAACACAGATCGCCACCACGTTTTTGCGACTGGGGACCTGGGATGACGAGCCCGCCGAACCGGAACTGGACCGGTACGAGCAGTTGGACGACATCGTGGGAACCACTACGACGGCGTTTCTTGGGATCACCCTTCGGTGCGCCCGGTGCCACGATCACAAATTCGAACCGTTTTTGCAGAAGGAGTATTACCAGGTTCTTAGCGTGTTTCAGCCGCTGAAGCGCCCCCAGGAGGGTCGGAACGATCTCGATCGTCACGTGGGGACCCCGATAGAACTCCAACGGTACCAGGAGTCGGTGGCTCGGGCCGATGCGGCCGCGGCAGTGGCTAATCGAGAGATGGAGCCTCTGGAGCGGCAAGTCTGGGAGCGCCTGGTGGCCCGAGGCGGCAGCCGGCTTCCCGCGCCGGCGATCGAGGCATTTCGCGCGGAGACGGCTCGGCGAACTGAAGCCCAGAAGAACCTGGTCCGCCAGCACGAAGCGGCCCGCCGAATGGAGATTGATCGGGAGGCGCAGCCCTCTGAGGCCGGCGAACTGGCCCGGTGGCGGGCCGCTGTGAAGGCGGCCGACGGAATGCGCTTACCCGAGCCGCCACGCGCTTACATCTGGTTTGAGGCCTCCGCCGAGGCTCCTCCGACGCGACTACTGACCCGCGGCAATCCCGCTCAACCCGCAGATGTCGTAAGTCCGGGCATTCCCGGCGTGCTCCAACCGCAGCCCTCGTCGCCGCCGAAGCCGCAAGCGTCCTCCACGGGTCGGCGGCTCTGGTTTGCGGATTGGGTGGCGTCTCGCGCCAACCCGCTCACGGCTCGAGTGATGGTGAACCGCGTGTGGCAGGGGCACTTCGGCGAGGGACTGGTTCCCACGGAGAACGACTTCGGGACGGTGGGTGGGCGGCCCCGGCATCGAGAACTGCTCGATTGGCTGGCGAGCCGCTTCGCCTCGCCCATCACCGATCCGAATGGGATGGGATGGTCGATGAAGCGTCTGCACCGGTTGATCGTGACCTCGGCAACCTATCGGCAGGGCTCCGGAACTCCAGAGCAGGCGAAGCGGGATCCCGATGGATCTGAACTCTCGCGATGGGTCGTTCGACGCCTGGATGCCGAGGCGGCTCGAGACAGCATTCTCTCGGTGAGCGGGCGCCTGAACCTGAAACGCGGGGGCCCCGGCGTCTATCCGAAGCTGCCGCAGGCGGTGCTGGCCGGTCAATCGCGACCCGGCGCCGGCTGGGGAAATTCCTCGCCGGAAGAGGCTTCACGACGTTCGATCTACGTCTTCGCCAAGCGGAGCCTGGGGGTGCCGGAACTGGAGTTGCTGGACAGTCCGGACACGACTTCGAGCTGTGAGCAGCGAGC
>SYKE01000030.1 GCA_005798285.1 Actinomycetota bacterium
CCCCGCAGAAGTCGCGATGTGCGGACACCCACTCCACAAAGCGGGGATCCACTCACAACGTGCTGGCGCGTCGCCCCAACTGACTCGGTCCGGCGCGCTTCACGGGAACTGCTTGCGGTACGTACACCGCCGGATCCTCGGGTCAAGCCCACGGATGACGATCGACGAGGGGTGTGTTGGTGGAAACCACGTGGATGTGGGCGCTCCTGGGTGCGGCGCCGTCGCCGCCCTCCGTCGTCCCCGCAGAAGTCGCACTGAGCGGAGACTCACTCCGCAAAGAGGGGATCCATTCGCTTTGACCTGGCGCGTCGCCCCGAGTGGCTCCCATGGATGGATGCGCCTGACGAGGACTGCTTGCGGCATCTACACCGCTGGATCCTCGGGGCAAGACCAGGGATGGCGATGATCCAGGGATCGGCCAGCAGGGGGCTGTTACTCGGGCGCTGCTACTCGGACATGGAACAACCCCCGGACTTCGGGGAATTGAGGCACGATCGGCAGCCTCGCACCCGGAACGAACAACTCCCTATGGAGTTGAGGCGACAGGCTCCAGGTCGCCGGAGTGAGCGCTCGGTTCCCCTGTCAGGCAGCGTACGCCGTCACGCGCGAGGCCAGCCGCTCTTCCGGCGCTACATCTTCGGGCCAGAAGGTGCGATCGTCAAAACGAGCTCCTTCCAGGTCCGCGTCATCCAGCACCGCGCCATGCATATTCGCGCCGCAAAGCGCGGCGCCGAAGAAGTTGGCGCGAACCAGACAAGCGCCACGAAGATCGGCCCGGATCAGCACCGCCCTAACCAGACTCGAGGCTCGAAGATTTGCCTCCACCAAAAGCGCCTCGGTGAGCAGCGCTCCCTGAAGATTGGCCCCCACGAGATTCGCGTCCGACAGATCCGCATCCGTCAGGTTAGCTTCCCGCAGGTCGGCCCGCATCAGGTTCGCGCCCCGCAAGTCGGCGCCGCGCAGATCCGCTCCCCGCAGGTCGGCTCCCTTGAGGTTCGCTTTTCTCAAAACGGCCGTCGTCAGATCGGCATCCTGGAGGGTCGCATAGCGAAGGTCGGCGCCCTCCAGCTCCGCGGCCCGCAGCGCCGCGCCCTCCATGGTGTTGCCCTCGATGCGGGCAAGAATGGTGCGGGTTTCCTGGTGCTTGATGGGGATCATCGACTGCCTCCGCGGGGGACCGCTGCCGGACTTCTTCCGCGACTCATCTACAGTGCTGAATACGACCGGACTCTTGGAGCCGCTATCGTCCGATGGGTCATGACCGACTGACCGAAGGAGGGAGCGAGTCTGACCACTGGATGGACGCGTCGAGTCCATCGGGAGTTCCAGAACGCACCCCCGAAGCGGCTCCTCGGAGGACTGTTCGGATCCAGCGCGCAAGGTTTGGAACGAGAGATGAGCGGCGGCGGGCCTATCCGCGGGCCGAGCGCCGTCGTCACGGTAGTGAACTGGGAATGGAGACGGGGGTAGGGATGTCAAAACCGCGAGTCGGGTTTATCGGCCTCGGGATCATGGGGCGGCCCATGTGCGCCAATCTGTTGAAGGCCGGCTATTCTCTAACGGTCTGGAACCGGAGCCAACCCGGCATTGATGAAGTAGTGGGCTGCGGCGCGACCGGAGCCGCCTCCCCGGCGGAGGTGGCCGCCAACAGCGACGTCATCATCACGATGGTGACCGACTCCCCCGATGTGGAACGAGTGGTCCTCGGCGAAAACGGCGTGATCCACGGCGCCGCAGCGGGATCGGTGGTGATCGACATGACCACCATGTCCCCCTCCGTCACCCGGCAGATCGCGGAGGCGCTGGCTGAGAAGGGAGTCGACATGCTCGACGCTCCGGTGAGCGGCGGCGACGTCGGTGCGCGCGCCGGGACTCTTTCCATTATGGTGGGAGGCTCCGACGAGGTCTTCGAGCGCTGCCTGCCGGTGCTCCAGGCGATGGGGAAGAACATCATTCACATTGGCGGACATGGAGCGGGCCAGACCTGCAAGCTCTGCAACCAGATCGCGGTGGCGCTGAACATGCTTGCCGGATGCGAGGCATTGATGTTCGCCGCGCGAAGCGGGATCGATCCCGCCAAGATGCTGCAGGCGATTTCCGCGGGCGCCGCGGGATCCTGGATGCTCTCAAATCTGGCGCCTCGCATCGTGAACCGTGACTTTGCTCCGGGCTTTATGATCCGACTGGCGCAGAAAGACATCCGGCTCGTGTTGGAAGGCGCCAACGAGATGAATCTCGCTCTCCCTGGAACGGCGCTGATGAACCAGGTGTGGCGCGCGGTGCAGGCGGATGGTGGAGACGACCTGGGAACCCAGGCCGCGATCCTCGCGCTGGAGAAGTGGGCCGGCGTGGAGGTGAAGTCAGGGGAATAGACCCCTCACACGGGCCGAGGGTGCTCCCGAGTTTCGGAAGCGCCCTCGCTCACAACCGGATCGCTCAGGCCCTCAGGCTCATCCGACCTTCAAGACGCCAGGGCATGCTCCGCGGCCCACGTATGCTGGGTCGGTCCGACGCCCAGCAGCCTACGAAGAGCCAGTTCAAGTTCGCCCTCGGAGTGCTTCCACGGCAGGCAGAGATCGGCGCCCGACCGCCACCCCCGTACGAGCGCCTCCTGCTCCGCCGACTCGATCAACAGCACCACCGGGATCTGCGCTGTTCCACCCTCGCTTCTCAGCGCATCCACCATCCGGCAGCCATCTAGAATCGGCATGTCCGCATCGGCAATGATGAGATCCGGTTTCAACTCATGGGCTTTCAGGAGAGCAAGCGCGCCGTTCTCGAAGTGTCGGACCTCGTACTTGAGCGCGGCGAGCCGAAAGGCCATCATTCGCGCCCGATTGGGATCCCCATCTGCAAGTAATACGGTTCGCCGTTGGTGCATTCTCATTGGGTTCCTCAAAACCCGCGCTTTCTATGCAGCCCTGCATCCCGATCAACGTCAATCGGTATGACGACTTGTTCGGGTGGACTGTTCTCCGCGTGTGGTTGATCTCACAGAGGCCGTGGCGGCCCGGCTTTTCCGAACCGCTACGGCTCGAACACCGTCTCCCGGAAACTCTTGCCCTTCATCCCGCCGATGTAACGCGACAGGGTTTCGACATTCCGAACAAAGGTCTGACAGCGCAGTTGATCGCCGTCTACCCATCGATCTTCCGTTCCGAGAGAGTTGCAAAGTTCCCGGATCCGGCCGTCGCGTTCTGGGGAGTGGGCCCGCACCGCGGCGGCGCGAGCTTTCGCAGCGTCAGTACGGTACGCGTCACGTCCCTTCCGCCGAATCTCCTCGTACGTGCGGATGACGGCCGGGACCCCATACTCCGACTGGAAGGAGTAGTGGGTCGGCAAATCATCGTCCTGGTACACCAGTCGGTAATCGCGGGTGAAGTACAGCGGGCGATTCGTTTGAAGCTCATAAAACCGGGCCCACATCGCTCGTCCGCTCTTCTGAAAGGAGGATCGCTTCAGCCATGCCACGGCGGGTTCCACCGGTTGAATCCAGCGCTCGTCGCCGGTGAACAGATAGAGATCCAGCAGCGTTCGGATTACGCCCACCGACTCTCCCGCTGTGACCGACGGCGGCTCGAACTTGCGCGCCCACGCCGGTTCCAGCATCCGGTTGTACTGCTGGGCCCACGCCGGCTGAGGCTCCGGGAGCTGTGCCCGCAGGATGAACTCGCCCCCTCGAAGAGCAGCATTGATCCGCTCGCCATGGAGATATCGCGTCCCACCCTCCAGAAAACAGAGAACCACATCTCGTATCGCGCCATCGTTGAATGTGTAATGGTCGCGATAGTCCTCATTCGGCCAGATTCTGGACCAACTCTCCGGATAGCGGCTCTGCTGCACCGGATAGTCCGCGTGATTCTTGAGCGTGCCGTCCGAGCGCTGCGGCCAGGCGCCGTTCGGGTACTGCATCTCGGTGAGTCGGTGGAAGGCATAGTCCACCGCTCGCCGGAGCTCCGGGTCGGAGCCGTTGAGCACGCGGTCGAGGCGCATCAGAAACCGAAGGGCGCTCTGGGAGGTGTCGTCGTCCAGGGTCGTGGTCCGCTTCCGGCCCTTCCCCTCATCGTCACCGGCTTCCACATCCGTGCGGTAGTGCCAGGCGCGCGCCTTCTCCGGATCGAACTCGATGACGTAATCCCATCCACCCGAGGAGAGCTGCGTCTTGCAGAGCGACTTCGCCGTCTCCAGGGCGGCATCCAGGTACATCCGCTCGCCGGTGGCGATGTGGGCGTCCAGGTACGCCAGTCCGACGGATGGCGTACCCGGAGGCTGAACCCAACCCTGGCTCGCCGTGGCCGGAGTCTCACCGCGCCGGGACATCAAGTCGGGTGAGTAAGTCCAGAGATAGCTTCCCTGCACCGCGACCTTGCCGCGAAAGTAGCGCACGGCCCGAGCGAGAGTCTGCTCCGCGAGGCGTACGGTCTCCGTGGGAGCCTGTGCCGACGACCCGATCGGAGCGATCGTGACGACAGACGCCGCGGCCAGGGCGGAGAGACCTACTCGCCAACACCGGCCAGCTCCGCCGACGCGGCAACTCCAATCAGAGGATGTTTCACTCAAGTGGCGCATTCAGGAGGCTCCAGGGCGGGCGAACTCGTTTCCATTGGAGAATCCGACCGGGCAGTTCCTGCACCGCACGTGCCCGCTGGACACATTCGTGAAGAAACTCACACTCATTCGAGCGCTTGGGGATCACCGTCGGAGTCCTTGTGTGCGGCTCCGATGAAGTGCTTCCGGTAGCGGGCGAGCAGTTCCGCATCCAGGCCCTGCTCAAACGCTCGAAACTCCTGGATTATCGATTGGGCCTCCGGTGTGAGCTGAGCTCCGCCACCGCCCGCGCCACCGACGTGACCGACCACCAGGGCGTGCCCGAGTCGAGTTTCCATCTCCCGAACGCGAGTCCACGCCACCCGGTAAGGGACTTTCATGGCCGCTGCGGCCGAGGTGATACTGCCGGTCTTGCCGATCTCGTCCAGCAAGGAGACTCTCCAGCGGGACAGCGCCACCTCGCCGTCCGCCTCCAACCAGACGTTGAAGCGGACGTCGCAGTTCTCCCAGTCCGGCATCTCGGGAACCCCTCTTCCTCGCGCGCCATCCGGAGCGCGAGACCCATGAGCCATGCAGCTGCGGTTTGGGAGGTGACCGCGGTCGAACTCTATTCTCGTCCGAAGGCGCGGCTATTCGCCGATCGGCGTCGGTTCAGGGAGCCGTTCCACGTACCCTGCCTCGGTTCGCTTCATCTCCGCAACGGCGAGCCGGCGGAGCCGAGTCAACTCGCTGCGATGGGCAGGGAGCGCGGCCAGGTTGACCAGTTCCTCCGGATCTCGTTCGAGATCGTAGAGTTCCTCCGGGACGCCGGGGGTCAGGTATCGGATGTACTTCCAACGAGCTTCGCGGGCCACAAAGTACCACGGCACATTGTTGTACTGAGCCTTGTCGGGCGTCTCCGAAACGATGCGGGTCGTATCGGAGCCGAACCGATCCCCGGTGTACTCGTAGTACACTGGACGGCTCAGCTTCCGACCCGGATCCTTCAGCAGCGCCGATACGTCCCTCCCATGCATCTTCCAGGGGAGCTTCAGCCCGGCCTGTGAGAACAGAGTCACGATGAGGTCGGGGGCTGACACACAGTTCGGCGAGAACTTGCCCCGCGGGATGACCCCCGGCCTTGAGAGGATCAGCGGCGAGCGGTAATTCGCATCGTAGGGACCGAGCTTGGTGCGGAAGCCATGTTCCCCCATCGCAAACCCCTGGTCAGCGGTGTAGACGACCAGGGTGTTTTCGAGTTGGCCGCTCTCACGAAGAGCCTTGAGCACCGTCCCCACGCCTTCATCCAACCCGCGAGTGCATTCCTGCACCTGCCGGATGTAATCCTGGTAGGTTGCGCTTCCCTGCCCGGCGGCATCCCCGAAGGCCTCCCCGCTGGCGCCGGCAACGAGACGTCCGTCGGGGGCCCGCCGCCACGCCTGGGTCTTATTGAGGTAGTCCGGCTTTCCCGGTCGGGGTGGCAGAATATCGGCAGGTTCCCGGACCGGGGTATTCCGATGAAGCCCTTTATGACGGTCGGCGGGAGTGGTGGGACCGTGAATGGCGCCGTAGCAGAGCCAGAGCATCCACGGCTTGGCCGGATCTCGATGCCCGCCCCGGATGAACTCGCCGGCCCACCGGCTGTAGTTGTCCGTGGAGTAGCCGGGCTCAACCCGCTCCTCGCCGTTGAAGCTCAGGATCTGATCCCGATAGTAAGCGCCCGCGTTCTTGGGATTCTTGGGCCGATTCCAGACGACCTGCCAATCCCAATCGCGACCGGTCCCGGCATCCACGCCCGTATGCCACTTCCCGATCTGCGCGGTCACGTAGCCCTTCTCCCGGAAGACCTTCGGCCAGAAGGGACACAGCTTCGGATCGTAGACTCCGGACGGGTAGGGCTCCGACGGGCGAAGCGATTCGATGCCGTGGGGGAGGCGGCCGGTGAGAATGCTCGCGCGAGACGGAGTGCACCAGGCGCCCAGGAATGCCCCGTGAAAGCGAATGCCGTCAGCCGCCAAACGGTCGATGTTGGGCGTGTGCGCTCCCGGCAGCGCTTCCGGATAGCAGCCGACCGTCTTGTACGATTGATCGTCGGCGTAGATGAACAGGATGTTCGGGGGCCGCTGTTGGGAGGCGGCCCGCGCTCCGGCCGAGGCTGCTGCGGTAAGGCTCAGAAGAACACCGAGGGCGCGCCCGCGATGGCATCTCTCGACCGCGGTAAGTCTGGACATGGTGGGGTCCCCGACGCGGCTGCCGCGTCACTCCGGACGGATCTCGACGGGCCACACCGGGCGAGTTCGCTTCCGGTAGGGCAGATCTTCAAAGATGTGAGTGTGGATGCCGGCCGCGTCCACATTGAAGATGGAACCGGCGATTGGCTCGAAGGCCGCCCGGAAGTGGGCCGCCGACTTCAGGCAGATGTAGCGCATCTCCGAGCAGTCGATCCCGAGTCCCCGGGCAAACGCCTGGTCAAACGGCTGCTCGCGTCCGGTCACGACCACCACGGTCGCTCCACCGATCTTGAGCACCGCGCTCGTCCCCAGACAGCCGCGAAGGCCCCGGAACATCGGCCCATCGTAGGCGAACTCACCCGTGGAGAGTGTCGCCACCTCGGCGTCGGTCTCAATGGGCGGGCCCTGCACGGACGCGGACTTGCCGCCGAGGCTAACCTGGATGTGGGCGCCAACCCCCGCCGCGTGAGCCTGCTGGGCGACATCGGGATCCACCAAGTAAAGCAAGAGCGCATCCCGAAGACCCATCTCCAGAAACGTTCTCAGCACCTCAGTGGAGTCGCCGGGGGACCCGCCGCCGGTGTTGTCGCTGTGGTCGGCGAGGATGATCGGATACCGCCCCAGGCGTTCACCCGCCTCCAGCGCCTCTTTCACGCTCACCGGCGGAGCAAACCAGGTGTGTCGGCGCTCCCATACCCAGGCGCCGAGTTCGTCCGCGGTTCGCTGGGCGAGTTCCCGATTGCCATCCGCCACAACGATGATGGAGCTTCCGACCTCCGGCACATCGGCCCACGGAAATCCGGTCGCCAGCGTGACCGAGAGGATCCCGGGGCGCTGCTCCAGGGCATGGACCTGCCGCATGGCTTCATCCATCGGAGGGTGGGCCGTCACCTGCCGGCTGGTGCTCCAGAACATGGGGAGCTGATGAATTGCCTGAGTGGGCCGAACTTCACCTCGAACCGTGCGAACGATGAGTTCCGCCGCCTCCAGACCCCGTTCCGACATATCGATGTGCGGAAACGTGTCGAAGCCGATCAGCGCGTCCGACTGCTCCACTCTCAGCCGGGTGTGATTGCCGTGGAGGTCCTCGGTAAAGATGAGCGGCCGATCGGGCCCGATCACCTCCCGCACGGCTCGAACCACATCTCCATCACCGTCGTCGATGCCGTCCACCACCATCGCGCCGTGCAGGTCGAGCAGCACGCCATCGATCCTCTGCACTGCATCCGCCGCGCGCAGTCGGTCGCACAACTCGTCTCGGAGTTGCCGGTAATCCTCGAACTCGATCAGGCCACCCGGCCATGCCGATGCCCGGAGCAGCGGTACCGCCTCGAAGCCGAACCGCTTTGCGCCATCGAGAAAGCCGCCCATACAGACGTTTGTGCCGGGAAAGGTGTGGAGAATCTCCTCGCCCCGCTGGATGCCTCGATTGCCCGCGAAGTCGGCGAGGGTGGTCCGGGTCTCAACACAGGTGCTGGTTTCGTGGATGATGCCGCCGACGGCGATGCGCATGGGTTCTGGCTCCGACTCGATTTCTGCCTCACCGTCCGCCACACCGAAGCGCATCTCCTCTTTGCCTTGCGAGATCCGGGCAGGTCTGGGGGGTAGCATCCAAGGAGGGCGCCTTGGGGAACGCCATCCGACACCCGCCACGCAGGGAACAACCGGCTGAGCGAGGAACGAACCTGGCGGATGTGAGCGCGCAGTGTCGCCGACTCGCAACCCGGATGAGGCTCTCTCGTCGGCTCCTGCCGCCGAGGGAGAAGACGTCCCATCCGTCTCGGAGGCGTGTTGATGAGCACCCACCCTCGACGACTCGATCGCCGAACGCTGCTCGGCGGCGCCGCAGCCGCGTTGGCGCCCACGGCCGCATGGACCGGCGGCTCGAACGACTCGATCCGGAAGCGGCCCGCCCCGCTGGCCCCGGGCATCAAGATCTCCCTTCAGGTCCCAGGGAACTTTCTCGACGATGATCTGCGCTTCGCAAAACAGCTCGGCGTCGGCTATGTCAGCGTCCCCACGCGGGGCGGCACCTACGACACCTTCTCCGGAATCCGAACCCGAGTGGAGGCGGCCGGGCTGAAGGTGGCCAACATCGGCAATTCTCGTGTCCACAACATGGAGGAGGTGACGCTGAACCTGCCCGGCAGGGATCAGAAGATCGCCGAGTACCTCCAATACCTTCGAGACCTGGCGCGCTCGGGTATCTACTACACGACCTACGCCCACATGGGGAACGGCATCTGGAGTTCCCCTCGGGAAACCACCCGAGGAGGCGCTCCCTCGCGAGCCTTCCATCTCGACACCGCTCGCGGCAACTGGGATGGTAAGACGTTCACCGGCCCCTTCAGCCACGGACGGAAGTACACGCCGGATGAGTTGTGGGAGAACTACACCTACTTCATCCGAAAGGTGGTTCCGGTCGCGGAGGAGCTGGGCATCCGTATCGGCATTCACCCCGACGATCCGCCTGTGCCGGAACTCGCCGGCGTGCCACGCTGCATCTTCGGCAATTTCGCCGGCTACGAGCGCGCCTTGAAGATCGCCAACAGCCCGAACATCGGCGTCTGCCTCTGCTGCGGCACCTGGATGGAGGGCGGTGATCACATGGGCAAGGATGTGGTCCAGGCGATCCGCGCCTTCGGCCGCATGGGGAAGCTCTGGAAGATCCACTTCCGAAACGTCACGGGCCCGATTCCCAACTTCGTGGAGACCTACGTCGACGACGGCTACACCGACATGAAAAAGGTGATGCGGGCCCTGGTGGATGTCGACTTTCGCGGCATCCTAATCGCCGACCACGTTCCGGCGATGGTAGGCGATCGCAAGACCGGGTGGGCCTACAGCATCGGCTACATCAAGGCCCTCTACGACACGATGAAGAAGTAAAAAGTAGCCTGCTGAAGCGGAGCGAGTCCGGGAAACCCTGCCCGCTCCGCTTCCGGACGGGCGCCCCGGCTAGCGAGAGGGCGGCGTACGTGCCTCCGGCGCCCGAGGGAGATGGATTTCTGCCCGGCGCACGGGCCCATCCACCTCCGGGGTTCGGTATTCCAGTCTGAATCGGACCAGTGGGACGAGAATCTCCACATCGCCCGGGCTGCGGGGATTCGGCTCCTCGACGCGATTGACCTGATCGATGATGCCGTAACTGGCGCCACCCGAGGCCCGCGCCACGTACCTGAGTGCCCCGGGCGTCAGCGTGGCCCGAAGTCGCATTCCGCCGGAAACCGGGGAGAACGGCTTCGGACCGGCCGGGGACCTGCCTTGAAATCGCCCCGGAGATGCCACAGCCGACAGCCAGAGTTGTCGCACCACCGGGGTCATCCGGCGTTCGTCGATCTCATCTCCGGCAAGCAGGGCCCGGCGTTGGCCCATTGTCAGGGCAGACCAGAGCCGGATGTCCAGCCGTTGATCGTAGATCCCGGCTCCAAACGCCGGGAGATCGGCGGAAGTACCTTCGAAGTACGCTCTCCAGAACAACTGAAGTCCCTTCAAGCGCTCCGCGTCCAGCTCTCGCGTCATCGAAGCGTAGTGATCCAGAACCACCAGGGGCGAGAGGTCTCGCAGTTCCCGGAGCGGCCGAAGCAGCCGGTTGGGAACCTCTTCGGCTCGATCCACTGCCCAGCTCGCAGTGGAGAGCGTCAGGGTGCTGTCGTTCAGTTCCCAGACAACGCCCAGCGTTTTCAGGTGGCGGAGAAGCGCTCCTAAAGTGCGGTGGCGCGCAGGTTCCGACTCCTTGAGACGAAGGCGCACAAACGAACTGGCGAGGATTTGCTGCCGAATCTGAGGTCTCAACGCGCTCAGCACCGTCGAGAGCGGTACGAATCGTGTGTTCTCGCGAACTGCGGGCGCGGTCGGCACGGACGGCGGAAACTCAATGGCCTGCTGCAGCTCGCCGTTCGGGGCCGGTGGTTCGGGGGCCGCATCCATCGGCGCCTCTCCCGGCTCCGTCGGCTGCCAATTCATGTTGCGGCGCTCCGATTGTTTCCCCTCTCGGAACACCTGCTGAAGGATCCTCACCTGCAAGCGAGGGGGATAGTGAGCAGAACCTCCCGCACTGAGGGGCAAGAAGGATATCTCCAGCCGACCGAATTCCAACTCAATGGAGTACTCGTAACCGGAGATCGGCGGGGGGCTTGGCGTGGCTCCCAGTCCGCCTCCCTGTCCGCGCGAGCGATCAAAGTGCTCCTTCAGGGCTTCGGCGACATCCGCCGGAACCAGGCCGTCGGTTGAATTCAACATGAGGGCCGCTCCGTTGCGCAGCGACTGGAGTTGTGCCGCACTCAGGCGCTGGATGACCCGTGAGACGATGAGCGTCCTCGGATTGGAGAGGTCGATCAGACGCAGCATTCGTCGACGAACCAGCAGACGCTGATCCGGAGGCAAATTCGCGGATGGCTGCGAGAGGGCGCGGATCTCCTGGGCCTCGCGCTGCTTCACGTCGTCCGGCAGTGCGGCAAAGGCCGGCGCCTGGCGGAGCACGCCGATGGCGTACTCCCAGGCTTCAGCCGCTTCGGTATCGCGCGCATCCGCTTCCCGCTGTTTGGCCTTCAGGGATTGGATGAGTTCATAGGCGCCCCCTCGCTGGTTCCAATCCAGATCCAGGTGTCGAGCCAGCGTGGTGAGGATGGCGGCGGCCGCCGCCCGGCGGTAGAAGACGGTTACCTTGAGATCCCGGGTGTCTCGCGTGGTTTTCAGCGAGACACCGAGTTCCTTGCCCAGGCGCGGCAGCAGGTCTTCGAGCGCTTCATCCCGCGCCGACAGATCTACCTGCCGCTGAAACCGCGGCTCACCGGCGAACACGGGATCCACGCCGGCCCGCGTGCCGCCGCCGTCTGCCCGTACCGTCAACATCCCCGCCGATCCCAGGCCGCATCCCACCAGCAGCAAGAGGAATGAGATGAACCGCATGGAGACCTCCCGGCGACCGCTGCTCCCTTGGCGCAGTTAGATGTTCCTCGTCCTCTGCCGGCCGATCCTCTGCGAGTCTCGTTCAGAACGCAATCAGATCATTCCATCGAAGTCCGCGTTAACCGGCCACTCCGATGAGGTCAAGCAAAACTCCCCTCCGGCCGGCAGATCGATTGTTCCGACATGTGTCTTTGTAACCTGTGAACTCGAGGCCGGCGTGGGAGATGGATCATGGACTCGATCAAGACGATTCGCACCCCCTGGGATGCCGTGTGGAAGGAGGCGCTCACCCAACTCCTACGACCGGCGCTGGAACTCCTCTTTCCGAGAGCAGCGGCGGAAATCGACTGGAGCTTCCCGGTGGAGATTCTCGACCGGGAACTCCGCACGATCGTGGCGGGATCTCTGGGGCGGAGGGGACGCCACCGATTTGTGGATCACCTCGTTCGCGTTCGAAGGTTGACCGGCAGGGTCGACACCGTGCTCATCCATCTCGAGGTGCAAGGAACTCCACAAAAGGATTTCGAGGAACGCATCTACCTCTACCACTCGTGGTTGACGGGAGTTCACGGGAGGCTCGTCGCCACGTTTGCGGTTCTCGCCGACGGCAATCCCGGATGGCGGCCCTGCGAGTATCGAGGGGATTACCTGGGCGGCGGGTCCGCACTCCTGGAGTTCCCAACAGTAAAGCTCATCGACCTCGAGTCATCCTGGGAGAGCCTCATCACCTCCGACAACGCCTTCGGCCTCTTTGTAGCGGCGCACATCAAGGCGCTTCGGACCCGGCGTTTTCCCGACGAACGGCTCAACTGGAAGAGCCACCTCACCGAGATGCTCACCCAGAAAGAGTGGGACGAGCACACCCTCAAGTTGATCTTCCAGTTCATCGATGCCATCATGATCCTGCCGAAAGATCGGCAGCGACACTTCACCCAGTGGGCAGAGCATCTGCAGGAGGAGCGCGCCGTGACGTTTTTGAGCCCGACCGATCGCCTCAGAATCCTGGACGCCCGCCAGGAAGGCCGCCAGGAAGGCCGCCAGGAAGGCATCCAGGAAGGCATCCAGATAGGCGTCCAGGAGGGACTCTGCCGGCAGCTTCGACAGAGCCTCTATGAGCTGGCGGAAGTCCGATTCGGAGCGTGCCCGCCAGAAGTGTCGGCGCTCGTGCAGGCCGCTAGATCTCATGGAGAGCTAACCGCGCTGTGGGACCGCATGAAGCGCGTCGAAACACTTTCCGAGTTTCTCCAGCGCTGATCGCACTCCACGCTCCGGAGCAAGTTTCGTCGGTTTCCGTGGAGGTGTTGCTGTTCCGCCATGGGTGGGAGCGGCAAGCTCACTCCGAGGCAGGACGAGCGCAAGACCTACGGTTCTTCACATCTGCGCCTGCCGGCGATGAACCCCGAGAAGCTGAACACTATGGCCCGAGAAGTCTCGCCAGGAGGTATTCGCAGTGGAGTTTTTGTGCCCGACTCATCGCCTCCGCATCCTTGACGCCCGAGCGGAAGGCTACGCGGAAGGCATGGAGCGAGAGCTACGGCGTACATTGTATGAGATGGTTGAAGTTCGCTACGGCCAGTGTCCACCGGAGAGTTCGGAGCTCATCCGGACCGCGGCGAACCATCAGGAGTTGTCCGCTATCCTCGAACGCTTGAAGCGGGCGAATAGTCTCTCGGAGTTCCTCCTCCGCTGAACTCCGAGGAGGAAACTCCGCCACCGTTTTCGGGTCGAAGGCGGTTGTGATGACTCGCGGGACACACCTCCGAAACTCCATGCTTGCAGCCGGCGCGATCGCCGTCCTCGGGACAACGGTCGCCTGGGCGCAGGCGTCCCACTGGGCTTTTCGACCGATCCGGCGCCTCGCCGCCAACTCGCCGCGTTCGGGTGCGGATGGGTGGATCGATCGGCTTCTAGACGAGCGGATCCGGCGCGGGGGTCTTACGCCCACCCCCGCTGCGGACGCCCGAACGCTCCTCCGGCGCCTGTTTCTCGATCTTACGGGCCTGCCGCCCACGGCGGAGCGAGTGGACACTTTTGTTCGGGAGTTCGGCGCGGGCGGGCCGGCGGGCGAGCGAGCTTACCTGGCACAGGTGGATGAACTGCTCGCATCCCCCCACTTCGGCGAGAAATGGGCGCGGCACTGGCTCGACCTCTGCCACTACGCCGACACAGACGGCTACCTCACCGATCAAGCGCGCCCCCATGCCTGGCGCTACCGACACTGGCTGGTGGAGGCCATCAATCGGGATCTGCCGTTCGATCAGTTCACGCTCCAGCAATTGGCCGGCGACCTGCTGCCGGACGTTGCCGGGGAGACCTCGGCGGATCGCATCGATCGACGGATTGCGACCGGCTTCCTGCGCCAGACCCTCAGCAATCGCGAAGGCGGGGCCGACCTTGAGGAGTTTCGGGTCGAGCAGGTGGTGGACCGAACCCAGCTTCTCGGCACGGTTTGGCTCGGCCTAACCGTCGGCTGCGCCCGCTGCCACGATCACAAGTACGATCCGATCAGCCAGAAGGAGTTCTTCGCGCTCTACGCCATCTTCGATAACGCGGATGAGGTGAACCTCGACGCTCCCCTCCCAGAGTATCCCGAGCCGACTCAGGCCCAACGACGTGAGGTCGAGCGGGAACGCGCCACCATCCTCCGCCCTGTTGCCGAAGAGCTTGAGCGACTCCAGGCCGATTGGGAACGGCGGATGCTGGACGCGGCCCGAATTCCTGGACGTGATCACCTCTGGGACCGCGAATGGGAGGTGTTGGGCCTGGTCTGGGGCGGTGGTCAGGGCGAAGGACAGCTTGAGGGCTGTCGCATCGTCGAGTTGGGTCGAGCCCGTCGCTCGCCGGAACAGCACGCCCGTCTCCAGGACTACTTTTTGAAGTCTGCTGCGGGCCGCTACCCACAGGAGTTCAAGCGCCTCGGGCTTGCCGAAATTCGAACCAGGCTCGAGCGCCTCTCCGCCGGGCTGCCGCGTCCCCCACGAGCTGCAACCGTCGTCTCGTCCCCCATCCCGCGGCAGACTCGGCTGCACCGGCGCGGGGACTTCCGCTCACCCGGAGAGGTGGTGTCTCCCGGGTTGCCTGCGGCGCTTCTAACGGGGCCGTCACCGATCGGAGGCGGCGCCCCTGCAAGACTCGATCTGGCGAGATGGCTCGTCTCCGACGCCAGCCCAACCACCGCACGGGTAACGGTGAACCGGGTGTGGCAGGAGCTCTTCGGCGTCGGACTTGTGTCCACTCCGGACAACTTCGGCCGTCGAGGCGAGTTACCGTCACACCCTGAACTGCTGGATGAGCTTGCGGCGCGCTTCCGCGCTCGGATCACGCAGAGAGCAGGCGGGATGGACTGGTCCATGAAGCGGCTGATCCGAGAGATCGTTCGGACTCGAGCCTATCGCCGCTCATCCCAGGCAACTCCCGCGCTCCGGGCTCGAGATCCGGAAAACCGCCTCGTGGCCCGGCAGGCGCCGCTCCGGCTTTCCGCTGAAGCCGTGCGGGACTCCGCCTTGTTAGCATCGGGTCTGCTGAACGCAAAGATCGGTGGGCCCTCCGTCTATCCGCCACAGCCACCGGGTGTGAGTGAGGAAGCCTACGGTAACAAATGGAAGGCAAGCGAGGGCGCCGACCGCTACCGCCGCGGCCTCTACACTTATGTCCAGCGGCTCTCCCCCTTCGCCCAGAATGTCACGTTTGACGCACCGGCCGGCGCCCGAGCCTGCTCCCGCCGCGAGCGCTCCAACACGCCACTGCAAGCGCTCACCCTGCTGAACGATCCGGTGTTTGTCGATTGTGCCGTGGCGTTGGGGAATCAAGCTCAGATCGCGGCCTCCGACGGAGATCTCGGTGGCGTGGCGCGCCTCTTCAGACAGGCGCTGGCCCGCAAGCCGGAACCTGCCGAAGTTCGTCTCCTGACGGGGCTTCTGCAACGTGAACGATCCCGGCCCGGCGGCAGCGCCACATCGGCCTGGACCTCGGCGGCCGCCGTGGTTCTCAACCTCCACGAGTTCATCACGAGAGACTGATGCCGCCGAACCCAAACACTCCAGGCCATCCCATTCCGCGTCGAGCGTTTCTCGGAGGCTCAGCCCTGGGGCTGGGATCCGTGGCTCTGGCGGAGTTGCTTGCCGCCAATTCCGCTCAGGCAGCCGCTCCGGCCCGAACCCATGCTCGCCCTCGAGCGAAGAACGTCATATTCCTCTTTATGTCCGGGGCCCCAAGCCAGGTGGATCTCTTCGATCCGAAACCCGAACTGGCGCGCCGGGCCGGCGAGCCGGTACCCGAGTCATTCCTCGCCGGGCTTGCGGACTCCCTCATCAAAGGCAGCACCCGGCTGATGCCGAGTCCCCGCACGTTCTCCCGACACGGCCGGTGCGGAATGCAATTCTCAGACTTCCTGCCGGAACTCGGAAGCTGCGCGGACGACCTCTGCATGGTTCGCTCGATGCACACTTCGGTGAGCAATCATGATCCCGCGCAGCTCCTTATGAACTGCGGTGTGCCGCAATTCGGTCATCCCAGCATGGGCTCGTGGGTGACCTACGCGCTCGGCAGCGAGTCCGCCAATCTTCCGGGCTATGTGGTGCTGCTCTCGAACTCCGGCGAGGGGGTGGACGGCGGCGCGGCGCTCTGGCACAACGGGTTTCTCCCATCCTCGTACCGCGGCGTCACTTTTCGATCGAAGGGCGACGCCATCCTGAACCTCTCTAGTCCTCCGGGGGTGGCTCCGGAGTCGCAAAA
This sequence comes from Actinomycetota bacterium, assembly GCA_005798285.1. Lineage (GTDB taxonomy): Bacteria > Armatimonadota > SYMT01 > SYMT01 > SYMT01 > F1-80-MAGs030. Next base: position 16,404 of record SYKE01000030.1, read on the forward strand.
AGATCGAATTGAAACCATCGTATCTCTGAACCGATTTCGACAGGGCGCCCGCCCCGATCCCGAGATTGGATCGCGCATCCGCGCCTATGAACTAGCGGCGCGAATGCAACTTGCCGCGCCGGAACTCCTCGACCTATCGCAGGAGAGTGAAAGCACGCGAGAAGCATACGGCCTCGGATCAGAAACCACGCGATGGTTCGGCACCCATTGTCTCCTCGCCCGCCGAATGGTGGAGCGCGGTGTCCGTTTCGTTCAGCTTTATCACTCCACATGGGATGATCACAGCGATCTCAACCGCAAGCTCCGTACCAACACCGCGATGACCGACCGGCCTGCCGCGGCACTGATTCGGGATCTAAAACAGCGGGGCATGCTCGACGATACGCTGGTGATCTGGGGCGGAGAATTCGGTAGGACCCCAATGACAGAGGTTCGCCGCGGTATGGTCGCCGGGAAAGAAGGACGTGACCATCACGCCTTTGGTTTCACGATGCTGCTCGCGGGAGGCGGGATCCGCGGAGGTCAGGTCATCGGCCGGACGGATGAACTCGGGTACCACGCCACCGAGGATCGCATCCACGTTCACGACCTTCAGGCGACTCTGCTGCACTGCCTCGGACTGGATCACCTGCGTCTCACCTACCGCCACGAGGGCCGCGACTTTCGTCTGACGGATGTCGGCGGACAGGTGGTGGACAAACTGCTCGGTTGAGCGACGATGATCGGCGCACGTGATGGGAACACGTTTGATGCCACCCCTCGCACAATTCCTTGAGTCGCACTGCATCCCAACCTCGCCCCGTCTCTCAGGGGAGGCGTCATCCACTCCGATTGGGGATTCGATTTTCTCCAACCATTGAGAAGTTCGTTTGTCCGATTCAATAGGGAGTAAGCTTGCACCAGAGATCTTGCTGATAACTGCGCCCGAGGTGCCCCTGCATGCTGTACCGCCTGTTTTGCTTTGCCATGGCATGCTGCGCCGTCGCTATCGGATGCCTTTCGCCCCAGGCCGCGCTGGGAGCAGCGGCTAAACCCCCGCGGTCTGCGGCCCCCGTCCCACTGGCCGCGATCACGGCTCCAGACCAGGTGTTGGATGGCTTTCCCGTCTGGCTCGGGAAGGATCGAGTCCTCGATCGGGTGGTCGTGCTCGTTGAGGGGTTCGATCTCCAGAACGCGGTGGATGCGCCCCAGTTGCTCCGACTCGTCGCTCCCGCGGCGCAGCGCATGCTGCACGAGGGACTCGATCTTCTGGTTGTTGACTTCCCCGACTCGCACCTGGCTCCCGACGCGCTCGCTCCGCTGGTCACGCGAGCCATTCAGGCGGCGTCCCGCGCGGCGAAGGGCAATCTGGTGGCGGTTGTGGGGCTCTCCGCAGGGGGAATCGTGGCTCGGTGGGCTCTCGTGACGGCAGAACAGGCCGGCGCGCCTCTTCCGGTTCATACTCTGCTTCTTTTCGATTGCCCCAATCGGGGCGCCCGGATCAACCCTGCCTTGCAAGCGCTCGTGCTTCGCTATGGGAAGCGGAATGACCGAGAGGCCTTCAGTTGCGACTCGGCACGGTCCCTCATTCAGCACGTCCCCGGCAAGGTGCACTGGAAGCGCATCGGGCCACGGCTCCCCGCGGCAGGCCGAATGGTGCCCGAAAACTGGACCCCGGACGACGGCAGGAGCAGTGCGTTCTTCGAGAGATTGTGGGCTTTGAACGAGCAGCGCGGCTATCCACAGAAGTGCCGGGTCGTAGCCGTGGCGCAGGGCAGCAGGCGGGCGACCCGCAGCACCGGAGACCTGTACCGGATCTGGCTGCCCATCGGTCATAACTGGCAACCGCCGATGGATACAAGCGATTGCGTTCCGGGCTCGCTAATGCCCATCATGCTGGCGGTTCGGCTCCGAATTCGCATGCCGCTCGGCATCGCCGGCGCCTATATGGACTCGATCCCGACCTTTACTCCCACCGAGTCCGCACTGGATAGCGGCCCTGACGAAGAGCCTCCTTTCGATGCATGGTACGCACGTGAGGACGACGCGCCCGCCATCGCGCACGACACCTTCGACCCGGGAGCGGTGGCCTTTGTCATCGACGTCATCCTGCGGAGGCAAAGCGTGAAGACGCTTGAGCCCGGCGACTGAACACGACGCTCCGGTTGCTCGTGCGACTCGTGATCGAGCCGTGACGATTTCGTGACGCGGATCTCTCAGACTCCACCCTTGCGACCGGACGGGCGGCCGGGCCGGCAGCGAGTTGAGCGGTCAGGATGGACGGAATGCAGGAGAGCTTCTTCATTACCGGCGGCAGTCTTCGAGCGGACGCGCCCTCCTATGTCGAGCGAGCCGCCGACAACGAACTCTACGACGCTCTCTGTCGGGGTGAGTTCTGCTACGTGCTCACGTCGCGACAGTTGGGCAAGTCCTCTCTCATGGTGCGGACGGCTTCGCGCCTTCGGGACCGCGGCGAACAGGTGGCCGTCCTGGATCTCACAGCCGTCGGCCACAATCTGACCCCGGAGCAGTGGTACGACGGGCTCTTGATGCGACTCGGAGAGCAGATCGGGCACGGGGAGTTGCTGGAAGAGTTCTGGAGCCGCAATTCACGATTCGGTCCACTACAGCGCTTCATGAGCGCGCTCCGGTGGATGGCGAATCAATCCGCCCCCTCCCGAAGCCTCATCATCTTCATTGATGAGATCGACACCGTACGCAGCCTTCCATTCTCCACCGACGAGTTTTTCGCAGCCATCCGCGAGTGTCACAACCGCCGGGCCGAGGAGCCTTCAGACCACCGCCTGACCTTTTGCCTGCTGGGAGTGGCAACGCCGACGGACCTGATCCGCGATCCCCGCTTGACGCCGTTCAACATTGGCCGCCGAATCGAACTGGCGGACTTCAGCACTCCGGAAGCCCAGCGGCTGGCAACCGGCCTGGCACCGGCAGCGGCGGTCGGCAACCGAAGACAGGGGGACCGGGCTCAACGCTTGCTGCGGCGCATCCTGTACTGGACCGGTGGGCACCCCTATCTCACCCAGCGGCTTTGCAGGGCTGTCGAAGAAGCTCAAGGGACGAACCGCCGGCCGGATCAGGATCGAGATCCCAGCGCCGCCGTCGACACGCTGTGTGGCGAGCTGTTCCTCTCGGCCCAGGCCAGAGAGCGGGACGACAATCTGATTGCCGTCCGGGAGCGCCTCATCCGCGGAAGCAGTGATCTCGGCGGCTTGATCGATCTCTACAGCCGCGTACGCAGCGGAAGGCGATGCCCTCCGGATGACACAAACGTTGTGCTGGACGCGCTCCGACTGTCCGGACTGGTGAAACTGGTCGGCGATCGGTTGATGGTCCGAAACCGGATCTATGCCCGGGTGTTCGACGGGAACTGGCTGCGCGCCCACCTGCCCGACGCGGAGGCTCGACGCCAGAGAGAGGCGTACCGCCGCGGCGTCACGCGGACGGCCGCGGTCGCCGGTCTTCTCATCGCGGCTATGCTGGGGCTGACTACCTGGGCGGTGCGGCAAACACTGAGCGCCGAGAGACGAAGCCAAGAAGTGCGAATCGCTCTAGAAGGCGAGACCAGCGCCCGCGCCGCTGAGCGAGCTCAGCGCCAGATTGCACTGGAGCAAGGGCGGTTCGCGGAACTGGGGAAACAGGAGGCACTCCGGGCGGAGCGGGTCGCCGAGGCGGAAAGCAGGCGTGCCCGCGCCGAGCAGGCCCACGCAAACCGAGAAAAGCAGCGCGCCGAGCGGGCGGAACAGATCGCACGGTACGGCGCCGAGCTTGCCGGCCGGGCCCACTATGTGGCGGCGATGGCGCTCACACAGACCGAACGAGAACGCGGCAATGGCCTTCAAACCGGCCTGCTCCTGAAGGAAACCCGACACAGCCCGAATCGTGGATTTGAATGGGGATACTGGCAGTTCCGCACTCCCCGTCTCGTCCACACCGTGAGGGAGCCTGGAATGGACCTGCCTCGTCGAAGAGGGTCCCTTCGGGAACAGGACGAGCTGCCGAGCCCTCTTCCCTGCACCACGGCGATCTCAGGCGATGGCCAGGTGGTGCTGTGCGCTTCGGTGGGTGGGAAGGCATCCCTCATCACCCCGGAAGGAGTCCGCAGGAACTGGCCGCTGCCGGAACCTCTGCCGCCCGTTCGTACGCTCTCGCTCTCTGCACGGGGCGGCCGGGCACTCATTCTGGCGCTCGACGGAACCGTTCAGCTCTGGGACGTGCCGTCCGCTCGCCGCCTGCTCCAGCTTCCGTCAAACCCGGGGGTTCGCGCGGTCGCGCTGTCTCCAGGAGGCGACCGGATCCTCCTGGCCCGTGAAAGCAGCGTCTCGACCCTCGACGTCCAGGGCCGGAGGGTCGGCGAACAGGCGGGACTGCAGACATCCGCACTCGCGTTCTCCGACGATGGGCTCCGGGCGATCGCTGGTGGGGACTCCACCGGGGCGCGAATCTGGAATGTCGCGACCGGCGAACCCGTCCAGACGTTGAAGCCGACCATGGGGACGAACTCGCCAGACACCTGGGTGTGCTTCGCGCCGGATGGAGATCGTGTCGCCACGGTCGACGGCAGGAGCCGTGTGACGTTGTGGGCGCTTTCGACCGGCCAACTGCTCCGATCGTTCCGCCGGCATACCGCCGACGTTCAATCCGCTCGATTCTCTCCCGACGGCAAGAGGCTGGTGACCGCATCGCTCGATCGGACCATCCGCATCTGGGACACCGAGACCGGAGAGCAGATCCAGATGCTCCCGGGAGACAGCGATGCGCTGTGTTCGGCGGCTTTCTTGGCCAATGGGCGCCAGGTGGTGACGTGTGGGGACCGAACCGTGCGGATCTGGGAGGTCGAACATCCGAGCGCGACGAGAACGTTGTCCGGCGAAGCGACGATCAACGTACCGGTTGCGTTCTCCCGCGACGGACAGCGCCTTCTGACATTCAACGACAACGAGCAGATCCAGATCTGGAATGTTCGGACACTTCGCCCCATCGACGAATTCTCACCCGAACAGATGGGCTTCACGGTCCCCGCACTCTCCTCAACTGGAAAACTCGTGGCGGTGGGAGCCGAAACCGGCGAAGTCACGCTCTGGCGATCGGGCTCCAGCGAACCCCAGTCGCACCTGCGGGGACATACGGACCAGGTCTATTGGTGTGACTTCTCCCCCACAGCGACTCTCCTCGCAACGGGGAGCAAGGATCACACAGCCCGAATCTGGGATCTCCGTACCGGGCGCACCACCCACCGGCTTGTGGGCCATACCGACGAAGTCTTTGGAGTCTCATTCTCCCCGGACGGTCGCTTCCTGCTGACCGGCTCCATGGACGGCACGGCGCGCCTCTGGGACTCCTCCACGGGGCACTGCCTGGGGGTGCTGAGATCCGAGGACTCGAGCGCCGGCGCGGTGTCCTCGGTTGCCTTTTCTCCAAACGGCCGCATCCTGCTTGCCGGGTACCAGGACGGGAGCGCGAGACGGTGGGAGTTCCCCGGGCTTCGACCGCTTCGCACACTGCCCGCATCCAACGAAATGGTGCTGCCGGCAGCCTTCAGTCCGAATGGCCGCCGCATTCTGACGGGCCGCATTCTCTCGTCGTTCGAGGGCGGCGATGTGGGAGGCGCGGCGAAGCGGAGCTTTGCGTCGCTGGTCTTATGGGACTCTGAGACGGGTCGCCCCGTGCTCACCCTGGGCGACACCGGCTTCGGGGCCGCGTTCTCCCCCGACGGCGCCGTGATCGCCGTGGGCGGGCTGGATGGGCAGGTGCATCTTCACTCCGGCACACCCTCAGGCGGCACAGTTCGGCGAATGCCGCCAACTCACGCGTCATCCCATCGACCCTCGCTTCCGTGAGGAATTGGAGAGGAATTCGGGACTGTCCGCGGTGAGAGCGCGGTGATTGCAAGCGTGTAGCTATTCTCCTGACCGGTCATCTGGTTTGCCGGTTGGGAGACAACGCTCATGCACCCCAGGACCCTGATAACCCTCTGCTGCGGCCTTTTGCTAGTCGGCTGCATCCAACCCCGACCGGCGTTCGCCGCGCCCCGAGCCGGTGGGCAGAACCCGCCGGCGTCTTCGATTGCTGCTCAGCCGGACCAAATTGTGGACGGCTTCCCGATCTGGCTCGGAAAGGATCGGACTCTGGATCGAGTGGTGGTGCTGGTGGAAGGCTTTGATCTCCAAAACGCGATGACGGCGCCGGCTCTTCTGCGGCTCGTTGCACCGGCGGCCGAACGCCTGCTCGCCGAGGGTATGGATCTGCTGGTGGTCGACTTTCCGGACTCCCACCTCTTGCCGGACGCTCTGGCGCCACTCGTGGCGCGAGCCGTTCAGACGGCATCCCGAACCACCCACGACAGTTCCGTTGCCGTGGTCGGACTCTCGGCCGGCGGAATTGTCGCGCGATGGGCTCTCGTCACCGCGGAACTCGCCGGCAAGCCCCTTCCGGTGCACACACTGCTTCTATTCGACTGCCCCAATCGCGGCGCCCGGCTCAACCCGTCTCTGCAGGCCCTGGCAATCCGATACGGCGTGAAGCAAGACCGAGAAGCGCTGACCTCAGACTCGGCTCGCGCCCTGATCCAGGAGATTCCCACCGACGTCAACTGGAAGCGCGTGGGCCCGCCCATCCCTGCGGCACGACGGCGCGTGCCGACCGATTGCAAACCGGATGGATCCCAGTGCACCGCCTTCTTCAACCGGCTCTGGAGCTTGAATGATCGGCGCGGATATCCAGGAAAGTGTCGGGTGCTTGCCGTGTCGCAAGGGAGTCGCAAGGCAACCAACGAGCGTGGGACGCTCTATCGAATGTGGCTGCCCGCCGGTCAGGGGTGGGAACTGCAGATGGACGAGGCGGACTGTGCGCCCGGCTCGCTGCTGCCCCAGTTGCTGGCCATCCGGTTCCGTATTCGGATGCCGCTCGGCATCGCGGGTGCCTATCTGAGGAGCCTTCCCACCTTCATCTCCACCGAGTCTGCGCTGGATTGTCGTCCGGGCGAGACCCCTCCGTTCGATGCCTGGTATGCCCGAAGTGACGATGCTCCTCCCATCGCGCACGACAGCATTGATCCCGGAGCGGTCGCCTTTGTTGTGTCCGCGCTCCTGGAGGCTC
>SYKE01000272.1 GCA_005798285.1 Actinomycetota bacterium
CACTCCGGGCGCTGAAAAAAACTAATCGGAGCGATGGAGGAAGATCGCCGGAGCCTGCCGAATGTTTGAGTGAACTTCACAAACGTTTGTGAAGTTCACTGGCTCTCCATGCTCCCACCGAAGCGAGGTGGGGAGCCGAGGTTGGAAGGAGTGTTGAGCATGCATCGCAGGAAGGGTTTTACCCTGATTGAGTTGCTCGTGGTGATCGCCATCATTGCCATCCTCGCCGCGATTCTTTTCCCCGTGTTCGCACAGGCCCGTGGGAAAGCCCGGCAGACGGCATGTCTCTCGAACTGCAAACAGGTGTCCATGGGATTCCTGATGTACTTCCAGGATTACGACGAGCAGGGTCCCATCGGCTACCATGGCGCGCCGTGGTCATGGCCGAACACGTACTGCGGCCACAACACGCAGACGGTTCTGTTGTGCTGGTGGGAAGCCATCACCCCCTACATCAAGAACGAAGATGTCTTCAACTGCCCCAGCGCGACCTTCAAGCTGACCGGCAGCATCGGCAACTCTCGCCGCCAGTATCCGCCGAAGGGGCTCACCCTGACGCAGAGCTACCCCACCTCCATCGCCCCCGGACCCTCCAGCGTGGGGACCTGTCCGCAGCCCTCGCGGGTGGCTCTCTTTGCAGATGCCTCGATCGCCTATGGCTGGTCGGCCGCTACTGCGTTTGCCAATGCAAACCGAACCCAGGTGCGATTGCCCTGGGGCGACGGTCCGGCGACGGCTGCCGCTCCGGATGACAATATGACTCGCCATCAAGGCGGGAGCAATGTGGGCTACCTGGACGGCCACGTGAAGTGGGTCCGCTGGCAGAACCTGGCCATCTACGGCGCGGGCGATGGGCGAGGCGCCACCGTAACGCGCCCCGAGGCCGAGTGGCTGTGGTGGCCGCGCTATGGCCTGAACCCCAACGTCCCCTGACGTTTCTCGCGGGGGTTCGCGGTCCCCGGATCTGCGGGCCCCCGAACTACTCAGTCATCTCGGAGTCGCATTTGAGTCGTTACGGAGTTCCCTGGCTCGCCGCCGCGCTCGCGGTCGCTGTGCTGCCCGCATCGGCGCAGGTCAAGATCACGGAGGTGATGGATCTGCGAGCCGCGTTTCCCTTCGGCGCCCGGCGGGGAGAGAGCGTGGACGTGCTGCTCGTCGGGAAGCACATCACCGATCCCAGCCGCCTTCTGATTGAGGGAGACGGCGTTCGCGTGGAGTCTCTGGCCGGCATTGGCCCCACAGAAGCTCGAACTCGCTTGTCCATCGCTCCGGACGCTCCGGTGGGTCGCGTCGCGATGCGGCTGGTCGGAAGATTCGGCATCACCGATCCCATCCCGTTCGTGATCTCGGACCTCTCGGAAGAGCGGGAACAAGAGCCGAACTCGGGGATGGCGGAGCCGAACCGAATTGCCTCGCTTCCTCGGGTGGTGTGTGGCCAGTTCAACCCGGCGGAAGATTTGGATCGTTTCCGATTTCGGGCCACCCGCGGCCGGCCGGTCACCATTGCCGTAGAGAGCTTCGTGCTCGACGCGACCCATTCCATTGGGGAGTCGAGGGGCCGTCGCAATGTCGATCCGGTGATGCGGCTGTTCGGCCCTACCGGAAAGCGCATTGCCGAGTGCGAAGACTTCCATACGCCGGACCCGCTGATCGTGTTGCGGCCGGAAGAGGATGGGGAGTATGTCGTCGAGCTTCAGGACCTCGGATATGAGGGGAACCCGGCCGCATCGTACCGCCTGACGGTGACCGAACAGCCATGGCTGACGGCGCTCTATCCTGCCGGCGGGCGGCGCGGCTCAGTCGTGCCGGTGGAAGGGGTTTCAGCTTCGGGCGAAGTCCTCTCGGGAACGGTTACCTCTCGAACCGCCGGAAAGCTGCAATTCGATACGCTTGTGGGCGCCGTGAACACTCGGCCCTTTCTCGTATCCGACCTCCCCGAGTCGCTCGAGCGCGAACCGAATGACAAACCCGTCGAAGCGAATCCGGCCGAGGTGGGATCAGTCTTCAACGGACGTCTCGCCCGAGCCGGGGATACCGACGGGTTTGCCCTTACTTTGAAGGCAGGGGAGTCGATCTCGGTCGAGGTGATGGCGGATCGCGAGCTTCACTCTCCGGTTGATTTGATGCTCACCGTGCTGGGAGAGGATGGGCGTCAGATCGCACAGTCGGATGACTCGCAGTTGGCCTATGGGTTGGAGAGCCGTGATCCGGAGCTTCAGTTCACCGCCCCTCGGGCCGGAGTCTTCACCTTCGTCCTGAAGGAGATGGCGGGTCGCGGCGGAGCGGAGTGCGTCTATCGCGCGACCGTGAAGCCGCTAACTAAGGGTTTCCACCTCACCACCTGGTGGGACAACGTGCTGCTGAAGGGCCCGGGCGGAACCGGCGCCCTGCTGGGGCTCGTGCGGCGAGAGCTGGGCTTCAAGGGCGCGGTCCGTGTGAGGGTGGCTGGGCTGCCGCCCGGGTACGCCGGGGCCGAGGGGATCATCACACCGGCTCAGACCTCGGTCTTGCTGACCATTACCGCTCCACCTGATGCAAAGGTCGGCGATGTCGTGCCGTTCTACCTCGAGGGTGAAGCCGACGTGGACGGAGTCCGCCAGGTGCGCCGCGCCATTCCGCGGGCTCAGCGCGATCAGGATGGCGAGACCATCTGGAAGCCATCGACCGGTTGTCTGGCAGCGGTAGGACCCGTGACCGAGTTTCAGCTTAGAACGCCGGTCCGGAAGTTGATCGGCAAGCCCGGGGAGACCGTGATCATTCCGCTGGAGATTGATCGCGTACCGGGATACGACGCGGCGTTCGCCGTGAACGCGGTGCAGTGCATCTTCACGTTGGGCGGCTCTCCCGCCGAGTTCCGCGCTACGATGCCGGTGCCGCAAGGCGCCCGAAAGCTGGACTTCCGTCTGGACCTGCCCGCGAATCTGAAGCCGGGGGACTACACGTTTGCCATCATACGCGGAATGGGGCACGACTATCGGATCGACCGACCCTACCCCAGCACTCCGCTCATTCACCTGAAGGTACCGGGAGCCGATTTGTGACTCGACGGACACCCCTTGTCTCGATGGAACTCCTTGGTGTGCTTCTGCTGACGGCGGAAGCATGCCTGGGCCCTGCTGCTGCTTCGGCTGCGGACCCGGCTCGCCTGGAGGTGGACCCACCCAAGGCACTGCTCGTGGGTCCGCTCGCAGAGCAGCAGATCTCGGTGCGTCTGATCCGTCCGGGCGCCGGCGCCGTGGATGTCACTCAGCGCGTCAGCCTCGCAGGGGCGCAGCCGGCTGTTCAATTCCAGAACGGCGTGATCTCGGCAAGGAAAGATGGTCGCTATCGCCTGACGCTCAAGTTGGCTTCGGGCCGAAGCGCGATCACCACAGGCATGACGCTGGATGTTCGCGAGTCCGAGAGCGCACGTCCGGTCTCCTTCGCCGCCGAGGTGGTTCCCGCGCTGACGCGAGCGGGCTGCAATCAGGGAGCCTGCCATGGTGGTCAGTTTGGTCGAGGAGGCCTGAAGCTCTCCCTCCTCGGCTATGCTCCCGAAGCGGACTATGCGGCGCTGGTGCGGGATGGCGGGGGGCGCCGGGTGAATCGGACGCGACCCGAACAAAGCCTGCTGCTGTTAAAGGCGACCATGGCGGTGCCCCATGCCGGTGGACTCCGTCTCCCGGAGGGCAGCCTTCCTCGCCGCATTCTTTCCCGATGGCTTGCCGATGGCGCCCCTGCTCCGTTGGCGAGCGAGCCGTCGCTGACCGGCGTTTCGGCGTCTCCCTCCGCGGCCCAGATGGCGCGCGGGGATCGGCGGCAGACTCGACTCACGGCGCATTACAGCGATGGTCGAACGGTCGATGTCACTCGCCTGGCGCTCATTCAGTCCGGCAGCGAAGGGGTTGCCAATGTTGACGGCGGCGGCTTGATCACGGCCGCAGGAAGCGGTATCGCCCCCATTGTCGCCCGTTACCAGGGCAAGGTTGCCGTGGTTCGGGTGCTGGTGCCGTTTCCGCGTCCGGCAGTGCCACTCCGGTGGAAGACCACAAATCTGGTGGATGAAGAGATCGGACGCGGCTGGGAGAGGTTAGGTCTGCGGCCGTCCGAGGAAGCGACCCCGGCGGAGTTCCTGCGTCGAGTGTCGCTCGATTTGACGGGTACGCTCCCCACGCGCGCCCAACTGGATCAATACCTCCAGGATGCCGCTACTCGTCCCGATGCGCCGGATCGTCTCGTGGATCGTCTCCTCCAGACCGAGGAGTGGGTGGACTTCTGGGCGCTCTACTTCGGGGATCTGCTACGGAACACCAAGAAGACCTCGGGCGAAAAGGGGATGTGGGCTCTCCACAACTGGCTTCGGACCTCCCTGAGAGACGGCAAGCCGTTCAATCAAATGGTCGGAGAGCTGATCGGCGGGCACGGATCCACGGTTCAAGATGCCGCGGCAAACTTCTACAACGCCGCCGCCACCCCCGAAGATCTGGCGGAGACCACCAGTCAGGTCTTCCTGGGGATCCGCCTGCAGTGCGCCCGGTGCCACAATCATCCCTTCGAGCGCTGGACTCAAAACGACTACTACGGCCTCGCGGCCTTTTTCCCAGGGGTGAAGCGGAAGCAGTCGCCGACCGAGGTCCTCGTGCTTCACACCGCCGAAGGCAAGGTGGATCACCCGAGGACCGGGAGCCCCGTGAAGCCTCATACCCTGGATGGACCAGACCTGGAGCCGGACGCGCCCGCCCGGCCGGCCGCTCTGGCGGAGTGGCTCGCGAGCCCGAGCAATCCATTCGTCGCCCGCACGGTGGTCAACCGCGTCTGGGGGAGGCTGATGGGGCGTGGGCTCATTGAGCCCGTGGATGACATCCGCTCCTCGAACCCTCCGAGCCATCCCGAGCTCCTCGACCGGTTGACGGAGGAGTTCGTTCGCGGCGGCTTCGACCTCCGAGCGTTGATGCGTCGCATCGTCACATCCCGAACCTATCGGCTTTCATCCCGACCGACCCGGGCTAATGAGGCGGATGATCGCTACTATTCCCACGCGATTTCCCGCCGGCTGATGGCGGAGCAGCTCCTGGATGCCATCAGCGCGGCAACCGGCAAGGCGGAACGCTTCCCCGGGCTGCCGGCAAGCTATCGGGCCATCTCGCTCCCGGATCCGAGTCTCGCTAAAGTCGGGCTGCTGGACACCTTTGGCCGGCCCACCCGAGCCACTGTCTGCGAGTGCGAACGGAGCAACAATCCGAATCTGAGCCAGTCTCTGTTCCTTCTGAACAGCGGATACATGCAGAACCGCATCGCCGACGAAGGGGGACGGATTGCCCAGGGGGTCCGAGCAGGAGCCTCGGCCGAGGAACTGGTTCGGGATCTCTACGCCGCCACCTTCACCCGCTACCCGCGTCCTGATGAGATGAAGCGATCCCTCGGCTTCCTCGCGGAAGCTCAGAACATCCGCGAGGGTCTTGAGGATCTCTTGTGGACGCTGTTGAATTCGCAGGAGTTCCTCCTGCAGCACTGAGAGGCGAGAACGATGTTCAGTTTTCAGACCGGAATGAACCGGGACTGCACCGGCCGGAGTCGCCGGGACTTCTTGAGCCTCGGAAGTGTGGGGGCGTTCGGTCTCACACTTCCGGAGGTCTTGCGGGCCCAGGCCGCTCAAGCCGACGCGCCCGACATCAATTGCATCATGCTCTGGCTGGTCGGCGCACCGTCCCACCACGAGACGTTCGACCCAAAGCCCGATGCCGCCAAAGAGATTCGGGGGGAGTTCGGCGTCACGCGGGCAAAGAATGGGGAACTGTTCGGCGAATTGATTCCCAGGATCGCTGCCATATCGGACAAGTTTTCGCTCCTCAAGGCGGTTCATCACGCCGATGGGAACCACGACACCGCACAATTCGAACTCCAGTCGGGCCATCGCTTCAATCCGAGCATCACCTACCCCTCTTTCGGGTCTGTGGTCGCGAAGGAGAAGGGCTACCGGAACGGCCTCCCGCCCTACGTGCTCTTCGGCGGCATCAAATCCGAAGGCGCCGGCTACGTGGGCGATATTCACAACCCGTTGAACATTGGGGATGACCCCTCGAAAAAAGGGTTCAGCGTCCGGGAAGTCCAGCCTCCGTTCGGCGTGAAGCAGAACCGCTACGATCGCCGGCAGCGGATGTTGTCCGCACTGGATACCTTTCGAGCCGCCGCCGAAGCTCGGGGTGAGATCACTCGGACGATGGATGGCTTTGTGGCGCGGGCACTCGAATTGGTGGCCTCACCGGCGGCCAAAAAGGCTTTTCGCCTCGACGATGAGCCCGAGCCACTCCGAGCACGGTACGGTATGCATCGGTTCGGGCAGAGTTGCCTCCTCGCGCGCAGGATGGTGGAAGCGGGAGTGCGCTTCGTGACCGTTTCAAACGGCGGTTGGGACACGCACGCCGACAACTTTTCTCGCCTGAAGAATGAGCTGCTCCCGCCGTTTGATCAAGCTTATTCGGCGCTCCTGGAAGATCTCGATCAGCGGGGGATGCTCTCCAACACCCTGGTGATTGCCTTTGGGGAATTTGGCCGGACGCCCATCGTCAATCCGGCCGCCGGGCGCGATCACTGGCCGCAGCTCTTCCCGGTAGCGCTCGGCGGCGGACCCGTGAAGCTCGGTCGCGTCATCGGCAGCAGCGATGCCGTCGGCGGCGAGCCCACCTCGCGGCCCGTCTCAGTGCCGGAACTCGCGGCAACCTTCTATAGGGCCCTGGGAGTCGACTACCACAAGGAGTACGTCACTCCCGACGGACGTCCGCTCGCGATCGTCGGAAACGTGGAGCCTGTATCGGAGCTGTTCTGAAGGGAATCGGTTTAGAAGCGGACGGTGATACGGCCGAGGGCGCCACTGTCGCGGAAGGAGGGCGAGTCGGAGTCGGCGCCCTGGTTGCGGGCGCCGAACGTTCGGTAGAGAAGATCGAAGCGGGAGTTCCTGCCGAACTCTCGGCCGATGCCGATGCTGTACGCGGTGTTGTCGGTCACATCGCCGGGCAGCCCGAACGCCCGACTGCGCTCGAATCCGAGATCAAGGCTGAGACCGGCCGCGAGCCGGTACTGCAGCGAGCCTCTCAGGAACAGCGTGTGGGTGGGATCTTCGATCACCGGCTCGAAGCGACCCGTCTCGACCCGGAAGCCGAGCCGACCCACCAGAGGTCCAGCGACACCGCCGCCGTACCCGGCCGTCGGGCCGAGCGCTCGATTCGGGTAGAGGAAGCCGTAGCGATCCGAGAGGGCGGCCTCCCGCTCGACAAAGGCGCTCAGTAGATAGCGACCAAGCGGCATGCTGAACTGGGCGCGATAGCCGAGCAGATCTGTGGGATCGACCAGCGCGAGGCGATCGCTCGTCAGGAGGCGATCCGCTGGGTCCACCCGGAGGCCGACATAGCCCGCGCCGAATGCTCCGGAGGAGGCCACCGAGTCGCTGCGGATGCTGCCGGTACCGTCGGGACGGCTCAACAGGGAGCGCTGGAGCGCGGCTGACCCGGCGAGGGGCGAGCGGCTCAAGCCGGACCGGGAGGACGTTCGCAGCGTGGACCGCGGAATGCTCAATCTGAGCTGCGCGAGGGTGTCGAGCATCTCCTGGGGGTCGCCGCCGAGATCCGTGACACCGAGCCGGTACTCCTTCAGCAACTGTTCCAGCGCCGCCAGGGCCGCGTCATCGGCGGGTCCGGGAGGCGTGGCGGTCCAGCGATCTCGAGCGGCCCGAAAGAGCCGTTCAACGGCAGTGCAGAATTCGAAACGGGTTCGCGGCTTTCGGCCGTCGAAGGCATCGCCGGGGAATCCGGTGGGCAGCCCCTTACGCTCCAGGAGGCGGATGGCGGCAAAGTCCGGCGCGCTCGAACGGACGCGATCAAACGCGCGTGCGTCTGAGGCGGCCGTCGCCGCTGCGGCGGTCGTCAACGTGAGAGCACAGGCCAAAATCGAGCGCACGAATTGTCGGCAGGTTGCCACCGGATCCTCCGTCCTACTTTTGATGTAGTAGACGGATCTGAAACAGTTTAAGTTTCCATCCATCCGGATGCGATTTTTCGGCGGAGCGCCGCAACCGCTCGGAAAACCCGAAGCTTGGCCGCGAGTGGAGAGCAGCCGAGCGCTGAGGCGATTTCGGCGAGAGATCGATCCTCGAAGAACCTCAGCACCAGCACTCTCCGATGGCACTCGGGCAGCGTTGAAATCAGCTCACGCACCCAGGCTGTGTCCTCCTGCCGGTGGAGATCCCGGCACGGGTCGTCTTCCCCCGCGATCGACTCCAGCGCGTCGTCCAGCGGCATGGTCGGCAGCCGCCTTCGGCGCAGGTGATCGACCGAGACGTTGGATGCGATTCGGTACAGCCAGGCAGTGACGGCGGTGCCGCGGAACGCGCCAAGGTGCTGGTACGCGCGGACCAACGTTTCCTGGGTGAGATCATCGGCGTCCTCGGCACTGAATCCCTTGCGGCGGATGAAGGCGAACACTGCTCCACGCTGCCGAAGGAGGAGAGATTCGAGTTCGCGCTGGGGAGGGGTGGCGAGGATTCGAGCGCGCTCAGAGGCGCCCGCAAGAGCAGAGATCGGGTAGGATGCGGTGGTCATGGTCGGGCAGCCTCCACGGACCAGAAAACCTGTGGAGCCGCAAGCCCGTACAGGTTGACCCGGCCTCGGATTCGGTGAGCCTTCTTCTTCGTTCCGCCGGGCGCGGATGCGGTCTCGGTAGTGGTTGGCTGGGGAGCGGCGTCCTGCGAAGGGCGGCTGCCGAGCAGTCCCATCGCGGGCATCGCCACCGGCATCACGCCCGGGTTGGTGGGCACCACGTTGCCGGAGATCGAGCTGGCCGAAACGGTCGGTTGAGAGGTCGGACTTCCCGCGGTACGAACCGCGCTCTGGAAACCCCAAACCCAGGCGGCAATCAGCGCCGCCGCCTGAGCTCCCGCCAACGCCAGGCCGCCCACCCACGGCCACACGGCACGGGCCCGGCGAGCCGGCGGCAACGCAGGGATGCGGTGCATTACGGCTCCCGTCAGGTAGTCCGGCGTTTCGAGCGCCTGGATCGCCGTTCGAATGGCCTCGTCTTGCTGCTGCAATTCCCGCATCACGGCCCGGCACTCGAGGCAGCCGCGCAGGTGACTCTCCAGCTTGACCCGGCTCCAGCGCGCCAACTCACCGTCGATGTAGGCGGAGAGTCGATCCTGATACTCAGCGCAATTCATCTTCGATCCCATCCGATAACGCGGGCGCGCTGCCCAGAGGACGGTGCGGTCTGACCGTCTGGAGTGATGAGGGTTCGCATTCGCATGCGGCCTCGGTGAATCCAACTCTCCACCGTGCTGTCCGGCACGCCGAGCAGTTCGGAGATCTCGCGGTAACTCAGCCCCTCCACGGCCCTTAGCACGAGGGCGGCCCGGTAGTTGGCGGGCAATCGCGACATCGCCTGGCGTAGAGCCTCGCTGTCGTTCCTGGCCAATGCGGCTTCTTCCGGACCCCGATCGCGGTCCGCGAAGTCACGGTCGAGCTCATCGAGGGAGAGGTAGCTGTGGCGCTGTCGAAGCACGGAGAGGCAGTGATTCACCAGAATACGGCGGATCCACGCCTGAAACAGACCCTTGCCCCGGTAGTCCGAGAGCGAGGAGTACGCCTTCAGAAACACGTCTTGAACGGCGTCGGCCGCGAGATCGCGGTCTTGCAGGACGCCGACAGCCAGATGGTGGAGCAAGCTTCGATAGCGGTCGACGAGGAGGCGGAATGCCTCCTCGTCGCCCTTCATACTGTCTCGAACCAGCAAGTCATCCGATGTCATGGGTCGTACTTGGAGAGCTCGCGATGCGGGGAGCGGAGTGGGGTGCGCGCGAACTCTCTGGTCATCATGACGCCTAGTCGCGCGGAATCTTGCACTTCCGCGAGAATTACTTTTCTGCGGTTGGTGTTCCCCGGGTACGGCGCAGCTTGCGCATCGCGGCGCCGAAGACGAATTCCGACTCGGGCGCCTTAAAAAGCCGCACCAGAGCCAGGTACGCGATGCCACCCACTGTGGTCGAGAGACCGATCTGGAGCAGGGCGGGAAGGAGACGAACCCCGGTTGGACCGTACGCGGGGAGCGCCGTTTGAAGCGCGGTTGCCGTACCCCACGCCGCGGCTCCCAACCCCGCGGAGGCCAGCGTCACCCGCCCGACGGAAGTGGCGATCTCCACGAGGGGTAGTCCGCCGATGTGCCGATGGTAAGCCGCGAGGAGTCCGCCGAACGTCACTGCATTGGTGATGACGTAGGCGAGCGCCAGGCCGTTTGTCTTCAGCGGACCCATCAGAACCGCGTTGAGCCCGATGAAGCCGACGGTGGCGACCGTTCCGATCAGCATCGGGGTGAGCGTGTTTTGCATCGCATAGAATCCCCGGTTCACGATTTGCTGCCCGGAGACCGCGAAGATGGCGAGTGAGTAAATGGCGGTGGCGGAGGCCGTGGCAACCGTGTCGTCCCACGTCCAGTTTCCTCGCTGGAACAGCAGAGCCGTGATGGGAGTGGCGAGCACGAACGTCAGCGCTGCCGAGGGGATGGTGAGGAAGAGGATCGCCCTGAGTCCGAGACTGAAGTGCTTGCGCAGTTCGGGCAGATCCCGGCGAGCGGCGAGAGAGCTGAGCGTTGGGAAGATGGCGACGCTCAGCGCCTGCGCGAAGATCCCCAGCGGCATTTGCATCACCTTGTTGGCGTTATCGAGCCAGGTAACGGCGCCCTGATCCAGGCGGCTGGCGAACGGCGTCGTCAGGATAATGTGAAGCTGGGGGAGCGAGAGGCCGAGCAAGACGGGCGCCATCAGCCGGGCCACTTTGACCACCCCTGGATGGCGGATGTCGAGCGAGGGCCGGTAGCGGCAGCCCACGCGCCGCATCTCCCACAGCATCATCAACACGTTGCTCACGATCGCCCCGGCAACGACGCCCCAGGCGAAGCCGTAAATCCCGTAGTAGGAGCCGTAAGCAACTCCCCCGATGACGCCCCCGATGATGATCATCAGGTTGTACACCACCGGCCCCAGGGCCGGGATCAGGAAACGGTTACGAACCTGAAGCGTGGCCATCATCAGGCCGCCCACGAAGAAGCAGAGCTGTGCGGGCAGGATGATTCGGGTGAGGCTGGCGGTGAGCGCCAGCTTATCCGGTGGGAAGCCGGGCGCCAGAAGTGTCAGGAGCGACTCGGTGAAGACCTCACCCGCGATGATGAGTCCGCAAAGCGCAATGAAGATGACAGTGCCGAAAACACTGAAGACCTTCCAGGCGTTCTCCTCGTCTTTGGCCTCCAGGTACTCGGTGAAGACGGGGATGAAGGCGGTGCTGAGCGCTCCGCCGGCAATGAGGTAGTAGAGAAGATCGGGAAGCCGAAAGGCGGACTTGTAGGCGTCGGCGACGGGCGAGACCTTCGCGCCGAAGTAGTAACTGGCCACCATGTCGCGGGCCAGGCCCAAAACTCGGCTGAGCAAGATGGCGGCCACCATGATCTTTGCCGCGGACGCGACCCGTCCAGCGGCGGATGGGTGGGGCGCGTCCGGGGTTGCGTTCGCAGCCATGCTCTTGCTATACTCCAGGCGTTCAACGGTCGGAAGAGGGACAACTGTGGCCAACCTCAGGTCAGCACTCAGGGATATCAAGAAATCGCGAAAGCGTGCCGAGCGAAATAAGTCGGTGCGAAGCGCGATTAAGACCTACGTCAAGAAGACGCGAACCGCCATTGCCGCCGGCAGCGATGAGACCATGGAGCTCTTCGCAGCATCCGCCTCGATCGTGGACAAGGCCGCCAAGCGGGGAATCATTCACAAGAACGCCGCGGATCGTCGCAAGAGCCGTCTGGCAAAGAAGTTGAACGCGGTAAAAGCCGCCGCAGCCGCCGCCTAGTCCGCACGCGGGAGTTCGGCATCGGCCGGGCTTCGTTCCAACCAGAATCGAAAACGGGGAGAGAACTCGACCGGAGTTCTCTCCCCGTTTCGTTTTGCGCCGCTCGCGGAGCCCTATCTCTCCGGCCTGCCCTTCGCGTCTGGTTGATCCACCCGCTCCCGATCCTTGGGATCGGGCCACCGGAACTCCACCCAGTCTCCCCCGCCGGTGTGACGCAGACGGAGGGTGACGGTCCCCGTCTCCGCATCCCATCGCCAACCCGTGGCTCCCTCTTCTCGGGCTTCCGGTAGGTACTTCTGGGTCAGCGGAATCCCGAGCCGCCGCAGGGTGGACTCGTTCACCTCCACTCGAATCGGTCGGGAGCGGACGCCGGTGAGCGTGGTCACCGTCTCCTGGTCGGCGATCCACCGAAGCCGAAGCCGCAGTCGCATCGAACTGGTGGAATGCTGCTCAATGGTGGCGCCGCTGGCGACGTAGATCCGATCCGGCCCCACGCGGGTACGGATGTGCGAGACCAGAGTATCGTAGCCCTCAATCGCGGAGAGCAGGTCCAGCACCGGAACCGGCGACAGCGCCACGCCCTCCGGCGTGTTGTCGGCGATGTTCCAGGCGGATGAGAGCAGGCCGGCATTGTCGCCGCTCCGGAAGAGTTGGAGCTGCGCCGACCCGAGAATTCCCCGGCTTACCCGATCGTAGAGCGGATCCGGGCGAACGTCGTCCAGGTACCGCAGCACGCGTCCGAACAGGAGTCCCACCGCCTGAGTTGCGCGGGCCGGCGAGTCGTCGGCGCCGCTGAAGGTGGGCACGGAGGCATACGCCATCGCACCCCGGTCGCCGTCCTTCCAGAGGTACACGAAGGAGAGTCCCAGGTCTGCCCAGTAGCGGGCGAGATCCAGGTAGCGGTCCTCGCCGGTGAGCTGATACCCCAGGACGTAGGCCTCGGCAGCGGTGGCGGCGGCATGCAGGTCCGGCACATCCAGCGGGATTTCACCGAGACGGGATCCGGAAGGGACGCGGAAGCGACTTTTCTCGCTGCCAAGCGAGCCCAGGCCACCGTACTCGAGCGCTCGAATGCCGGCTCCCACGGCGGCGCTATCTCCAGAGAGAGCGCCGTAGCCCAGAATTGGGACGGCGTGAGACATCACTACGCCAACCGCCGTCGGCGGCACGGCGTCCAGGCTCTCCGAAGCGCTGGGCGCGACCCAGGCGCCGGACGGCAATTGTGTGGCAATGAGTTCGTCCACTGAAGCGCGCATGGCGTCCAGCGCGGCGCGAACGTCGCCGAGGCGGTAGGCGAGCTGGGGCGGCAGCGGACGATCCTTCCGGAGCGAATCGAGCGCTTTGCTCAACTGCGATCCGCTCGCTGTGCCGGCTCCGTCCATCCACAGTGCGAGGATTGTGGCGGCATCGGCTTCCGGCGCCGCCGAACCGGGCGGGTTGCTCTCGACCCAGCCGGCCTGCCGCTCGCGCCACAGCGTGCGGGTGAAGGCGCCGCGGGCTGCGGAGCGCACTCCACGCCCATCGACGTCGGCGGCGGCGGGCAAGCCATAGGCTCGCGTCCAGTGCCGCACGGCCGCGGCCGGGTCCGAGGTTTCCGGCATCACCAGCAAACGGCCCTTGAGCGTGTAGTCGCCGGCGGTGGAGGCTTTCAAGAACACTTCGATGCGGTTCTTGCCCTGTTCCAGCGCAGGCGCCTGCAGGAGGGCGCTGACCGGACCGGAGCTGCCCGCGGGATCCCAGAGATGAGCGACCAGTGTCTCTCCCTGAGCAATTGCCACCACGGGGACCGTGATTCTCAGCGGGTCCGGCATCAGGGGTTGGTTGAGGCTCTTTGGAGGCTGCTGGAGCATCGGCTCGCGGCCGATGAAGGCAACGCCCGGAAGTAGCGCCTCCCGATCGTCCAGAACATCCGATTCAAGGGGCAGTGCGCTCACGCGCGCGACCCCGGCTCCCGCCGCGGGACGCGCCGTGACGCGCCACTCGACCCACGGCTCGGAGCCGATGGTCAACTCCGCCTGAAGGTCCCATGCGCCCGACGGAGTTTCAGTGCGGCCGGACAGGCGGACCGAGCGGCCGGAAACATCCGCACGAGTCGCCCGCAAGACCGTGGTCGCTCCGGCCTTCTCGCCGGCGGCAGTGACGCTCGCTAGAGAGCCGACCGCGGCGGCGCGAGACTCGGGTTGGGTCGCGCGGCTAGCCGGGTAAACGGTGAGCTGTGAGTAGCCCTGATCAGAGGGAAGAAGCACCAGCGTGAGGTGCTTGTTCCGAAGGGTCACCGAGCCATCGGATTCCTTACGGGCCGTGGGGTGTCGTTCCGCGCGCGTGTCGACGGCGACCGCCTGGTTGGTAAGCGCCAGCACCAGAGTGCCGGATGCCGCACCCACGGTTTTCATGGCACGACGACGATTCATAGAGAACTGCTCCGTCCGATAGTTGGGACACCCGCAAAGGGCATCCCTGATTCATACCATTGCGCTGGGCCGTAAGTCCTACTCACTCCCGTTTCGGGGTGGGTAAAACTGGACTGTGACCCCACTTCTATTGGTGCTCGAGTGCGTCGCGGCACTCGACGGCTCCTTCCGGATTCTTGGCGTGCAGGGTGGATCCGGGGCCGACTTCACTTCTATTCTCGCCGGAAGCGGCGGCCGCGCGGCCGCGCGTACCCGGCTGCGTCCGCTCGTGCGACACCTGGGTGAAATTGCCCAGGGACGTCGGGTCATCCTGCTCCGGGGTGACGCGCGTTCGGCGCCGACCCGGCCGGCCGACTTCTTCAGTGTCGCGCAGCGCTTCCGCGCCTTCTGCCCCATGCTCGATTGGGTGCCGGACCAGCAGGCCGCGGCCCTGCGGGACTCACCACCGCGCGCATCCAATGTCGATGATTGGATCTCCCTGCTGGAGCCGGTCGCCTCTCGAATGAAGGTGCGGCTGGGTGGTTGTACGGGGATCGGTGTCGACGAGTCGGCGCCGGGCGCGGCGCTGCTGCTGTCGGGTTACCGCGAACGGGGGCGGCAGCGGGGCGCATCGGTCGTGATGCCTGCCGACGAGGTGGGCGCGGTGCTGCTGCTGGGTCCGGTGGAGAGCGTGCCTCGCGGCTCGGAGTCGCTGGAGCAGATCCAATGGCTCAATCCGCCTTTGCTGGATGAGCTGCTGGACAACCGCTGGCTGGTCACGAGCCTGGTCGATGGAGCTCCCTCGGGCTCGCTGCTGGCTCCCTGGATACCCGTTGGGATGGGGCTTCGCACCGCGGATGAAGTTCGGCGGTTTTCGCTGGAAGTGGCTCCCTCGAACAGTGGCGCCGTTGCAGCGCTCACGCCGTCTCATCGCAGCGTGGGGACTCGATCTCGAGTCCTGGATCGGACGGCTGTGCTGGCGCTGGCGGCTCGTCAGCCGGAGCGGCGCCTGCTCGCGGAGGAACTGGCGTCGGTGCTCTCCCCGCGCCTCGTCCACACCTACGAAGAGGTAACCGGCTACCGCGGGTCCCAGCTCGACGCGCTGCTCCGCACTCCCGACGGGAGAGTGACCGACCAGGGCGACGGCACGTTCCAGTTTTCGGCGCCTTACCCGTTCATCGAGAACACAGTGGGGGTGCTGCGGCAGTACGTGGACACCCGACCGGTGCGGTGCCGACGCACGGGCCGAAACCATCGTGCTACTATTCAGGCGGCCGTGCTGGGTGACCAGGTGCTGAGCTGTTGGTACGACTTCAAACCGCAGGAGTTTGAAGACTCCAGTACGCGCGATGTGCGCGTGACTCCCACAATGGAACCGACTCCGTCGGAAACCCTGGGAGAGCTGCAGGATGCGCTGGGGCCGTTCGTGAAGGAGCTGTCCAGCCAGTTTTTTGCCCGTGTGCAATCTCGAGGGGACCTGAGACGGCTTCGGGACCGGTGGATTATGGAGCAGACTGCGTGAGCCTGGAGAAAGTGGCGGAGCGGATCCGGTGGCAACTCGACGGTCGCAGTCGGGTGCGCGATGAGAGCCTGGCGATTTCGCGGGAGGCAATCCGCACCTGCGCCAACTCGATTCGGGCGGCGCACCGTCTGGAGACGGATCGTGCTCGGGAGATGCTCCGCGGCGTGGGAGAATCTCTTTCTGAACTGAGCGACGCGCTGGTGGGGTATCCCGAGATCTACCACGCCGGATATGTTCACGACTGTCAGAAGGAGTACGCTGAAGCTTGCGCCTTTCTGGCAGTGATCTCCGGCGAGCCCTTTCCGGAACCAGAGGCGCTCAGAGTGGAGCCGGCGGCGTACCTCAACGGGCTGGGTGAGTGCATCGGTGAGATGCGGCGTCGCACGCTGGACCTGATGCGCCGCGGAGAGATACCGGCGGCGGAGAGCATGCTCACGGCGATGGACGAGATCTACCACATTCTCGTTACCATTGACTACCCGGACGCCCTCACGGGAGGCCTGCGCCGGACGACGGACGGCGCCCGCGGTATCATCGAAAAGACCCGGGGTGAGCTCACCACCGCCATCCGCCAGGATGAACTGCGCCGAGTCATTGAGCGGGCCCTGATTGAATTCGGACCGGTTGCGTCTGCCCTGCTGCCGGTGCAGGCGCCCCCGGCGGGACAGGAAACAGAGTGAAGCAGTACCCCGAAATCGAGGCCTACGGCCGTCTTATGGAACTGGCGGTCGAACACGGTTTGGACGAGTTGACGGTGGAAGAGGGCGACCTGAAGTTCAAGGTGCAGGTCGGCTATCGCGTGACCGGAGCGGTATCGTCCGGCGAGGTCGTGTCGCCGGCAGAGCTGATTTTGCCTCAGGCGTCGCCCCGCCGCAAGACTCAGGGCCCTTCTCGGCCGCCCACGGCGGTCGTCGTGAATGCGCCTCTCACGGGTTCGTTCTACCGTGCGCCGTCGCCGACGGAGCCCAACTTCGCCGAAGAGGGCGCCCACGTGGAAGCCGGGCAGGTGATCGGCCTCATCGAGGCGATGAAAGTGTTCAGCGAAGTCCACGCGGACATTGCCGGCACCGTGGTGGAGATCACTGCGAAGAACGGCAAGCCCATTGAACGTGGCGACGCCATCCTCTGGATCGACCCGGACTAATGGGGCCGGCATCGCCCTGCGGGCCGATGCCGTGGTCCCCGGGCGCCCCGCAGGTCAGTGGTTGGCGCTACCCGGTCCGCAGGGTCTTGGTTAGGAAGCACCGTTGGACGGCTGGTCAGGGTCAGCCACTCGAAACTCCGTCACCCGTTCAACCCGCCCCATCCGCGTCCCCCTCTGACCTTGAGGTCGCTCCGGCGCGGGGTGGCGCCGGAGCGTGGGGTGGGATCAGCCGGAGCTGCGCATAAAGTTGATGAGGATGCGCGCGATCTCGGGCCGCGTGAACTCCACGGGCGGCTCGATGCCGTCGCGGAGCATCTCGCGGACTTTGGTGCCTGAGAGGCTGATCCGCTCTTCGGGCGCCGCGATGGAAGTCTTGCTGGTGGCCATGCCGCCGTCTCGAATGCTCCAGAAGGAGTGCTCGAACTTGAGCGGCGTGATGTCGATGGCTGACGCGTCGAACTCGTCAAAGATCTTCTGCGCGTCGTAGGTGCCGTAGTAGTTGCCGACTCCAGCATGGTCGCGGCCCACGATGAAGTGGGTGCAGCCGTAGTTCTTCCGCACGAGGGCGTGGAAGATCGCCTCGCTCGGACCCGCGTAGCGCATCGCCGCCGGGTTCACGGCAAGCTGCACGCGGTTCGGCGGGAAGTAGTTGTCGAGCAGCACCCGGTAGCAGTCCATTCGCACATTCGCCGGGATGTCGTCGCCCTTGGTGGCGCCGACGAGCGGATGGAGCAGCAGGCCGTCCACGATCTCCATGGCGCAGCGAATGATGTATTCATGCGCCCGATGGATCGGGTTTCGAGTCTGGAACGCGACGACGGTGTTCCAGCCCCGCTCGCCGAAGGCGGCGCGGGTTTGGGCCGGCGTGAGGCGTTCGGCGGCGAAGTCGCCATACGGAGGGAGCGCGACGGCCTGGATGCTGCCCGAGATGCCGCGGGAGCCCTGAGCATAGACCGCCGCCACGCCCGGATGCGCGCCGTCGGTGGTGCGGTAGACCCGCTGTGCTTCCAGCTCCTTCTGGAGAGGGAAGATCTCATCGATGGCGAGCGTTCCCGCAAGGGTGGCGCCGTCATCGTAGTAGAGCGCGATCTCCTGACCGACGGAGAGGCCGTCGGTTACGGAGTCTTCCGGCGCCAGCACGATCGGGATGGTCCACGCGAGTTTGCCGCCCGGGAGGTGGAGCGTGTCGATGACCGACTGGTACGCTTCGGAGTTCATGAAGCCGGTGAGCGGGCTGAGCCCTCCCGTGGCGATCATCTCGAAGTCGGAGCTCTGGCGGTTATCGAGCGTGACGGACTTCAGCGAGCCCGCACGGGCGCGAAGTTCCTCGGCGGCTGCGCCGGAGAGCGTCCGATCGATCAAGGTGCCCCCGTGGGGGGCGATCAGGGAATGCATGTCGCTCGAGTTTTCTTTCTCTTCTGAATGGCGGGCGGCCGCTTAGCCGTCCACGCCGACGGGAGCCGCGTCGAGCGGCTCGTCTCTGGCTACCTCGGGCGCCGCGACGCCCGCCAGAATGCTTCTCAGTTCGTCTTCGCGGTGGCGTGCGAGGTAACTTCTCAGGTTCTCGTCACCGTGGCGATCCGCCTGGTATCGGCGGGCCAGGCGCTCGATGGCTTCCGGGACGTCGGAAGCCGCGCAGCGGTAGCCGGTTTTCCTGCCGAAGCCCGCGTGTGCCCCAACCGAACCGCCCAGGAAGAAGTAGTAGGCGTCGATCATCTTCCCGTCGACCTTTAGCTTCTTGCCTTCGAGCCCGATGTCGGCGATCCAGTGCTGGCCGCAGCTATTGGGGCAGCCGGTGACATGGATCTTCAATTGCTGGTCGAACCCGGGAAGCCGCTCGTCCAGGCAGTCCACCAGCCACCGCGTGAACGATTTGGTCTCTGCAACGGCGAGCTTGCAGAACTCGGTACCGGTGCAGGCGACGGCGCCCCGGGCGAAGACCGAGCCGTCTACCGGGAGCCCGGCGGCGCCGAGAGCGTCGCACACCGCCTGAACATCCGCGGTGCGAACGTTCGGGATGATGATGTTCTGCATGATGGTGGTGCGGACTTCACCGTTGCCGAAGCGGTCGGCGAGATCGGCTACAACTTCCATCTGCTCGGGCGAGATCCGTCCTCGAACGACGCACGCGCCGATGAAATGCAAACCCGGCTGTCGCTGTGCGTGAACTCCAACGTGATCGCGAACCACGTCGACGGGTGGGGTTTCCTCGACTCCGTCCTCCAGCGCGAAGCCGATCCGCCGCTCCAGTTCCTCACGGAAGCGGTCGGGAGTCCAACCGTGCTGCAGGAAGAGGTATTTCAGACGGGCTCGCTCGCGGTTCTGGCGGAGAACCTCGGCGTCGTTGAAGATCTCCGTGACGCCACGGACCACGCTGAGGACCTGGTGCTCGCGAACGAAGACGTGCAGCCGGGCCGCCAGATGCGGCTCGGTGGAGAGCCCGCCGCCGACGCGAAGGCTGAAGCCCACGTCTCCGCCGTTCCTCACGGCGGTGAGCCCGATGTCGTTGATCTCTGGATAGGCGCACCAGCTTGTGCAGCCGGCAATGCTGATCTTGTGCTTTCGCGGCAGGTTGTAGAAGCTCGGGTTGCCGACCAGCATGGCCGCGGTTTTTTGTACGAGCGAGGTCGCGTCACAGATCTCGTCGGCGTCCAGACCTGCAACCGGGCAGCCGGTAACGTTCCGGGTGACGTCGCCGCACGCGCCCATGCTGTTCAGCCCGCATCCCCACAGTTTCTCCAGCACCGTCGGTAGCGACTCGATGCTGACCCAATGGAACTGGATGTTCTGTCGAACGGTGATGTCCGCGCTGGAGCGGGCATGTTCACGGCAAAGCGACGCGACCGTGCGAAGCTGGTGCGCGAACAGGTGCCCGCTGGGGATCCGAATGCGGAGCATGAAGTAAGGAAGCGCTTTCCCCTCGCCCCCTTTGCCGCCCACCGCGCCGATACCGTCGCCCTGGGTGTAGACGCCCCACCAGCGGAAGTAGGTGTTCACCCACTGGGGTGGAATGGCGTCGAAGCCCTCTTGAGAGAACCGGCGGATCTCATTCAGCCCGTCCCAGGGGTTGAACTCTCGCTTCAGCCGCTCGACGCGCTGAGCCTTGGTTTCCTTGATCGGTGCGGTGGCGCTCATACTCTGGATGGTCCTGAACCGACTAGGCGAGTTCGGCGTAGGTCGGGGTGGAGAGATAGCGCTCGCCGGTGCTGGGCAGAACGACCACGATCAGCTTGCCGCGATTCTCTTCGCGCTTTGCCACCTGAACCGCCGCCCATGTAGCGGCGCCGGAGGAGATGCCGGCGAGGATCCCTTCCTCACGCGCCAGGCGGCGAGTGAAGGCGATGGCGTCGGAGTTCTCCACCGCGATGATCTCGTCGACGAGTTCCGTGCGGAGCACATCGGGAATGAACCCGGCGCCGATGCCCTGAATCGGATGGGGACCGCGGGGACGGCCGGACAGCACTGCGGACGCGGCGGGCTCGACGGCGATCGCCTTGAAGCTGGGCTTCCGCGCCTTGATCA
>SYKE01000273.1 GCA_005798285.1 Actinomycetota bacterium
ATCCAGGCGATCAACCTGGCGCTGCGCGAGGAGATGCGGCGCAATGAACGCATCGTGGTTTTGGGGGAAGACGTGGCGCGCCTGGGAGGCGTGTTTCGCGCCACGGAGGGGCTTCAGGCGGAGTTCGGCGATGAGCGGGTGATCGACACGCCGTTGAATGAGTGCGGCATTGTGGGCGCCGCAGTGGGCATGGCGCTGACGGGCCTCAGACCGTGCTGTGAGATCCAGTTCGCCGACTACATTTTTCCGGCGATCGACCAGATCGTGAACGAACTCGCCAAGATCCGTTATCGTTCGGGCGGGCAGAGCACGGCGCCCGTTGTGGTTCGGAGTCCCGTCGGCGGCGGAATTCATGGCGGGCTGTATCATTCCCAGAGCCCGGAGGCGTTCTTCGTTCACACGGCGGGGCTCCGGGTGGTGACGCCATCCACGCCTCGGGATGCTCGCGGGCTTCTGAAGGCAGCACTGCGGTGTGAGGATCCCGTCATTTTCCTGGAGCCGAAGAAACTCTACCGCTCGGTGCGAGAAGAGGTTCCGGAGCAGGAAGAGATCGTCCCGCTGGGGCTGGCTCGGGTGGTCGAGCGCGGCGAGGATGTCACGGTGCTCACCTACGGCGCCATGGTTCCGCTCTGTCAGACGGCTGCATCCGAATTTGCCGTGTCGGGCGGCTCGGTCGATCTGATTGATTTGCGCACGCTCTGGCCGATGGACATCGACACCGTACTGCGAAGCGTGAGACGAACGGGACGGGTGGTGATTGTCCACGAGGCGCCGAAAGCATGTGGGTATGGCGCCGAACTCGCTGCACAGGTGGCGGAGCGAGCCATCGAGCAGCTTCACGCGCCGATCCTTCGTGTAACCGGACTGGACACACCGTTCCCCTATGCACTGGAAGAAGAGTATCTCCCGACCGTGGCTCGAGTCTTGCAGGCGCTGCAGCGAGTGGCAGCCTATTAGCTCGCGGGAGTTGGAGTTGGGATGACCTACGAGTTTAGACTGGCCGATCTGGGCGAGGGTGTGGCGGAAGGGGAGATCGTCCGCTGGTTGGTTCGGGCGGGAGATACCGTTCGCTCCGATCAACCCCTGGTTGAGGTGATGACCGACAAGGTGACCGCAGAACTCCCTTCACCCGTTTCCGGTCTCGTGGTGAGGCTGTGTGGGGAAGAGGGGAAGGTCGTGCCGGTCGGCTCAGTTCTGGTGGAGATCCTCACCGAGGCGTCCGCGCCCGCGACGCCTGCCGGGACGGCGCCGGTCACGGAACTCCCCCCATCCGCGCCGGCCGCACCCGCCAGCGGTGTCGTCTTCAATCCCGAGCTGCCCGAGGCGCCCCCGCCCACGGGCTCGCGGAGACGGGCCACTCCCGCCGCTCGACGACGCGCGCGCGAACTGGATCTGGAAGTCCCCTCCATCGACGGGAGCGGCCCCGGCGGCCGGATTCGAGAGAGTGATGTTCTGGCCGCCGCCGAGAGTTACACGGCGGCCGGTCCGCTGGTGGAACGGGTGCCGCTCCGCGGGATGCGGCGGGTGATCGCCGAGAGGTTGATGGACGCGCAGCGTAATACGGCGCCCTACACCCTGGTGGACGAGGTTGACTTCACGGAGTTGGTCGGGCTTCGAGAGCGCGTACAGCCGCTCGCAGAGAAGTCCGGCACGCGGATGACGTTTTTGCCGTTCGTGCTGGCGGCACTCGGAATGACCCTTCGGCGCTTTCCGCGTTTCAATGCGCGGCACGATCCGGAGAGCGGAGATCTGCTTGTGTATCAGCAGCAGCACTTCGCTATCGCTGTGCACACCGAGGAGGGTCTGGTAGTTCCGGTTATCCGGAATGCCGAAACTCGAAACCTCATGGAGTTGGCGCGAGAGGTGGAGCGTGTCGCTGCGCTGGCGCGCAACGGTCGATTAGCCCACGAAGACCTGGAGGGCGGCACCTTCTCCGTGAGCAGCGTCGGGTCGGCGGGAAGCCTGCATGGAACTCCCGTGCTGAACTCTCCGCAGGTCGCTGTGCTGGGGATCCACCGGATCGCCGTTCGTCCCGCCGTGAGGGACGGACAGGTGGTTCCGCGACGGATGGCGCACCTGTCGCTCACCCTTGACCACCGGTACATTGATGGATTTGAGGGCGCTCAGTTTCTCGACTCGCTGCGCCAACTGCTGGAAGACCCTGCGGTGATGTTGTTCTCGTTCTCGGAGCTGCGGGAGTCGTAGGAGCGCTTCACGACCTCACCGAAGCCGGCGCGTCAGTTCGGCGAACTCATCGAGCGTCAGGGTTTCCCCACGCCGGGTAGGATCGATTCCAGCCCGGCTGAGGGCCGCCTCGACGGCTGATCGTTCGCCGAAACGGGCGTTCACGAGGCATCCCAGAAGCTGCTTTCTTCGCTGGGCAAAGCACGCTCGCACGGTTCGCATCACGTCGGCATCGGGCAGATCTGCGAACCGCGGCTGCTCCCTCAGATCGATCCGCAGCACGACGCTGTCGACGTCGGGACGGGGAAGGAACGAGCCGGATGGTATTCGGGCCACGGTTCGCACCGACCCGCTGAGTGCCATGAAAACCGAAAGGGAACTGTAATCATCCTCGGCGGGCGCCGCGGAAAGTCGATCTGCAACTTCCTTCTGGACCATCAGCAGCAGCCGATCGAATCGATCCCGCCGCTCAAACAAGCGTGCAAGAATGGCAGACGTGATCTTGTAGGGGATGTTGGCCACCACCGGACAGCGGGGTTGACCGGGTGGGAAGCGGGCATCGATGTCCCACTGCAAGAAATCTGCGTGATGGAGTTCTACACCCGGTATGCCGGGCAGGATCTCGTCCCGAAGCGCTGCCACGAGCCCCGAGTCGATCTCCACGGCCACGACCGTGCGCGCTGCTGAAGCCAGGGCGAGAGTGAGGGCACCCAAGCCCGGTCCGATTTCGAGCACAGTGCTGTCGGGATGGAGTTCGGCGGCTTCCAGGATACGGGCGACGGCGGTCCCCTCGACAAGGAAGTTCTGGCCGCGATCCCGGTGAGACCGCAAGCCGCGCCGCCGGAGGAGTTCCAGCAGCGCGGCACGAGACTTGACCTCTGGCAGGTCAGTCAACGACTCGAAGTACCACTCGCCGGCGGCCCCACTGGAGTGCGGCGGAGCGCGAGTTGAATCCGAGATCGACTCGATTCCCCTTCACGGCGCCGCCCACGTCCGCGGCGATGCCGTAGCCGTAGCCGGGAACGAAGAGCTTGGAGCCGAGGGGAATGACGGTCGGATCGACCGCCACGACCCCGTATCCGGCGCGCTGACCGGTGCAGGTGCGTCCCGACGCGTTCTTGCCGCAGGACCCGACCCCCGGATCATACGCGCTCGCCGAAACGGTCAGAGTCTTTTTGCCGGTGTAAACGCCGCGCGAACCGAGCTTCCACGGCGCCCGCGAGGTGACGATAAGGTCGACTGCAGGGCGGAGCACCTGCTGCTCCCGGACGGTGGTTGCAACGGTCTGTCCGTCGACAATCCGAGTCTCGGTGGTCACGCGGGTGATGCCCGCACGACCGGGCCGAGTGACGGTGGGATGTCGCGGCGACCGCTTTCCGAGCGCTGCCTGAACGACGACCCGGTACGGCACCGGACGGTCTTCGGTAACTGACGTCTGTTGCACTCGGGAGACCCGAATGACGGCGCCATCAGTAACGGTGGTGTCCAGAGGTGGCGTCACTTCATCAGAGTCGCGGAGTTCGACTCCGGCCGCTCTGAGAACCCTGGCCACTGTTTCATGGGCCCCTGAAACGGGAATGCTTTTCCCGTCGACCAGGACCCGACTCTCTGCAGAGAAAGCAATCGAAGCCGGTATCGCCGTGCCGGCGATCACGATTCCGAGCAATGCCTTCCGAGAGAGGCGCGAGGTATGTAGTTGTAGTTTGAGCAAGGCATGCTCTCCTTTCGTCGCGCGACGACACCGCGGCGCCTCGAACACCGCAGCATCTCCTGGGCCCTGGATGCCGAGCACTTGCTGCACGACAGGACGTCGGATTCGAGCGCGAACGCTCTCGCCCCACGCCAGACCCGCGAAAGTCGATCTGGCCGGAAACCGGCAGGACGTTATACTTCGAGCGTTCCGGCGGGGGGAAGCCTCAAAACCCACTCTCTGCCAGATTGACACAAGATGCCCCCATCCCCGCAATGCCTCGTGGTCCACTCCGTAGGGCAGGGAAATCCGGGGTAAACTAGTGCCGATCGTTGCGCCAGGGCGTGACACGGACAGCACGGCGAACGGTTCCTGAACTCCCGCATGCGACTTCTCATACTGACCGTTTCTGTGCTTGCGGCGCTGGCGCTGGTCGGCTGCGGCCCGCCTCCGGCAGCGCCCGCCCCGCCGGAGGGCATGGTGCTTGTGCCCGGCGGCAGCTTCCGGATGGGTGTGAACGGCTCCCCATGGGACTACGAGGGCCCCGTTCACGAAGTGACCGTGAAGTCGTTCTTCATCGATCGAACCGAAGTGACCAACCGCCAGTTCGCCGAGTTTGTGAAGGCGACGAAGTACGTCACCGTGGCCGAGAAGTACGGTTGGTCAGGTGTGTTCGACTGGAAGACCGGCCACTGGGCGAAGAGAGATCGCGCCCAATGGCGCACCCCTGAGGGGGACGGAACATCGATCCAGGGCCGGGACGATTTTCCCGTGGTCCAGGTGTGTCACGAGGACGCCGAGGCGTACGCCGCGTGGGCCGGCAAGCGCTTACCTACCGAGGCGGAGTGGGAGTACGCCGCACGTGGGGGTCCGACCAACACAAAGTATCCATGGGGGGACGAGTTGAATCCCGCAGGCAAGTACCTGGCGAACTACTGGCAGGGGCCGTTTCCCAAGAAGGATGAGGGCAGCGACGGTTACCACGGCATCGCGCCTGTAGCCCAGTTCCCCCCGAATTCCATCGGTCTGTTCGACATGGGCGGCAACGTCTGGGAGATGGTTCACGATCGCTTCTCCGACACCTATTACTCGGCCAGCCCCGCACAAAACCCGCAGGGCCCCGCGGAGGGAGACCAGTTTGTGATCCGTGGAGGCTCGTTTCTCTGCGCTGAGAACTGGTGCCAGGGCTATCGAGTCGCCGCTCGAAACTTCAATGATGGCATCAGCGCGACCCCGCATATGGGATTCCGCTGTGTGAAAGACGTGGACGGATCGCGCCGCTGATGTCCAGGAGCAAGGAATCGTCCGGACGAACCGGGCGCGGGTGGTGGGCCCGCACGCGAGACCGATTTCAGCGAAGCCTACGGGCGGCACGCGATCGGCGTGCCGCCGCGGCTATTGCCTGGGTGGCCGACGACTCCGAGGGGCTGCGCCGGCGGAAATACGACTCGTACGAGCAGTATCTGGCCCTGCAGCGATCCAAGCTGGAGACGCTTCAGCCGGAGTGGTTGGAGCGGTACGACCGTCGCTACCATGCGGCCCTCGCCGAACGACTCCGCCAGAGCGGCGCCGTCGTTCCGGGGAGCTCCGCGCTGTGTCTCGCGGCCCGCGTGGGAACCGAAGTGCGTTCCTTCCTCGACCTCGGCTGTTTCGCGGTGGGGATCGATCTCAATCCGGGGCCGAACAACCGCTACGTGTTGGTGGGAGATTTTCACGAGATCCAGTTCCCGGACGCCAGTGCGGATGTCGTATTCACGAATTCCCTCGATCACGCTTTCGACTTCGACCGGCTCATCACCGAGATCCTGAGGGTTCTCCGCCCCGGCGGCCGGCTGATCCTGGAAGTGGTGGACGGTGAAGAGGGGGAGGGGTCATCCGGCATGTATGAGGCCGCGCAGTGGCGCCGAGTCGATGATCTCCTCGCGCTGTTCACACGTCGCGGGTTTGCGATTGAGAGCCAGACGCCCTTTCAGTCTCCGTGGAAGGGTGTCCACGTCGTGATGTCCCGCTGATGCGTCCCGTCTGCTGCCCCGTCCCGCTGGCAGTCGCCATCGTGTAGAACGCCACAGGTCGCTCCCATCGCTTCTGCGCGATTGGGACGATGCAGGAGGTGTGGCGATGAAGTGTTCGTGGTTGGCTTTGATGGGCGCTCTGGCGATGGGGTGCAGCGCTTCCGGCGGCGCCGAGCAATTGGGGTGGCCGCAGTGGAGAGGGCCGCAACGGGACGGCCGGCTCATCGGATTCACCGTTCCCAGAGCCCTTCCCAGCAACCTGGTGAAGCGTTGGGAGCGCAAGATTGGCGAAGGGCACTCGTCGCCGGTCACATCCGGAGGTCGAGCGTTCGTCTTGACGCGAGAAGGGGACGTCGAAGTCACCTCCTGCATGGAGTTGAAGTCCGGAAAGTTGGTGTGGCAGGATCGCACCCCGGCACCGTTCGACTCGGTAATCTTTCCCGCCAGAAGACTGGGAAAGAGCCCGAGATCGACTCCGCTGGTGCACCAGGGCAAGCTCTACGTGATCGGGGTGAACGGCAGCACCCGCTGTCTCAATGCGCAGACCGGCGCTGCGCTATGGCGGCGCGACTTTTCCATCGAGTTCCCGACCCCGATGCCGATCTGCGGCGCCTCACTCTCGCCCCTGATCGACGGCAAGAAGCTCTACGTGCACGTGGGTCACGACGAAGTCGGCGCCTTCCTGGCGCTCGACAAGGACACCGGCAAGACGATCTGGTCCGCCCGAGGGGAGGGCCCCGCGTACACCTCTCCGCAACTCGCCACCCTGGACGGCAAACGTCAGATCGTAACGGCGTCTCACAACACCTGGATGGGGCTGGATCCCGAGACTGGCACGCTGCTCTGGAGCATTCGGGTGCGACAAAACATGTTCAATCACAACTCCATCACTCCGGTGGTCGATCGGGATGTCGTTTACTGCGGCGGCAACCAGCGGAGCACGCTGGCGCTCAGGGTGAAGAAGCGCGGCAACATCTGGATCGCCGACCGGCTCTGGGAGACTCGCGACGTGACGATGTCGACCTCCAGCCCCATCCTGGACGGCAATCGGTTGTTCGCCGTCAACGAGAAGCGGCGCGGGCAGTTGGTTTCGATGGACATCGCCACAGGCCGAGTGATCTGGGCTTGCGACGGCGACAAGGGCGAGCAGGTCTCGTTGTACGATGGCGGGACGCACCTGCTGGCGTTCACCTTTGATGGGACGCTCCTCGTTTACGCCAAGGCGGGATCGACGCTTCGGGAGTCGGCACGATACGCTCTGCTCGATGGAACCACCTGGGCCAGTCCCGCCTTCGATGGAAATCTGATTCTGGTGAAGGGCGCGGACACGCTGACGCTTTGGGAGTTGCCCCTGAACTGATCTTGAGCGGTGTCGGCCCACCGATCCCTCGGGAACCGTTACTTCCGGCCCCGTGGCGGCGCCTTTCCGCCCGTTGCCACCAGGCTGAGGACCAAACGCCCATCACCATCGGTGGCCGCGGTGAAGCGAGTGCCCGGTGCGCCCGGGAGAACGCCTCGGCCCCCCGGAAGGACCGTTCGGGATATCTTTAGAGAGCCGTCGCTGCGAACCGGCACGAAGAGTTTGATCGGTGATGTGGGCAGTGGGTGACCGTGTTCGTCGACCGCCCGCGGCAGCCCGGGAGGGGAAGGGAACTGGACGCGCACAATCCCATCCGGTCCCTTCTTAGCGCCGACGCTCAACCACAGCGATTTTGGGATGGTGAGTCGCCCTTTCGAGTCGACGGCAACCGGAGCCGGAGCCGCCCAGGCGCCCTTCTGGGCCGCGCAGATGGAAAGCAGTCCTGCTGCAAAGAGCACGCCTCGGACCCCAATCAAGGGATTCCGCTGCACTATGTAGGATTGGACCTTCAACACAACCCCCACCGACTGAACCGCTGGTGACGATTCGATGACCGACAGTAGATTTGACTTCCTGGAGATCGGAGACGCCAGACCGCCCCGGCGGTCGGTGACGTCAGCCCCGGCGACCGTCCTGGCGCCCCCTGAGGATAGCGTGGAAGCTCCGCCCTTGCGACTCCGGGTGGCAGAGGCCTTCGGTGTCGGAGGCACCCACTCCGGGGAGTTCGCATCCCCCCGAGGGCTGTGCCTGGACCGTGAGCAAAACCTCTTCATTGCCGACTCCTACAACCATCGTATCCAACGGATCTCCCCGCAGGGCGACGTTGCGCCGCTTGGGAGACGCGGTCGGGGTTCCGGGGAGTTCCTGAACCCCATCGGTGTGGCCGTCGATGCCGAGAACAGAATCTACGTGCTGGAGAACGGCAACTGTCGCATCCAGGTGCTTTCGCCGGAAGGCGAACCCCTGGGCTGTTTCGGGAAGCACGGTACGGGCCCGACTCAGTTCCAGAGCCCAACCAGCCTCTGCCTCGCGCCGGATGGGACCCTCTTCGTCGCGGACTCGCAGAGCCGTCGGATCACCGTATGGACTCGGTACGGGGAGCTGGTGTCGGTGCTGGCCGAGTCCTCCACCGGGGGGGCCCTGTTTCGCAGTCCCCAGGCGGTCCATGTGGGACCGTCGGGTTGGGTCTATGTGGCGGATCGGTTTCTCCACTGTGTGATGGCGTTCAGTCCGAGCCTGCAACTCCAGCAGACATTCGGAAGCATCGGGATCGGACGCGGCCAGTTTGCCGAACCCCAGGATCTCTTCGAGCTTCCCGACGGCCACCTCCTCATTGCGGAAGCGGGCAATCACCGTCTGCAACTGCTCGATCCGAAGCGCCGTTCGGTTCAACTGGTGGAGGCAGTGCCCGATCAGGGGAACCTCAAGTCTCCATCGGGACTCACTATGTCTCCTGACGGCGGCGCGTACGTGTCGGATACCGGAAACCATCGCATCGTGCGTCTGGAGTTGGAACGGGTCAGCGAAGAGTGACACCAGATCCGGTAGAGCTCCGATGGTCGATCCGATCGCGCGGCATGCTGGCGGCCGGTCCTCGCTCCGTGGCGGACGATGGAACCTGCCTGTTGGTTCGACCGGACGAGTTCGAGCACCGCACGTACCAACTGCTGCGGGCCGACGTCGACGGCGCCTCCCATGAGGTTGGGGCCCTTGCCCTGGAGACGGTCCGCCAGATCGTCGCGCGCCCGGACGCTCGCCTCATCCTGGCTCGCACCCACGAAAGCCTCTACCTCTTTCGAGACGGCAAGAAGGCGCGGTTTATGCCGGAGACCCGTGCCCAGTATATAGACTGCGCACTCGCGACCGATACCGGCTGGTTCATCGCCGCCTATTGCGACGCGCTGGGCTCGGCCCACGCGCTTGCCTTCGGGGATGCCTCAGGGCGAGTCGGTTGGACGCGAGAGTGTCCGGAGCCAATCGCTGCGGTGGGGATTTCGGCCGACGGCAGCAGGATCGCCATGGCCACCACGGGCGGCGAACTCGAGATCCTGGATCCGATGCGGCAGGTGCAGGCACGGGTCGCCCTGGGTTCCCCCGTTACGGCACTGTGTATGGGCAAAACGGGCTGTGAGCTGGTGGTCGGGCTGCAATCCGGGGAGCTGGTTCGCGTGGATAGCGCCGGACGGCTCACCTGGCGAATGCCCATTTCCGGCATCGCGCTCAGCATTGCCGGTGGCGACCACTTCGAACGGATCGCAGTCGGCTTGAGAACTAGCGAGTCCGGGTTCGGGATCTTGATCCTGGACTCTGGTGGAGTGTGCCGGTGGGAGTCTCCCTGCGCCATTGAGCCTCGCGGGGCCGCGAGTTCGCCTTCCGGTCGGCACTTCGTGTTCTCATTCGCCAACGGTGAGGCCCGCTGCGTGGAGTGGGATCCCGTGGTGGAACCGGAAGCGGAGGCAGCACCGGAACAGCTTGTTGCAGCTCGCTCCCTCGCGGCCGCCGGGAAGCTTGCCGAAGCGCTGCACCATGGAATCGCTCACCTGAACGCCCACCCGACGGACAAGGATGCGGCGGAGTGGCTGCTGGACTTGCGGGATCGACTCGTGTCGGAGCTCTGCGAGCAGGCGAGGGCCTTCAAAGCCTCGGGCCGACCGGGAGCGGCGCTCGAGTCGGCCCGTGCTGCTCTGGCCTGGGCGCCCACGTCCGCCGAGCTGTTCGAGATCACCGTAAGGTTGAAGTTGGCCGCGGAACGGCTCCGCGTGACGGAAGCCCGGGAGCTGGCATCGGTCGGCGAGTTTGCGGTGGCGCACGCGATCTACGTGGAACTGCTGACCGCAGACCCGTTCCGCACGGACTTGCGGTCGGACCTGGCCGCCTTACGAGTTGAGTGGAGTCGGGCTCTGGTCGCGGACGCTGAGGTCCGGCTCGCGCACGGCCTCCCGGAGGAGGCCCTGTCACTCTGGCGATCCGCCTATCAACTGCATCCCACCGCCGACCTCGAAGCCCGCATTCGGGTCGCGGAGATCGATCGGATGCTGACATCGGCGCGCCACCTCTACGAGGCCGATCGGATGACGGAAGCGGCGTTTCAGTTCCGCCGAATCCTGGGTCTCGATCCAGACCACGCCGAGGCCCGGCGCTATCTTGGTTATGCCGAGGGCCGTACCTCCGGCGGCGGCCTCCAGGATCGGTTCTCCCGTTTGGAGTGACGGCTGGTTTGCCCTCATTCTCCACCGTCCACGCTTGCGGCATCACTCGGCTTGAGCAACTCCAGATCGACGGGAAGGTTGTGCTCTCGGCCGATCTGCTCGGCGACAACGGCGATCTCATCGAGGAGTGCACGGCAGATCGCAGGCGGCGCCGTGCCGGTCGGCAGCCTGAGTTCGGACGCGGCGGTTCTCAATGTCTGCATCGCGAGATCTGCCTGACCCTGCGCGGCCAAAACACGCGCAAGCTGGAGTCGTGCCCCCGCCGGCAGCAGGGCGCCTCGGCGGGACTGCTCTCCCGGGAGCGTCTCCGCCAGAGAGACTGCTTTGTTTGCCGCGTCTAGTGCATCCGAAAGCCGCTCATTCTCGAGCAAGATCTGCGCCGCAACGATCCGACACTGAATCAACAAGCGCGTCTGCCTCGGAGTGGGCGTGCCGGCGTAATCCATCAGGAGCCCCTCCGCCTCGCGGGCGGTGTCGAGAGCCTCTTCGCTCCGACCTAGCAACTGGAGTTGTAGGGCCAGCGAGGTTAAGAGTGATGGTAATCCCGCCACGGACTCGAGATCGGCAACGCCGCCGCTGACTGTCTTCAGTAGTGCAATTCCACTTCGGAACTGTGCCTCCGCCTCCTCATGTCGATCCAGTCGGCACAGGCAGCCGCCCCGGGCACCCAGCAGCGCTGCTCGCCGATGTCTCTCTTCCATAGTCCACGGGAAGTCCGGATCAAAGGGCGCCAGCAGCGCAGAATCAGCCACCTGGAGCGCCTCTTCGGCCCGATCCAACTCCAGCAGCAGCGCGGCACGATTCGCTTCAGCAAGGAGCCGCGTTGTGTCCGTGGGCAAAACGGCGCCCGGAGTGAGGTCGCGAAGAATCCGCACCGACTCCTCGGCGATCGGTAATGCAGTCTCCAGACGCTCCTCCTCCGACAGAATCCAGCAGAGGGTGATCAGGGATGTTGCCAACTGCCGTTTGCATCCGCCATCGCCACTCTCTGCGGCGGTTCGAAGGATGGCGACCGACTGCTCGAACGCCGAGGTGGCTTCCGACAACTTCCCCAGGTGATGGAGCGCGCGTCCACGGCCGAAGAGGCAGCGGCAAACCTTGGTCGACCACGCGGCTCTCTCATGGGTGGGCGCTGTCTCGTACAGAAGAAGCGCCTCGCCGGTGATCTGAAGTGCCTCGATGGCGTCTTCGGGTCGGACCAGCATCTCCGCCAGGTGGGAGTAGGCCAGCATCAGCGAGTCGTTGGAGCGGTCTCGAGAACCGTCCCCGGCTCGCTGCTCCAAATCAACAGTGGAGCGGCCCTCTGAGATCGCCTCTTGCGGTCGATCCATCTGCCAAAGCGCCTTCGCCAGTTTGCTCGAAGCCGATGCTGCCCACCCGGGGTGGAAGTGGTTCTCCACGTGATCCCGCACCGAGCGTGCCTGGCATATTGCAGCGTCTGCGGCTATCGTATCGCCGAGGAGAAACTGGAGGGTCGCCTGTTCACAGTAGCTGTATCCCAGCCAGATGAACGGCAGCGGATCCTCCCCGTCCAGGTAACCGTTCAACCAGGACGCCTGGGCCATCCGGAGGCGAACCGCTTCGTCGCGACGCCCCAGCCGCCAGAGGAGTTGCTGCAGGGACTGCAATCCGTACTCCAGATCTCCGGTGGGGGGCAACGAATAGCAGAGTTTCAGGAGTTGGTAGCCGATCTCGATCGCTTCATCCAATTCTCCGAGGCGTTCGAGGAGAGAGAAAAGACCGCTGAGGGCCCGGATCAGGACGAGCTTGTTCGTGCTTCCCGGTTCGATCCCGTCCGGCTCCGGGGAGATTTCTTGCGAGTT
This sequence comes from Actinomycetota bacterium, assembly GCA_005798285.1. GTDB lineage: Bacteria > Armatimonadota > SYMT01 > SYMT01 > SYMT01 > F1-80-MAGs030. The sequence goes on from SYKE01000273.1 coordinate 12,279, forward strand.
GATGAAGTCGATGATCTCCCGAAACGGTACCAAGGCTTCCCGATCTCGCTGTACGCTCCCCAGACAGGAAGCGAGTCGACTGACGGCTTGGAACCACGCATCCAGGTGTTCGACCCGCCGTTCGGGCGGGAGTCGGCGATAGATGGCAATCTCTCTCCAAACGTGTGGCAGTGCGTCTTGAGGGCGGCCCAGGCGCTGTTGGAGGTCTGAAACTGCTGCCAACGCGGAAGCGAGTTCGGCCTCTAACCCGCCGGGCAATGCCATTGACACGCTCTCCACAGCACTCAACCGTGCCATCAGGAGGTACTGTCTCAGATCAGACTCACCACGCCTCTTGAAGCCTCTTGCGCAGAGAGACAAGCTGCAGACTGCCCAGGGTCCGTTCGGGGTCAGGCCCAACGCTCTTTGTCCCCCACTCGATGGCATGATCGGCGAGCGAAGTGAGCCATCGAGCTCCGATCAGGCACGTCAACGAGGCGTCGGCAAGCGAAAACAACGTGGAAGTGGGGGCTTCAGCATATCTCTCCGGCCATTCGTCCGCGAGTCGGAGGGCGACGCCGAGAGCCCGTTCGGCGAAGTAAAAGCCTTGCACGTCGTCTCCCAACCTGAAGTAAGCGCGCGCGAGCCTCACGCAGGCTTCAGAGAGACGGATGTGATTGCCCTCGGGCGGCAGCGCCAGCACGGCGCGAAGTCGGTAGTTGGCGTCCTCAAGCCATGCCCGACAGGCGAGTTCGTCTGGATGAACCGGCTCCCAGAGCTCTCCGATCCATTCATCGGTGAGCGGCCAGCCACAGTATTCGTCGGGTCGACTTACGGCGAGAATTCCTGAGGCAAGGGTTAGTTCACGCAGTTCTTCCGGCGGATGAGTGGGGAGAAGCGGCGCTCTTAGTTGACGGCACAGCCTCCTTAGCGCGTGCGTCAGCACCGGCAGGTAGATAGCGGGATCCTCGCGAGCGAGACGTCTGCAGTCTGCTCCGATGGCCGCCTCCCACCCCACGGCGCTCTTCCGGAGCACTCCCGGCCAGATCGTGACAAGCTTGGCGGTCCAGAGCTTTGAGAGTCGATCGAAGCATTCCGGATCGGAGCTCCGGATCCTTCCCACCTGCTCCACCACCGCCTCGAACTCGGGTGTGGGCGGCCCCCAGTAGGCGTCCATCTCCTCGAACTTGGATCTCATCTCTCACTGCCCGCCTCTGGCGCTCCCGTTCCTCAAGGGCTCGGCGAACGGCGGCCTCCGTGCTCAGCGGATCCAGATCCTGGCACGGCGACTCGACGAGGGTGTCCTGCGAGTCAGATACAGAGCGTGTCCCGGAGACGAGAACTACGTCCATTGCCTCCCGGCGCTGGTCAGCAGGCATCGCGCCGAGCCGGAGCTCGATCAGGTCCCGTGCGCGATCTGTGGCTTCTTGGAGGGCCAGGAAGTGAGAGGTGGGTTGTGGGGAGTACCCTACGTGATCCAGGGCCAGCGAAAGAGACATCACCTCGTTCCGAAGCCTGCCGGTCTGCAAGAGAAGTTCAGCCGCAGTCTCGTCCCTCATCGGGCCCTTGTCTCCGAACAGCTCGCCGATCACAAAAGCCGAAGTCGCCTCGTTCAGCGGGAGCGGGAGTATCCGTCCCTCTCTGTGGTCGAGAAGCTCATTGATGACGGTCTCGATCGGGCCGAAGTCTTTCGGGACGCTGCCGCTCGATCGCCGCCCCAACTCAGTCAATACGGACCGCAATTCCCCAACGGGGACACCGTCGCGCAGCGTAATCCAGGCAATCGCCTGTGACGCAAACTCGGCGGAGACCGGGCATCCCCGCAAGAGCGGATGGTTCTGAACGCGAGCTCGAGCACGGAGGGCCAGGGCCAGGGCGGCTTCTGAGGCACACTCGGCCGCGGGTCCGTCGGGCTCCGGGCCGGCAGGGCCAGGGGAGCCGTCGATCGATCCGTCGAAAGACGTACCGACGGAGACGGTGCCCAAGAGCATCAGACTCACGGGGCGCGCATTGGTGATGACCTGTGGTTCGAGAGGCGGCGTATCCGCGACAGCGGCCACTTCGGAGTCGCCATATAGCGCGGCGGCGGAGGCCCGTGCGGCCTGGAATACGGATCGCCGATGCGCACGGATCCAGAGATCGGAGAGACCTGGCGGCGAGATCGGCAGCGGCCCGATCCGCGTCGAGTCGACCGACGCGTGAAACCAGGCTCGTCGGCATTGGGAGAGCCCACCGTCCCGCATGTTCCAGGCGCAGTCGAGCAGGAGCAAGCGCAGCGGCGGCCCGTCGAGAGCCAGCCCGATCGCAACCGACTCGATCCACTTCCGGAGAGCGGGACCACACAGCGACGCCGAGTCGACTACAGCCAGGGTGGGGGAGTCCCAGCGCCAGGGGGCCGCGAGAGTCGACGGATCGAGCAGCCGAACCTGATCGGGCCGAACCAGCCCACCCTGCCAGCCCCCAGGAAGCCGCCGAATCAGCTCGTGAGCCAGGCGGGTCTTGCCGCTCCCCCTCGGCCCTTCCACTCCTCGCGTGGAAAAAGTCCACGGCTCCCGCAGCCACTGGAGCAGATCGTGGAGCGGCCGTTCTCGCCCGACGAACGGGGTGACGCACTGTTCCGGCGGCAGGAGATCGAACTCCCACACCACCGGTCGCGGCGTTGGGATCTCGAAGAGTCGGAGGTCGGCGGAGGGGTCCAGTGACAGAAGGGATGCACGGCCCACACCATGCATCTCTTGGACGCCGGACGGAGGGTCCGCAGGATCGGTACGTTTCATCGGGGGCAGTCCGTCCGCAATCCGACAGATCGCGGCGACTGCCTGGCAGCATGACACTGATTCCCCATCCACTGCAAGATCCCGGTACGGTGCGACTGTGCTGGGGGCCCCGTCGCCGGCGCAGACTCAGGGAGAAGCATGGCCTTCAGGCGCCGGGAGATCTCGGCCTACGGTTCGATCTGGCCAGACTCCCGGCCCAACCGCCGGAGCATGTGAGCGAGATCGCCCAGGCTGTCTAAACAGACCGAAAGCTGCTCGCTCGGCTCTGTGGGTTCCACACGGGTCTGTCGTTCCAACCTCGCCAGGATGAACGGTATGGCTACTTTGGGTGAACGGAGGGGTGACGTCAGGCGCAGCGCCGGTCCGAACCTGGGCCGATCACCTTCATTCGAAGTCGTCCGCGAGTGGGGGTGCGTACCGTTCCAGATCTCCCGGATCCACCCAACGGTGTCCCGGAGCAGCGTCAACGCCTCCACCTCGCGGCCCTCGTGCGCGAGTCGCGTCGCCAGAAGAGACCCCGAGTCAGCCAGTGACACCAAGTGTCGCGAGGGAGCGCGTTTGGCCAGGTCGTGATACCGCTCGACGGCTCGACGCTCCAGCGAGCGAACCCAGTCGCACTGAGACGTTCTACCGGTGATGCCATTGAGGCTGATTGCAAGATCCATGACGGCAGCCTCGGCAGACGTCCCAAACCGTCGCGGCCACTCATGTGAGAGCTGACTGCCAACCTGAAGTGCGGCCCCTGCCCACTCGACTCCCTCTTCCTGTGCGCCCACCCGGAAGAACGCGGCGGCGAGCCCGGAGCAGGCGAGGGGCAATTCGTCGATCACGGCGTCGGGCGGCGCATCCAGGACGGACCTCAATCGCTGAGCCATATCCCTCAGCCAGACCGTCGAGCCGAGGCAGTCCGGCGCAGCCGCAGACTCGCTTCCTGAACGCCAGAATGCGCAGATCGGCCAGCAACGGAACTCTCTCGGCCGGGCATCGGCCAGCAACCGCTGGAGCGCGGCCAATTCCGTGAGTAAGCGAGGGGACTTCTCGGCCAACTCGTCCTCATCGTCGTGGTTGAGATGGAAACGGCACAGTCGCTCCAGGGCGACAGTGAGCACGGGCAAGAAGATGTCCGGTTCGTTCCGTGCCAACTGTCGACACTCCCGCGCCGCATCGAGCGCCCACGGTGCAGAGTCGGGCTCCAGAGCCTGGGGCCGATGTGTGATCAGTTCCGCCAGCCAGACTCTTCGGTGGAGTGCATAACCCGGCGGATCGGCGACTCGGAGACGTTCCATCAGCAGAATTGCCGCCTGCAGTGGCGGCGAGAGCGCTCGCCAGGAGTCGGCTGTGCCGTTCCACGCCCTGTCCACCGTCGGCCACCGCTCGTGCTGCTCGAGCATCCGTAGTGTTGCCTGAAAGACGGCCGAAGCGGTCGGCGACTCACCGAGGTCCGGCGTCAGGGGCGTCGGCGGTGTGGGTCTCGGAAGTATCCGCTCCAGAAGGGGTTCGAGGATCTCCCAGACGTCGGTTGAGAACAGGCTCCGACTTTCCGCGAGGCAGCGGAGCGCTCGAACGGCCGGCGTCCAGCGCTCCGTACCGTGCGCTTTCGGCGCCCCGAGCTCGTAACAACGTCCGGCCATGCCGGCAAGCCGCAGCGCCACCGAGGGTTGATCCCTGCAGACCTTCGACAGTGCGGCATCGTCCAGCGAGGCCCGCTCGCCGAAGAACTCCTCGAGCACGAACGCCTCCAAGGGCAGCAAACCATGGGGAGGCGATAGGGATCCGTCGGAGCGCCCGAGAAACCGGCGCAGATCAAGTTCCACCGCGAGCCAGCTCGACGATCCATATTCAGGCAGCTCGGCCCCGAACTCTCTCAGGTGCGCCGGGAGCTCATCCCCCGCCAGGGCCGAAAGGAGCGTGATCCACGCGATCGCGCGAGCGACCACCGACGGGGTCGAGTCGTCAGGGTCCCCGACTCTCTGACCGATCAGGGTGGCCCGAGCCTCCCGGGCGACCCCAACGGCGAGCCGCAGCTCGCTGAGATCGCACAGCGATGGGGAGTCCACATGCCGCCTCAAGGATAGCAGTCCGGCCATCATCAGCCCCAACGGCGACCCGCAGACCGTTTCGTCGGCGAACTGTTCGGGCGCTTGCTGTTCGAGTGGTTTGTCGGCAGCGAGGGCATCGAGTGCCGCAGCGCCGGCTCGCGCCGCCCGATACACAGACGCCCGGTCGGCCCTTCGCCAGAGTTCAGCCAGTGGTGGAGGGACCACCGGCAGAGGCCCCAGCCGGAGGGCGTTCAACTCTGGGGAAAACCAGACGCGCCGGCAACGCGAGAACCAGCCGGAAGTGTCGTGCGCTTCCCGGTCGACCAGAAGGACCCGCAGCGATGGACTATCGAGATCTAACCCGGTCGACACCGCCTCGATCCACCGGGGCAAATCGGCGCCAACCAACTCCGCGTTGTCGATGACCATCAGGGTGGGGGATCTCCACCGCCACGGACGACTCGCGGGATTCGAGTTCACGCCTAGCATCTGCTCGGGCCGAACCAGCCCGCCCTGCCACCCCGGCGGCAGCCCCCGCAGCAGTTCATGCGCCAGGCGAGTCTTGCCGCAGCCGGATGGTCC
>SYKE01000274.1 GCA_005798285.1 Actinomycetota bacterium
GCCTTCGGACTGGCGCGTCGGATCGAGGGTCTGGATCGAAGCTCCGCCGCCACCCTCATCGCCGACTACAAGCGGCAGTTCTCCGGGATCGATGTGTTCTTACAGGAGTGTGTTCGGCAGGCGAGGGATCTCGGCTATGTCACCACCATCCTGAAGCGCCGGCGCGCCATCCCCGAAATCAAGGGCCGCAGCAACGCCGAGCGGGCGCTCGGCGAGCGTCTCGCCATCAATACGGTGGTGCAGGGCAGCGCGGCGGACCTCATCAAGCTGGCGATGGTGAACGTGCAGCGCCGGATCGATCGCGAGAAGCTGCCCCTGAAGTTGCTGCTGCAGATCCACGACGAACTCGTTTTCGAGACCCCGATCGAACTGGCGGAAGCGCATGCCGCTCTGGTACGAGAGGAGATGGAGCGGGCGATGGATCTCTGCATCCCGCTTCGCGCCGAGGCGGGGATTGGTCCGGACTGGATGTCGGCCAAATAGAGTTTTCTAATTCCATCCATTGGATGGTGACATCATGCGCTGCGGGATCGTAGGAAACCTGAACGCCGAAAGCTAGGCGTCACAGTCCCTTTCCGGATCCCGCAGTGCGGTGGTCTGGAGATCCAGAACAAGGAGATCCGCGTGAAGAAGACTTTCTTCTCCCTGGCCCTCGCCGGCGCCCTCGCCGTCTCGGCCTTCGCCGCTGTCAGTTCCGGCCTGAAGCCGGGAGCCCCGCTTCCCGCCTTCCAGGTGGTCGATGTCAACGGTCCGAACAAGGGCCAGCAGCTCTGCTACCGCTGCCAGTACGGCATCGCGCCGGTGGCGGCCGCCTTCATCAAGAGCGATGCGCCGGATGCCGCCGAAGTGGTGATGGGCGTTCAGAAGCTCGTCGACTCGAACAAGGCGAAGGGCCTGAAGTCGTTCATCGTCTTCATGGGTGGTCCCGAGCTCAAGGGTAAGCTCGAAAAGATGGCCTCGGCGCACAAGGTGAGCGTGCCCCTGACGTTCCTGCCGCAGGGCCCGAGCGCCGACGACATCAAGTCGTACGAGATCAACCCCGAGGCCAACAGTACCGTTCTTCTGTGGACCGGCGGCAAGGTGAAGGCAAACTTCGCCAACCCCACCAGGGCCCAGTGGGACGACATCAGCAAGGCCGCCGCGAAGATGCTCCAGTAAGGAGCCCGCCTCTGGCGAGCCCGGGCCCGGAGCATCGCATCGCGCGGTGCTTCGGGCCCTTTCCGAGGTAACCGCTGCCGACCATGTCGCAGAAGCGGTTGCCGGGCGACCACGAGGGCCGGAGCACGCTGCGTTCCAGGCAGGTGCAGCGGAAGCCGGAGGCTGGAACTAATCCCGGCTTAGCGATAGTCTGACGGGCCCGCATCCCACTTACGGCTGAAGGGTGCCGGCTCGCTCCTTTTGCTTGTAGAGCACCAGCGAGTAGAACACTGGAGCCAGCACTCCAGCCATGAATAGCCCGAACGCCACCTCGACCGGGAACCCCAGCAGCGTGCCCACCCCGCTCACCAGTCCGGTCCCCGTCATCAGCCAGGCAGCAAGGCGGTGGGTTTGATCCCAGACACCGTCGTCTGCGAGGGTCCAGGGCGTGCGAATGCCCATCCAGAAGTTACGGCGCACCTTGCCCATCACGTTACCCATCGCTGCCAGCATGAACATGATTCCCGCGATGATCACGCGGCCGGATGGAAAAGCGGGGTTCAATCCCGTCAGCAAGGTGACGAGGTGGATGTACGTGAATAGCAGAGCCACGAGCACCACGACCCAGTTGTAGGTCGGCCGGAACCCGTCGATCTGGTAACGAATCGGCGAGATGCGGGGGAGCAGCAGCAGCAGACCCCCAAAGATCACCACGAAGCCCGGCGCCAGCAGTACAGCGGCGAGGCGGGGCGTCCAGCCGTCGATCTGTCCGTGAATGTTCCAGTGGCTGGGAAGCTGCTCCGGCAGCCGCTCGAAGAGCGCGGCCGAAACCAACAGCAACCCTACCGTCAACCCGATCAGCGTGAAGAGGACCTGACGTGTCGTCATCCTTCTCTCCTCTCTCCCGGTTCGCCGTCCCGCTCGAAGCGGTCCAACAGCAGGCGAACCACATCCTCGAACACCGTGGTGTTCAGCGAGTAGTAAATCTGCTGGCCCTCTCGCCTAGACCGAATAAGATCCGCCTGCTTCAGTGCGCTGAAGTGGTGCGACATGGAGGGGGCCGAGATCTCAAAACGGGATGCCAGATCCCCCGCTGACTTCTCGCCTTCGTTCAACAGCCGCAGTATCTCCCGGCGGGTGGGATCCGCCAGCGCCTTGAAAACCTCGTTGATCCGCATCGTTCCCGGTTCGATTAGATAATTAGCCACATGTCTAATTATAGGCGAAAGCCTCGAAGGTGTCCAGACCATCGAGACTGCTCCACCGGATTCAGTCGTTGTGAACGACCACGTGGCCATCGGCATAGACGACGACCTTGCCTCCCGGAACGGTGGCGTGGCCCAGCACTGTTTTGGCAGGCTCCTTGATGTCGGAGAGGGGCCCACCCGTGTACTCATACACAAAGTCCTGGAAGATGGTGGGAGTGCGGATGTAGGGACCGAGCTTTTCCTTGAGCCCGTCACCGTCTGGGAGAGTGTCGTTGTGATCCGCGGCGTAAAGCAGCAGCGCCAGCCCCACCTGTTTCATACGGGAGAGGCCCAGCGCTTGTTCGGCCCGATCCCGCATGGCATCCACGACGCTGCGATCTACGGGGACGATGGCCCGAATCCAGGCGGCGCCTGGTGTCACATACAGGATGGAGTCTCCCCGAGGGGAGAGGGCCCCGAGCACGCACTCGGTCGACACAAGCGCGGCAATGCGGTTCCGGTTCGACGCGCCGGGCGGTGTCGCGGGCGTCGCCGCAGCAGGCCTCGAAGGTACAGGCTCAACGGCGCGCGGCAGGGGAGTTCCTCCGGTGAGCCAGAGCGTTCGCGTTTCTCGTGTCAGGATGCCTTCTTTCAGCGTGGCTCGCCCCCGAACCAGTTGAAGACCCGAGGGGTGCCGCTGGGAGGATCGAGGCACGACGAGCTGATCCAGTTCTTCCCGGCTGAGGGGCCCCGACACCTTGCCCGACGAGGTGTCGAAGGCAAACTGTGAGCCCTTCCGTCGTTCCCGCTGCTCCCGCGGGACAGCCAGGGTCATGAGCAGGCGCCCGTCTGTGAGCCAGCCGTTTGCTCCGATCAGCGGATAGGGTAGTCCGCCCTGGAACTCGCGAACGACGCCGTCGGCCCGGACGAGCCCCAACAGCTTCCCCGGCGCCGAGATCACCACCACGGGAGAAGCTGGCGCCGCAAGAAGCTGGACTCCGGCCTCGACCTGCACCAGCGGCCGCATCGATCCCACGCGAGTGTCGCACCGGACCAGCCAGCGCGAGAACGCCGGTTGAGACGGAGGAGCGCCGATGGAGCGAGCGAGATCCACGGTGAGCAGCGCCACATCCGTCCCCGGAAGCCAGGCGATGGCGCCCACCGAGGCGCCTGGCGCGGGGCTTTTCCAAAGTTCACGCTCCTGCTTCAGATTCGGGGTCCAGATCAGTAGCGACTGCCCGCCCACCGACTTACCGCCCAGGACATCGGACAGCCGAACCTGATCTCGAAGCATCAGCACGGCTCGGCCCGTGGGCGCCCACTCCGCCCGCGAGATCAATCCCGAGGCAATCGGCTCCGGAACGTCCAGCACGAGCGCTCGACGATCCAGGGTGAGGTACTCGGGCTCGTTCAATTCCTGGGCGGGCGGCGCGGTCGAGAGGGCCGCGCAGAGGAGCGCCGCCGAGAGACAGATCTTCATGGTGCGGGGTGACATGCGCTACATCTCGCTTCCGATGGGCCCACCTTATAGAATGGGCGTCGTGAATTGGACGCGGAACGCACTTCCGGATTGCCGGGTGTCCGCGCCGGGAGAACAGGTGGTCTGATGCCGTTTACGCCACGCAGTCCTGCGAGAGCGTTTGCTGGAAAAACGTTCCTTGCCCGGAAACGGTTACGCGCCGGAAGTCGTGCTCCCTTCCATCTCGGACTGAGTCTCTGCGGCGCAGGGCTCTGGGTTCTATCGGTCGCCGGCTGCTCCTCGTCCCAGGCGCCACTCCCCACTCCTCCGGCGGCTCGGCCTCTGTCGACCGACGTCGATGCCACCTCCCAGGGCATTCGTTTCTTCGTCGAACGCACGAAGAAGGACCCACAGGACTTCATCGCGCTGAACAAGCTCTCCGGTCTGCATTTGAAGCGATTCAGAGAGACCAGCAATATCGACTTCCTGAACCGGGCCCTGGAAGCCGCCGAGAAGTCGCTCCAGGTAATGCCGGCGGAAATCAATACCGACGGCCTGGGAGCTCTGGTCGAGTGCCGGTTTGCCGCACACGACTTCGCCGGCGCCCGCTCCGGTGCACAGGACTGGGTTCGCCGGAATCCCCGACTGGCGCTTGCTCAGGCAATTTACGGCGATGTGATGATGGAGACCGGCGAGTACGACGAGGCTCGCGCGGCCTACGAGGAGACCGAGCGACTGGCCGGTCCGGAGAGCGTACTCGCCGCCACACGAATGGCGCGCCTGCGCGAGCTGCAGGGCAAGCCGGACGAGGCGGAGCGCCACATGGTCGTCGGCCTTCGCGCGCTCCTCGGCTTCGCGGCTCCCCCAGCGGAAACGGTGGCGTGGTGCCATTGGTCGCTCGGCGAGATGGCCTTCTCCCGCGGTCGGTACGAGAAGGCCGAGAAGCACTATCGGGATTCGCTCACCACCTTCCCGAACTATGCTCGCTCCCACGCCGGGCTCGGCAAGGCGCTGGCAGCGCTCGACCGCCGCGCAGAGGCAATTCAGGAGTACGAAGCGTCCGTCCGCAACCTGCCGGACCCGACATTCCTTGCCGCGTTGGGCGATCTTTACTTGCTGGCCGGCAAGAAGTCGGAGGCAGAGGCTCGTTACGCAGTCGTTGAAGGGATTGCAAAACTCGGGAAAACTCAGGGGGTGCTCTACAATCGGGCCATCAACCAGTTCCGCGCCGACCACGACCGAGAGGTCGAGGCGGCGTACGCGGCTGTCAAGGCGGAATTTGAAACGCGCAAAGATCTCCTCGGAACCGACCTCCTGGCCTGGAGCGCTCTGAAAGCCGGCAAGTTGGAAGAAGCGGAGGCTGCGGCGACGCTTCTGTTCAAGCAAGGTCTACAAGACCCCCGATTTCACTATCACGCAGGAATGATCTTTCGAGCCCGAGGGAAGTCCCAGGAGGCCCGAAAACACCTGGAGACGGCGTTGAAACTGAGTCCTCGGTTTGATCCGCTCCAGGCGCCGTTGGCGGAGAA
>SYKE01000275.1 GCA_005798285.1 Actinomycetota bacterium
CCGCAATGCCTGCCAGCAGAGCTGTCATGAACTGATTGGTCTCGGTGGCCATTTCCAGCATGTCGGCCTGATTCCGCATCTCAAACGGTTTGGGGCGATCATCGGGGATGCGATGTCTCTTGCGGAGGACGGCATCCATTTGCGCCAGAGCCTGATCCATGCTCTTCTCGTCCACTGCTTCGGCATCCAGGCTTCGGATGTAGCGGGTGCCGAAGACGCGATCAAGCGCGGTGGTCAAGGGTATCCACACCCGCTCATCCCAGTCCGCATCGTTCCCGCCGCGAGGTTTGAGGGTGCCCACGACTCGAAACGCCTGTCCCCGAACCAGCAGGGTCTCTCCGAGCGGGTCTTTCCTGCCGAACAGCTTTTCGACAATCGTTGGACCGATCAAGGCTACCCGACTTCGACGCTGTTCGTCGACAACGGTCAGTTCTCGGCCGCGATCGAGATGGTAGTTCCTGATCGCGAAGTAGCTGCGGGAAACGCCGAGCACTTCGCAGCGAACGTTTTTGTTGCCGTGCTTTACCTGAAAGCTGCGCTCCTGGCGGGCGGCCACCCTCCGGACAGCGGGGCAGTTCTTCTCGATGGCCGCGATATCTGCGATCTCCAGCCCCTCGGACGCATCAGCGCCAATCCCCACGGCGCCCGTCCGCTGCTCCGAAACCCGCACGGACACGAGATTCGTGCCCATTCGTCGAATGCGTTCTTCGATTTGAGCTTTGGTGCCCTCACCAAGCCCCAGCATCGTAACGACGGAGCCGACCCCGATGACGATACCCAGCACCGCAAGAAAGGAGCGAGTTCGAGTCCGCCAGAGGCTTCCCAGGGCAATGACGAATGCCATCCAGAGCGAAAGACCTTTGCTCCGGTGGTCGCCGCGAGCCAGGATCAGTGGCGGATGGGTGGCGGATGTGTGTGCTGAGTGGGAGATTTGAGCGTGCATAGATGAAAAGCCACCGCAGCGGCTAACGAACTTTGAGGACTCCAGAAAGGGATCGTTTCTTGCGGGTCGGTTGAACCCGGTCGGATTTCGCCAACGGAATGCCGCAGTTGCACCAAAGGCACGCGGAACCGATGGCGTATCTCCGGACGGAACGTGCTATGAGTTGCTCGGCTCCCACCCGCTGGAGTTACCGTGGGTCCCGTCCTCGGAAGTCCGACCGAACTGCACGTCGGGGGATGGCCGGGCACATTCGGAGAAGCGCTTCCTCGGCGTTCGACTGCGACACCATGCCGGCCTTTGATCTCCTGATCGTCACCGCGCGCGACGCGACTCAGCAGTGGCTCTTCGAGCGGCGCCTACAGGTGCTGCCGCTCCACGACATTGCCGCACGCACCCTTGTAGTTGCCGACCCTCCGGGCGCACAAGCTGGAAGCGGTGGATCCACAGTTTTCGCGCTTTGTGCTGCCCTCGATCGTCTGAAGATTCCCCTCGCGCCGGGAGATCGCGGGCTGGAAACTCTTGAGCGGAGCCTGGCTGGATTGCGAATGCTCCTGGTCCACTGCGGTGGGCTCTCTCAGAGACTTCCGCAGTATGCCGCCATCGGCAAGACGTTTTCGCCGGTTGATCCCGCAGAGCCGGACACCACACTCTTCGAGAAGGCCGTGCGGACTCTCGCGGGGCTCGTCGCGGACTTCCCTCCCGGGGTCACGCTTGCCTGCGGGGACTCCCTCTACCGAACCGGCCGTCCGGCAACTGTTCCAACGGGGGCCGACGCCGTGGGGTGGACCGCCTGGACGGACGCCGAGCAGGGCTCTCGGCACGGAGTCTTTCTGGTCGATTGGAGCACCGGTCGTGTCATCGAGGCCCTGCAGAAGCGCCCGCCCACCGAACTGCGGGAGCGGTGTGGGGGTGATCGGGTTGCGCTCGACAGTGGCCTGCTTTTCATCAAACCGACCATCGCGGCACAGACCTGCCATCTGGCGGCCTCTGAGCGGGGCAAGCGCGCAGTGGACCAGGCGCTGGCGTCGGATGCCCTCTGGCGGGGCGCGGATCTGTATGGGCGGCTCATCCCGGCGATGGCTGAAACGGCGCCGGGGTCGATTAGCCGGCACGAAGAGCTCGAACGGATCTGGCGACAGTTCAAGCTCTTTATCTCCGTCGACGACGAATTCATTTACGAGCACTTCGGCACGACTCGGGAGTTGGTCGCACTGCTTTCGGAGCGCTCCGGCGGCAAGCCGGCGCTCTTCAACAGTGCGCTCGACGGCTCCGGACATCGACTGGGAGACGGAAGCGTACTCCACAACTGCCGCCTGAAAGGCGCGGCAGACCTCGGCGCGGGGGTGTTTCTCCTGGGGCTCCATACCGCCAGGTCGTTCCGCGTCGAGCCGCACCGAATTGCCTTTCAATTGCCGGTTTCGCGTGCGAAGGGCGGCGACGCACTGGTGCTGCTCGCCGCGGACGACGACCCGAAAGCCGGGCCGGGGGGAACGCTGCTCGGTCGACCGCTTCTGGCCTGGGCTCGGCACCGAGGGCTTGACGAGACGGACCTCTGGGGGGAGTTGACGGAAGAGGATCGGACCCTGTGGACAGCGCGAGTCTTCCCGGTGGTTCGCTTGGGGGATGTCGCATCGGCGCTCACATGGCTCGAGCACGGCGCCGTTTCCGATGGGTGGCGCCCTGGGACTCTGCTCTCGTTGTCGCAGATTCACGCGCAGTTCGATCGGGTACGCTGGTGGCGGTTTGAGTCGGCTATCCGGGCGCAGCGGGAGGCGATTCGGCTGGCGGTGGCGTTGGAGACGGATCCTGACCTGCCGGTAGCCCGAGCGGTGGCTGCCGAGCCGGCAGTTCTCGCATCAGTCGTTGTCCGTGAGTTGATAGAGATCGCTTCTCAAGAATCGCGTCCGATGGAAGCCGCCCGTCTCTGGCGCACCTGCGCGGAGCTGATAGGGGATCGGAGTGTCGACTCTCACTGGCACCAGCGCGCGTTTGCGTGCGTTCGGATGGGGCTGGAAACCGGCCTGAGGCCCGGACGCTTGCGGAGGTGGTTGGTGGCGGGACCTCGGGTGGCGTGTGCGCGGGCGCCGGTCCGCCTCGATCTTGCGGGAGGATGGAGCGACACGCCGCCGCAAACCTGCGTGGAAGGCGGGCGCGTGTTGAACGCTGCGGTGTTACTGGACGGAAGGCGTCCGATTTTGGCGCAGGCCCGGCTCCTGAGAGAACCCGTCATCCGCTTTGAAGCGGTGGACTTGAAGTCGGCAGTGGAAGTGCGCTCGGTGGCGGAACTGATGGCCTGTGCGGACCCGCGCGATCCGTTCGCGCTTCACAAGGCGGCGATTCTCGAAGCGGGTGTGATTCGGGACGATGGAACCCCGCTCGACCGGCAGCTTGAGGCGGCCGGAGGGGGCGTGCTGGTGCAAACCGAGTCCCGGGTCCCCAGGGGGAGCGGGCTGGGGACCAGCAGCATCCTCGGAGCCGCTCTGCTGGCTGTCCTGCGAAACCTCACGGGATCGGGAAACGAGTGGTCCGAGCTTTTCACAGGCGTCATCCGGCTCGAACAGCGGATGACGACCGGAGGCGGTTGGCAGGACCAAATCGGCGGGATGCTTCCGGGAGTCAAGGTCACGGAGACGGCGCCGGGATGGGACATCCGCCCAACCGTGGAGCTGCTTCCCTTGAGCCCGCAGTTGCGGGATGATCTGGAGCGCAGGCTTGTCCTCTACTACACCGGGGTGCCGAGACTGGCCCGAAACGTGCTGCAGCGTGTGGTGAGTCGCTACCTGGCGAGAGAGGTCCAGACGGTGGCCGTGCTTCGCAGGCTCAAGCGGCTGGCGGAGCGCGCAGCCGACGCGGTTCGCGCGGAGGACCTGGATCGGCTCGGCGCGGCGATTTCGGAGTGCTGGCGCTTGAACAAGTCGCTGGATGAGAGTTGCACGGGACCGGAGCTCGAAGCCCTCCTGTTGGCCGTGGAGCCGTGGTGCTGTGGCGCCAAGCTGGCCGGCGCAGGGGGTGGGGGCTTCGCGTTTTTCCTTGCGCACTCGCCCGAGGATGCGGACTGTATTCGACAGGAGCTTTCCCGCCGACCGGCTGCGGGATTCGTCGCCGCTACGGCGCTGTGTGATCGGGGATTGACGGTGGACACGGAGTGGGAGGCGACGCAATGAGCCAGATGGATCTGCAGCCGGAAGACGTGCTCGATCCGGTGCTGACGGAGCTGGAGATCCGATACGATCGCTTGAAGGCGGAGTTGGAGCAGGTGACCAGAGAGATTCGTGCCATTCTCACGTCTTCCGCCGTCTGCCCGCGATGCGGCGGCCTGGGGCGCCGCCGCATTCGCGGGGGACTGTACGGTGAGAGACAAGAGGTCGCCTGTCTCTGCCGGGAGAGTTAGTCTTTCTCGGCGCGCTTCCTCACGATCAGTCGGATTGGGGTTCCGGAGAAGCCGAACGCCGCTCGCATCTGGTTCTCGATGTAGCGCATGTACGATGAGTGCACGTTGTCGGGGTCGTTCGCAAAGAGCACGAAGACCGGTGGCTTCACGGCCACCTGCGTTGCATAGTAGACCTTGAACTCACGACCCCGTCGCGTGAACGGCCGCCGTTCCAGCGCCTCGTGAAGGACACGATTCAACTCCGGTGTGGCAATCCGGAGTGTGTGGTTGTTGGCGACGTCGGAGCAGGCCTCGAGAAGTTGGGCTGTCCCGGTACCTTTCTCCGCTGACCCCACCACGATGGGGGCATAGCTGAGGAACGGCATCTCGGCCCGCATGTTTTTGGTGAACTCCTTGGGGGTCCTCCCGGTCACCAGATCCCACTTGTTCAGGAAGATGACGGAGGCCTTCCCGGCGTCCTGGATCATGCCGGCTACACGTTTGTCGCCGTCTACCAGACCCATCGCCGCATCCACCACGAGAACTCCCACGCTGCACCGTTCGATGGCTCGCTCTGAGCGGAGCACGGTGTAGAACTCGACCGATCCCTGGATCTTTCCGGTGCGCCGAATTCCGGCGGTGTCAATCAGCGTGTAGTCCTGCTCGTTGAAGCTGAACGGAACGTCGATCGCATCGCGGGTAGTTCCGGCGATCGGGCTCACGATCACCCGCTCTTCCCCCAGAATCGCATTGAGGAGTGACGACTTGCCCACGTTCGGCCGTCCCACGATGGAAACGGCGATGGTGTCGGGGTCTTCCTCCGTGATGTACCGCTCTGCGGGAGGGAGATTGTTGACGACTTCATCGAGCAGGTCCGCCACACCCCGGCCGCTGTGCGCGGAGATCGTGTGAACCTCACCTAGCCCGAGCCGGTAATACTCGTGGGTGTCCCCCTCGCGCCGCTCATTGTCGGCCTTGTTGGCGATCAGCAGGATCGGGCGCCCCGAGCGTCGGAAGAGATCCGCGACTTGCTGATCGCCCGCAGTCAGCCCGTCTCGCGCATCGACCAGGAAGAGAATCAGGTCCGCTTCCTCCATGGCGATTTCAGCCTGCTGCTGAATGTGCTCGCCGAACGGGTCGTCCTGCTTCATGCCGAGGCCGCCGGTGTCGATCACGTTGAATTCGCGGCCGTTCCAGTCGGTCTTGCCGTACACGCGATCGCGAGTGATCCCGGGCTCATCCTGGACGATCGCCACCCGCTCGCCGAGGAGGCGGTTGAAGAGGGTGGATTTGCCGACGTTTGGGCGTCCCACGATGGCTACAGTCGGTCTGGACATGGCTTCAATTCTTCTTTCAGGGGTCGTTCGGAGCCGCCCCGATTGCGGTCAGGCGCGCTCCAGGCGGACCTCTCCAACCAACTGATCTACTCTTGTGGCGTCGATGCCGCAGGGGTCCCACACTTCGGCATTGGCGGCGCCGCATGCTGCGGCGAGGCGAATCGCGTCTTCAGCACCGAGACGGCGAGCCGCGGCTACGCAAAAGCCCGCCACCATGGCGTCGCCGCCGCCCAGGTCATTGACCTCCGTGACTCGCGGCGGATGCACCCGGTAGACTCCGCTCTCACATCCAACCCATGCTCCTGCCGAGCCCGCAGACAGCACGGCGACACCGACACCCCACTCCAACATCCTGGATACGGCAGCGCGCTGTTGAGCCGGAGTATCCACGGCCATTCCCGTAGTGCGCACCCACTCCTCAAGATTCGGTTTGGTCAGCCAGAGGCCGCCTTGGAGGCTTTGCAGCGCCCACGGCCCGAACGAGTCGAGAGCAATGGGCCTTTTTGACTCCTGCGCCGTAGAAACCATCCATGCCGCCGTTTCTTCCGCCCCGGTGGATGGCAGGCTGCCGGAGAGCACCGCCCGCTCGGCGGATCGAATACTCCTGGCGAATGTCTCCCGGAGTGTCGCCGTTTCCGCCTCGGACCACTCCGGACCCGGCTCCAGATAATGCCAGTATCGATCTGACGATCGGTCTCTCACGGTGATGGCGGAGCGTGTATTGCCGGTCAGTTCCACGGCCAGAAGTTCCAGGCCCTCTGCGTTTGCAAGATCCGCAACGGCCTGCCCACTTCGGCCACCGAGCGGCGCAAGACACCGTGCCTCACATCCCATTCGGACCGCCGCTCTTGCCACGTTGATTCCCTTGCCGCCGGCCATCTCCATGACCCGGGTGGCACGGATGGTGGCAAGGGGTGGGTTATCGGCGACCTCTAGGGTCTTATCAAGGGCGGGATTCAGGGTGACGGTGAGTATCATCGCCGCTTCCGTGGGGAGCCCAACACCCTATCACAGATTGCGACGCACCGCCACCCATCCGGGGGCCAGCGCCAGGCCCGGTTCGCCGTCAGATCAGTTCAAGCTCTCCGCTCCGGATCCGCTCCAGGGTGTAGAGCCTCAGCCGGAACGTTGCCCACGCGATGATGCAATTCCAAAGGAAGAGCGGAGCCCCCCAGATTTCCTCGCCTCGGCCCGTGGGCCCGTTGACGGTGCGGACCGCCAGCACAGCCGCCAGAATCACGGTGGCGAGCACCTGAGAACCCAGGATGCAATCGAACCAGTCATCCTTGGGCCAACGCCATGGCGGGTCCCTCTGCGGCTTCACCATAGCGCCGATGGCGAAGAAGAACGTCGCGAGGGCTGGTGTGAGCGCCAGACTCGCGGAGAGCACGCCGGGCGACGGCAGGGCGCCATAGGTCAGCGTGAGCCAGAACCCGAGCAGCGCCAACAGGATACTCCCCGGCAAGGTGGTGGCTGCGGATGCGACGATACGACCCACCAGCACCGAGCGACACGTTAGCGGCGTGGAGAGCAGCAGCGGCAGCGAACCGGTCTCTCTCTCACGACTCCACAGCGTGAGCGGGCGGACGCCGGAGAAAACCACCAACGCCGCCGCGAGCGCGACCAGGAGTCCGCCGAACCACCCGGCAGACGTTCCCAGAGGACGGCGGCCCATCCAATCCATGGAAAAGCACGCTGCCGTAAGCCCAGCGCCGAGTAGGCAGAGTTGCAGGTTTTGTTCGATGACAGAGTGCTGTTGGGTGGCTCCACGGAGATCGCGGAGCAGCATGGGGTTGGGCAGACGGTCTTCGATCCACCGGAGTTCGGGGGTCACGCCGGCGCTCACCCGCTCCCGGGCGACGCCGACTCGGGCCATAAGCCGCCAGGCGAGAGTCAAGATGGTCAGCACGATTCCGACACCCGCCCAGGTTGGGAGCGCGATCTGAGTGGAGATGTCCCCCAGGGGCGCCAGCCATGATGCGAGGAGAATTCCCCCGCGTCGAATGGAGCCCTTCTCCAGGCCACCCGTCTCATCTTCCAATTCGGCCCAGGCGGTGACCGCGGCTGCGGCAGCCAGCAGGACCGCCGCGACCGCCGTGGGAGTCCAGAGCGGTAGGGGCAGCCCAAACCAGCCGAACGGCGCCGCGCCAAGGGATGACCGAATCATCGGCGAGCACTCGAGCACGAGTCCACTGGCCGTACCGAGGATCGCCAGTCGCTGGATGAGGTCTCGGGAACTCCGACCGTCTCGCTCCCTGAGCTGGGAGCGCAGCAGGTCCATCGGGAGCAGAATTCCGCTGCACGCGGTGGGAATGGTGAAAAGAGGCGTCAGAAGCAGGGCCAACGCCACCCACTCCATCCGCGTTTGACCGAGGGCAATAGCGAGGATGAGCGGCGGAAGGTGGGCCAGTCCCATCAATAGACCAATGAACGCCGGAACGAGGGATAGGCCCCCGAGTCGACAGCCGCGGGGCCAGGGGAACAACATCAGTCCCGCGAGAGTGCCCTTCCGGCGCTCCGCCGCGATCAACGAATCGGCCCAGAACCCGCCGAGGGCGAGGTAGGTGAACGCTGCCGGAACATGCAGCAGCACAGCCCATGCCACCCCGGCCATTCCTTGCAGGTTGGAGCGAATGAGCAATCCAACAAAAACGAGCGCGCAGCAAGCCAGACTCGGGACGCCGGGAAACATCAGCAACGCTGCGGGCCTGCGGGCCTGCCGCCTCAAGTCTCTGACGAACAGGGCGCTGAGGCCGTTAGTGAGGGCTCGCACCGCAGACTCCAATCCGCACGCCGAGATGAACGGTTCTCTTGCACGACGACTCGGCGCGTGGCCCGGTTCCCGAGCAGACCGATCGGTGGATGTCGACACTGCAGAGACTCTACGAAGGATGGGATGGGAGTGGGAACCTTGCGAGTGAGTTGGGGCCAGACCGGTGAGAATTCCTTGTGCAGGCCCCTGACTGTGGGGCGAGTCCGCCTGCTGATCTCCGGGGCGCTTCTTTGCCTGGCTCCCGGTGTCATGGCTGCGGCTCCACCAAAGAGAGCGGCGCCTCCCGTGCGGCCCGTGCCACGCCCGGGTGCTGCTGCGCGTATGGTCGGCGGAGCAATCTCAAGCTCGACACTGGGCCAGTGGCTGAAGTCGGTGGGTTACGCTCCGACACCGGCGGGCCCGTTCCAACGGCTGCGGGTGGAGGAGCCGGACTTTGTTTACACCATTGACATCGGACCGACCCCATCAGGAGAGTGGGTGATTGGGGTCGCAAACCTGGCGCCGATTCCCGACCTCACGCACACCCCTTCCGGCCCCTTGCTGGCGCTACTCACCCGGAATGATCGTGAGGTGGGCGTCTATTTCAGCTACAACCGCGACGCCGGACGGCTGGTTTTGAATGCGACGGCGCCGGGGAAGAACCTGGATGCTGCCCGTCTGAAGACCTGGGTGGAGGCGCTCAAGAAGTCGGTCCGCGAGACGGAGGGGTTGTGGTCGCCCCGCCACTGGTCAAACTAGCTGCGGGGATCCAGCACCACCACGGGACTCCCGTGCCGTGGATGTGGGATGACGGCGAGTTCGGCTCCGTAGAGTTGTTCCAGCGTTGGTTGAGTCAGCACCTCAGTGGGGGGGCCTGATCGGAGAATCTTCCGGTCTCCGAGGAGCACCACCCGGTCGAAGAAGAGTCCGGCGAGGTTGGGGTCGTGCAGAGCGGCCAGTACCGTGAGTCCCCGCTCCTTTTGGAGTGCTCGAACGCGCTGAAGCAGTGCCAGTTGGTGGTTCAGATCCAGATGCGCTGTGGCTTCGTCGAGCAGGAGCAACTGAGGCTGCTGGGCGAGCGACATCGCCAGTGCCGCCAATTGGCGCTCCCCGCCTGATAGTTCACCGATGCGGCGGTTGGCGAGCCTCTCGACGCCGGCATCAGCCATCGCACGGTCAACCTCAGAGCGATCGTGGGCGGTCTCGCCTCGCAGCGGATGAAGGTACGGGGTTCGACCGAGCGACACACAGTCTCGTAAGGTAAACGTCGGAGCGATCTGGAGGACCTGGGGCGTCATCGCGACGAGCCGCGCACGCTCTCGGGGAGCGATCGCGCGGAAGTCGGTCCCGCCAAAGTGGATGCTGCCGGCATGGGGTCGGTATACTCCCGAGATCAAGTTGAGGAGTGTGCTCTTGCCGGCGCCGTTTCGACCCAGTACTGCCGCTGAGAGCCCAAGCGGCAACTCGAGATCCAATTGGTCCAGCACCACTTCGGTGCCGTAGCCGTAAGTCAGCCCTTCAACCAGCAGGCCGGGTTGTTGGTCGGCTCCTACCACGAATAGTCCCTTCGGGCGCTTCGCAGCATGTAGAGAAAGAACGGCCCGCCGAAGAGAGCGGTCACGATTCCGACCGGCACGCCGGATGGTGGGAGCGCAACTCGCGCCATGGTGTCGGCGATCACCAAAAAGGCCGCGCCGCCGAGCACAGCTCCGGGCAGAAGCACGCGGTGGTCGGGTCCGAGCCAGAGCCGAATGACGTGGGGAACGATGAGTCCCACAAAGCCGATCATCCCTGCCACCGACACGGAACTGGCGGTGAGCAGACTTCCCAGCACCAGAACCACCAGTTTGGTGCGCTCGACATCCACCCCCAGCCGTGCGGCGCCCTCCTCTCCCAGGCTGAGAGCGTTCAGCCGTCGACATACGGCGCCGGATGCCACGAGCGCGCCGATGATGAACGGTGCGGCGTACTGCACCTGGGTCCACCCCGCAATGCCGACTCCACCCAACAGCCAGGCGTGAATTCGGGGAAGCATCAGACGGTCACCGATGATCAGCAGAAGCGAGGTGCCATAGCCCAGGACCGTGCTAACCGCGAAGCCCGCCAACAGCACGGTGACCATCGGCAGGCGCCCGCCGACGGTGGCAAGGGCCACCACGAGGAGCATGGCGGCCATTGCGCCCGCGAATGCCGATACCGGCACGAGGCCGGGGCCGATCCCCGCCGGGGCCCACTGCCCAAAGAGCAGTCCTACCACGGCCCCGAGAGCGGCGCCCCCGGACGTTCCCAACACGTACGGATCGGCCAGGGGGTTTCTCAGCAGTCCCTGAAACAGGACTCCGGCGCCGGCCAGGCTGGCGCCGACGAGCGACATTCCCACCGCGGTCGGAAGTCGGAGTGTGAGCAGAATGACGGCGTCCGCCGCGGGCTCCGTGCCGGAGCTTGCTGATGACCACTCAGACGTGAGAATCCGCAGGATCCGGCTCAGAGGTATGGACACCTCTCCCACACAAAGCGAGAGCGCCAACGCTCCGACGACGAGCAGGCCCAGACCGAGCAAACCGGATGGGCCTCGGCCGCGTGGATTGGGGGTCGGTCGATCGGTCAAGCGTCCACGCTCTCTGTGGGATCAGGATTCGACTTGGTGGGCAGAGGATGTAATGGTCGGCGTCGCCATGGGGCCAACTGAGAGTCAACGTGGTGCGATGCCGGGGCTGCGTCAACGAGCCCTGGTTGGGGCCGGCGACCCGGTTGGGAAGCGATCGGGATGAACTCTTCGGGCGATCTCCCGGATGCCGTCGATGAGCCGGGGGGACGCTCGCGTGAGTAATTCGCTTTTCACGGGAAAGATCCATCCCGACCTCACTGCCGGCACCGGACCCCAACCCGGCCTCGCCGCCACCTTGGCGGGCGACTGTGGATTGACGGGTGTCGACGAGTCGCCGAGCAAGATGACCTCGGGGGACTTGAGAAGGACCTGTTCCGCACTGACGGCGAAGGCCGGCGAATGGACGTCCCCGAAGACGTTGAGCGCGCCCGCCCGTTCCATGGCTTCTCCGTAGAGCCCCGCGCCCCCCGCCACGAAGGGTCGTGCCGGATCCATCGCATCCAGTTCGAACATGACTCGTCTCGGTTTCGCCCCTCTCAGGCGGAGTTCCAGATCACGAAGCCGCTGCTGCATTTCTGCAATCAGGCTCTGCGCGCCGGATTGCCGCCCAACAGCCTGTCCGAGGGATCGAAGGGTTCGATAGGCGCCGTCGATGGAAGTGGGGAAGTACTTCAGCACCGGAATCCCCAGGCGCTGGAGTTGATCCACGATATCGCTGGACTCGGTGAACAGCACCACGAGATCCGGCTTCAAGGCGACGATTCGCTCCATCGGGGGTCGTGGCCAGCAGGTCAGGGTCGCCTTGGCTTTCACCGACGGAGGGAAGTCGGAGTAGCTGTCCGTCGCAATCACGTGATCCCCTACGCCGAGCGCGTAGAGACACTCGGTGTGAGACGGTGAGAGGGAGATGATTCGCCGAGGGGCAGCTGGGATTCGGACTCTCCTACCCAGGTCGTCGCGAACGACAGTAGGAAACGTGTCCGTGCTGGGGGTCGCCGCGGTCACGGCCCCTCGTACACCGACGGGGCGTTGGGTCTCCCCACAGCCGGATCCAGGGCTCAACCCCGGCCCGCAGCCGAGGATCAAGGCGGTGCGGCGGCTTATGCGCACTTTAAGACCACTCGGCGCAGGACAAAGTCGTCGCAGAATCCGTGCCCATGGAATGGCGAGACATCGATTCGCACTCGGTGGGGGCCGGCGCCCAGCACCGGCAGGGTCTTGAAACGCGTGTCATCCGCCCGAATTCGACCCACAACCGTGTGATCGAGGTGAACGGGATGTGCGGCTGCTTCCAGTTGCTCATCTCGACCGAGGATCTCAACGCCTTCGCATGCGATCAAGAGTTCTCTTTCTCCGGTCGCGCACTGGGAAACTTCGAAATCCTGGGCGAACACCATCGTGGCATCCTTGCTGTCTCCCATGCGCAGGGATCCCTCGAAGATCAGGTACTCCATTCGGACCTCTCGTTTCAGCGGATCGCGAGTTGGCCTTCGCGGTCGGGACAAGAATCATGGTACAGCCAACCCGGACCAGCTCCCCAACCTCCGGCACGTTCATCTCGATGGCGGCGCTCGTCGAAGGTCTACAGACAGATGTCGACCATCGGATCGCTGATCGCCTCCAACGACTGGGACATGTTCCCACGTGCGCCCCCGGATGTGCAGCCTGCTGCCGCCAACTGGTGCTCATCTCACCCGGCGAGGCCCAGGCGATCCGCGACTTCATCCGGAGCCGGCAGGATTTGTGGGAAATCCTTGAACCACGCGTGGAACGATGGGAGCAAGCCGTAAATCTGGACTCCGAGCTTACTGAAATGCTGCTCGACCTGGACTACTGTGAGGGATTCCCGGACCCGGAGGAGGGGGCGCGCATGGAGCTGCTCTATTGGGAGCGTCGACTGGATTGCCCTTTCCTCGTCGAAGAGCGCTGTTCGATCTATCCCGTGAGACCGTTCTCGTGTCGGGAGCACCTGGTGATTTCAGACCCCAGGCTCTGCTCGGAGTCGCTCGATCTTCCGCAGACCGCAGGCTCCCGCTTCGAGTACCGCCTGGTCGCCACGTTTGCCGGCGAGGCGCTCTTCGGTCTCCAGAATGCGATTATCCCTCTCCCGGTCGCTGTGCGGAGCGCCCTGTCGGAACTTGTCGAGGATCCGTCTCCGATCCTGGCCGAAGCGGTCGATCAGTGGGTCGAGACGGCGAAGCGAAAGGTGCGGATCGGTCTGGCTCAGTTGGGGATCGCTTGACCTGGGATGACCCACAAGCACTATAATTCTCGGCCCTCCCGTTGGGGATCAGCGGGAATACTCGTGTGCCTCTGCCCGAACTGCTCTCGAATCGACCCCTAGCCTGTGCAATCTCCGCTTGGGCGATCGCCCAGACGTTGAAGATGCTTCTGTTTCTGGTGCTTGAAAAGCAGTTCGACTGGCGTCGACTCATCGACACGGGCGGCCTTCCGAGTGCCCACTCCGCCTTCGCCAGCGGCTTGGCGACGGGAGTGGCCTGGTCGGATGGACTGAAATCCAGCACGTTTGCCGTGGCTGCCGTGTTTGCATCGGTAGTGATGTACGATGCCGTGTCCATCCGGCGAGAAGCGGGAAAGCACGCAGATGTACTCAACGAATTGCTGCTGCTGACGTTCATTCGCGACTCTGTGAAGGAACGGACCATGCTCAAGGAGCTGCTCGGTCACACTCCTGTTGAGGTCATGGCGGGGGCGGCGCTCGGAATCTTGGTGGGCTCCGCACTCTCGTCGCTCTAGTCCCTGGTCTCGCCGGTGGCTGGGTGTCTGGTTGTGGCGGCATCCTCGTTCCAGACGCGTCACAGCGGCAAGATCGGCTGCGTCACGGGCCTATTGCTGACCTCTATCGACTGCTACAGTAGAATAGAGGTGTTGAGATCAAGTTCCGCTACAGGAGAGTGGCCACGTGCGACGATTCGAAAGGCGAGCGGCTCTGGGATGGTGCGCGGCAGCTTTGGTGGCGATGACTCGTGTGGGGGCCGATCAACTCCCCGCGGGGAAAGTTGCTCCGAAGTGGTCGGGCAAGACCGTTTCCGGCGCCGCCATCAAGTCCGACCAGTTCAAGGGCAAAGTCGTGCTCCTGAACTTCTTCAGCTTCTACTGAGGGTCATGCCACGAGGAGTATCCTCGTCTTCAAGCCCTTCAGAAGAAGTATGCTGCGTCCGGATTCACGGTGGTTTCGGTGAGCCCGGATGAGAAGGCCAGCGAGGCCGGCGCGTTCGCGAAAGAGGTCCGCGCGACCTTCCCGGTCGTTCATGACGTGAAGTTGTCGCTCCACAACGCCTTCAAGGTGGAAGGGGCGCCCACGAATCTGGTGATCGATCGCAGCGGGAAGATCGTTTACAGCAAGGCCGGCGAAGACGTGCCTTCGCTGGAAGCGGCTGTTGCAAAGGCGATGAAGTAGCGTTCAGCGGCGACGCTTCGGATGACCGGTGGGTTCTCCGGTCATCCGCTCTATCCGGCCCGTGCCGGAGAATTGGGGAGGATGGGCTTCGCGACGCGAAAGCCGACGTCCCCTCAGGTGACTCCGGCTCCCTCGATGGTGCGTTCGTACGTTCGGGCGCTTCGCTCCGAGTAGCCGTGGGCGCCTCCCCGGATCAGGTGGCGCTCGGGATTGCCGTCGTAGGTGCCCACCACCCACTCCCACGCGTTCCCGGCCATTTGCAGCGCGCCGTAAGGACTGGCGCCCGTGGGAAATGTGTTTACGGGACGAAGACCCTTGCGGATCCCCGGAATCGTACAAGTGGCCTTCGCAGTGTGCTGTCGGCTGCGCTTCACGTTGCACCGATCGGGATAGAACACGTCGCCCCAGGGGTAGCGTCTACCGTTTTCGCCTCGAGCAGCCTTCTCCCACTGGTCTTCGGTGGGGAGGTATCCCCCAATCCAACGGCAGTACGCTTCCGCGTCCTCCCGGGTCATTCGGGTGATCGGGTACTGCTCTCGTCCGGGTTGAATGGTGTGATCGGGCCGGAAACGCTTCCATTCGGCCTCGGAGACCTCGAGGCGGCCGATGTAGAACGACGGCAAAAACACCCGGCGAAGGGGTCGATGGTCGCTGTCTGCATCGTCGTCCGCCGTACCCAACAGGCAGTAGCCGCCAGGGACGTACACGAAGCCCGACGGCGCCCCGGCGGCTTCGAGCGCACGTTGCCTCCCCTGAACCGGAGAGAGCTCCGCGGATGCCGCGCAGCACCCTGCGGCAACTGCAGACAGCAGGGCAAGCGAACAGACTCGCCTCAATCCGGCCGGCCGGGCGCGCACACGGGCCCGGCGACCAGGTAAAGCCTGAGGATCAGGACTTCCGAAGGACGATGTTGTTTTCCAGGACCAGGGCATCGAAGTTCGCCCCCTTGAAGGTGTTGATCGCATCCTGGGGCCGGCACACGATCGGCTCTTGAATGTTGAACGAGGTGTTCAAGAGCACGGGTACGCCGGAGATCTTCTTGAACTCATTCAAGAGATTCCAGTATCGCGGGTTCACATCCTTAACCACGGTTTGGGGTCTGCCGGTTCCATCTACGTGGACTACGGCGGGAATCCGTTCCGCCACGCCTTCGGCCACGTGGTAGACGGTCACCATAAACGGATCATAGCGGGGCCGACCAAACAGTTCTTCCGCAACCTCCGCGTGCATGGAGGGGGCCAGCGGACGGAACCACTCGCGCATCTTGACCTTGTGGTTCAGCAAGTCCCGCATGTCCTTTCGTCGGGGATCGGCGATGAAGCTGCGGCCCCCCAACGCACGCGGTCCGAACTCCATCCGCCCCTGGAACCACCCGATGATCGCGCCGTCCGCGAGCATCTGCGCCAGCTTGGGCAGTAGCACCTCGTCGGGGAGGGTTTCGTATTCCAGTCCGGCCTCGTTGAGCGCCTTCTGGCACTCCTCGTTGGTAAAGCCGGGGCCCCAATAGCCGTGCTTCATCACAAACGAGCGCGGTTTGTTGAGGACGCCGTGCCAGATCTGGTAGGCAGCGCCCAGGGAACAACCGGCATCCCCGGCGGCCGGCTGCACGAAGAAGTCTTTGAAGGGGAGTTCGGAGTAGATCCGTCCGTTCATCACCGAGTTGAACGCCACGCCGCCAGCCATGCAGAGATTGTCCTCGCCGGTCTCCTTGTGGAGCCAGCGCAGGAGGTCGAGTACGGTATCTTCCAGGACCTTCTGGGCGCTGCAGGCGATGTCCCAGTGCTTCTGGGTGAGCTCCTCGTCCGGCTTCCGGCCGGGACCAATCTCGCGGACGATCTCTTCAGGGAACTCGTACCGCTTGGCGAGGTGGTGATCGAGAACTCGGATGTTGACGTTGAAGTTGCCCTGATCGTCGTGGGTAAGTACTCGGGTGCGCAGGAAGTCGTAGTAGGTCGGCTTGCCGTAGGCGGCGAGCCCCATGATCTTCCATTCGTCGCCCGAAAACATGTCGAAGCCGATGTAATTGGTCACCGAAGAGTAGAACTGCCCGAGGGAATGGGGCAGCTTGATGCGCTTCATGACATCGATGCGCGTGCCCTTCCCCCGGGAGTACATAGTGGTGGTGTCTTCCCCGGTACCGTCAAATGTGAAGATGGCGGCGGAATCGAAGGGTGAGACGTAAAAGGCGCTTGAGGCATGGCAGAGGTGATGGTCGAGGTAGTGGAACTTGAATCCGCTGGCTCCGAACTTGTCTCGAATCCGCTGCGGGTGCTTCAGCATCCCGAGGTAGGAGTCTCCGACCTGCTGAACCCCACGATCCACTCTCGCCTTGAACATAGCGCCGGAGATGGCGGCTGACTTGAGCGCCTGGAGAGCCTTGTGCCGCAGAACCCACGGCTTCCAGTAGAGCCCGACGTGCTCCACATCCCCGATACCGATGCCCGCCTGATCCAGGCAGAACTGCATGGCGTTGTAGGGGAAGCCGGAGTAGTGCTTCTTACGAGTGAATCGTTCCTCCTCGCACGCGGCAATGAGCTCGCCGTCCTTGATGAGCGTGGCTGCAGAGTCGCCGAGCGTCGTGAGTCCCAGGATGTACATGTGTGAGTCAGTTCCTCGCTGCAAAATGCGTCGGAGCCGGGCGCTCTAAAAGCACTCCAGCAGGCGCTCGGCGACGAGTTCGGCCGAGGGCAAGTCGTGCAGCTCCATCTCTTTGCTGCTGGCGATGGGGGTGTGGGCGCCGCCGATCCGGAGGTGTCGGATACTGCGGCGTGGAGCGATCGAGGCCCGGATCTCCTCTATGGTCGCGACTAGCTCAGCTCCCCAGCCCGCCGAGCTGCTCGCCTCTTCCGCATAGGCGATCACCTCAGAAATCCCCCGCTGGAGAAGGGCTTCGAGATGGTCTGTCGGAGTTGGCGAGAGTTGAGCTACGACGACGAGATCGACGCGAATCCCATCGACATCGCGCAATCGCTCAACCGCCTCCAGGGCGACGGGCGCCATCCCTCCGTAACAGAAGATCACTCCGTCGGGAGAGCCGCCGCGGTGGGTCAGGTGGAGAGTGGGGAATGGGGATCTCGCGGTTCGGATCTCCTCCGCGCGCAGTTCCGCCGGTCGGGTTAGAAAGCGGCCGTAGCAGACCTTGCTCTCGACGAACACCACCGGATCCTCAAGCGCCACACTCTGTTCCAGAAGCGAGCCTGGATCTCCCAGCGCATGCGGCGCCGCCACCCACAGGCCGGGAACTCCGAGAATGTGCTTCTCAAGCGACTGACTGTGAGTGGGTCCGTAGCCGCGGCGACCGCCCATCGGCGTCCGAACGACCAGCGGTACTCGAACTTGCTCGTTGTACATCCACCGAAACTTGGCGGCGTGGTTGATCAACTGATCAGCGGCAAGGGTCACGAAGTCGCCAAACATGATTTCCGCGATCGGCCTCATGCCCCGCAGCGCAAGCCCGTTTGCCAGTCCCACAATGGCGCCCTCGGAGATCGGCGTCGTCAGCACCCGGTCGGGGAACTGAGTGGAGAGCCCGCGAGTCACTTTAAAAGCACCCCCGTAGGGATCGAGAATGTCCTCACCGAGCACAACGACGCGGGAGTCGCCTGCCATGAGGCGATGCATGGCAGCATTGAGGGATTGAAGGACGGTGGTTGGACGCTCGCTCATGTCCTTAGTACTCATACCGCGGGGCCGCCAGCGCTCGCTCCCGGGCCCTCCCAATCCGTTCCGTCTGGGCGGCTTCCATCAACTGCACTTCAGTAGTATCGAGACGTTCGCGCAAGACTTTCAAAGGCTCCTGATCCCAGGCGGCTCGGATCTCCGCTGGATCGCGGTTGTCGTCGCCCTTGCTGTGAGGGCCGAGCCGATAGTTGTGGAGCACCAGGGCGCGGGGGCCCGCTCCATCCCGCATCGCGTCCACGCAGCGGGAAGTTTCGTTACGGATCGTCTCCACGTTGGTGGTCCGGATTTCAGTGGTGGGGATCCCAAAGGCTTCGGGTCGCGCACGGATAGATCCAGCGACTTCGAGAGCACATGGCGTGCTCTGCGCGAAGCCATTATTCTCGATCACGAAGAGAGTTGGAAGTTGCCACAGGGCCGCGATGTTAAAGGACTCGTACACTGCGCCCTCGCCCAGGGTGCCGTCACCGAGGAAGACCACTGAAACGGCGCCGGAGCCCTTCAGCTTCTCCGCAAGTGCAATACCCGTGGCCACCGGAACAATGCCGCCCTGGATGCCATTCGAGTAGAGGTTTCGATGCTGGAGGTGCTGGCTTCCGCCACGACCCCCGCAGACACCGCCCGGCTTCCCCATCACTTCCAGGTAGAGCAACTCTGCTTCGCCGCAGTACGCGAGGAAGTGGCCGTGGCCGCGATGGTTCGAGAACGCACAATCGAGCTCGAGATTGAGGGCGCTGAACACCCCAACAGCGGTTGCTTCCTGGCCCAGGCACGTATGAGTGGTCCCGGCGAGCACGCCGCGCTGAAAGAGGTCGAGAAGCGACTGCTCAAACGTCCGAATCCCGAACATGAGGCCGTAGAGCTCGTTCGGGGAGGAGTCGCGGTTGCAAAGAGGAATCCTCTCGCCGGTTTTCAAACCGTCACCTCCGACAACTCTTTGAGAAGTGCCGTGAGAAAGTCGGCCGCGTAGATACCATCGCAGAGGGTGTGATCGTAGGTCAGTGTCAGGCTGACAAGCACGCGCTCGACAAAGGTGTCGCCGTGACGATGGTATTCTCGTTTCTCTCCGGCTACTGCCAGAATCGCCGACTGAAAGCTCTGTGGCAGCGCAACGAAGCGCAGGATGGATGGCAACCCCACGTGGGAGACGGTGAAGCACGCGCCTTCGAGATCTTCAGGTCGAGTCCGTCCCCGGTTTATACGCATTGCCGCGGCCTGGCAAGCACGGGACACGTCTGCGACGGTGAGCGCGCCGACGTCTCGAACCACCGGGGTGAATAGCTTGCCCTCTCGGGAACGCATCACAAACGCGATGTCATTACTGCGATACTCGAAGACGCGGTTGTTGAGGTGGAAGCTCTTCATCCGGCCGAACTGTGGAAGCGTTCGACCCAACGCGAAGACCACGAGATGGAGGAGGCTCACCAGACGGCCCTCGCGCTGAAGGCGGTCGATCAGCGCGACGGCCTCGGTGGCGTCGAAGTCGACCTCCATGGTGGTGAGCAGCGCGTTATGAACCGATGCGCGCAGATTGTGGCGCACCCCCAATTCATGTCGGGAAAGCGGTCCGCGGTCCTCAATGTGCGCCCCAAGGCTGGGGGGAACGCCAGTCGAGAGGTCAGCCTTCGGTTCGGGAACCTGCGGTTCGACTGACGCAGTGGTTCTCGACTTCAGATAGTTCTCCACGTCGGATTCTTTGATGGCGCCCGCCACCCCTGACGCGGCAATCTCTTCCAGGCTGACTCCCTTTTCCGCAGCGAGGGCGCGGGCCAGTGGGGTCGCCCGCACCTTCCCGGGTGGCGAACTCGCTGGAGCAGCCGGGGCTCCCGCAACGCCGGAGGCGATCGGGCTTCCGGGGGAACGAGCCACCCATTCCTCCAGAGAGGGTAGGTCCTCGCCAATGAGCGCAATCCGAGAGCCGACCTTCAGAAGGCTTTGCGGTTGAGCCAGGGGAAGCAGTACCCCGGCGTGTTCCGCCTCGACCTCGGTAATGGCCTTGGACGTCTCCACGGAGCACAGCGGCTGACCGGCACGAACGGCAGCGCCCCTCTGCACCAGCCACTCGCCGAAAAGTACCGTATCGTCGTTCACGTTGACCTGCGGAACGACTACCTCATAGATCTGGCTCAAGGCGTCTTGCGCTCCAGGGCAGCGAGTATGGCGGAGAAGGAAACGAGTTCCACCACCTCATCGTCGTCGAATTGGACGTCAAATGTGTCCTCCAGCTCCATCACCACGGAGAGGTGAGTTCCGGAAGTCCACTTTTCCACGTCTGCGATGCCAGTCGAATCGGTGAGCGCCGCCGTCTCGGCGGCATCCAGGGCAAGTGCGTTCACGAGGCACAGGCGTACTTGATCGATCATGTCTACTAGGGGCCCCATGGGAGCTGCTGGGTGGCGGTGGGGCGCCTGTTCATGCCCGAGCCCCGGTCCTGCGAGAAGCCAACCATGTTAGCGCAGCAATCCCCGCGCCGCCAACTCCTCGTTCGCACGGTCGAGGTTCTGTCGGCTCGTCTGCTGGGTGAGGGCCCATGCAACGACTTCCGGCAAGCCTCGTTCCAGACCGAACAGAGGTTGGTATCCGAGAAGTGATCGGATTTTCGAGATATCGGCGTGGCAATGCCGAATGTCGCCGGCGCGGTATTGCCCGGTGACCTGGATCTCGCCGCCTACTCCCACTGCGTCTCGAACCATGTTTGCGATGGTTTCCAGCCGCCAGAGTTCTCCGGAGCTGACATTGAAGATCTCGTAATCCGCCGCAGTCGACTCCAGCGCCAGGATGTTGGCCTGCACGATGTCAGAGACGTGAACAAAGTCTCGGCTCTGCTGGCCATCTTCGAAGATCAACACGGGTTGGCCCGCGAGCAATCGGCTGATGAATATGCAGACTACCCCGGTGTACGGATTCGTGAGCGTCTGGCCGGGACCGTAGATGTTGAAGTACCTCAGGGCGGTCGTCGGAATCTCATAGCTCCGGCCCACCGTGAGACACAACTCCTCCTGATCTCGCTTGGTGACTGCATAGACAGAAGTTGGAACCGGGAGTTTGGTCTCCGAGGTGGGGGCCGGCTCCAGCGGGCGACCGCAATGGGGGCATTGAGGCTCCCAGGATCGTACCGCGAGCAGGGCCGGGTTGCGAAGCGCCGGCTCTACGACGCCATGGGTCTCACAGCGGCCGCAGCCCTCCCCGTACAGGGTCATGGATGAGGCGACTACGAGCTTCCTGATCTGAGGTCTCCGCCGCACGATTTCCTGCAACAGATTCGCGGTGCCTCCGCAATTGGATGCGACGAATCGGGGAATCTCGTACATCGACTGACCCACGCCAACCGCTGCTGCCTGGTGGAGCACCATGTCCACGTCGCCGAGCGCAGCAGCGACAGCCGTCGGATCTTCGAGCGCACCCTGGATGAACTCCACCGAACCCGGCAATTCCGATCGGAAGGAAAACCCGTCGTGGACCTGAGGAACCATCGAGTCCAGGACTCGAACCGTGTAACCTCTCAACACCAGCTCGGAACAGAGGCGCCGCCCAACAAACCCGGCGCCTCCGGTAACTAGAACCCTCACCAATCAAGACCTTTCCCGCGGAGTCGAACCAACTCCACCGAACGGCGTCAGTGTGCCCGTCCGCTTCAACGCCATGTAGGCATGAGGTGAACGATGGGCACCCGCCCGAACGGCACTGAGAGCTTACGGCCGAATCGGTGCATCCCCAAGCGTAT
This sequence comes from Actinomycetota bacterium, assembly GCA_005798285.1. Classification (GTDB taxonomy): domain Bacteria; phylum Armatimonadota; class SYMT01; order SYMT01; family SYMT01; genus F1-80-MAGs030. Next base: position 21,834 of record SYKE01000275.1, read on the forward strand.
CTTAGACGTCATCTCGCGGTTTAGGGAATCCTCGGGATTCGGGCTGCGTAACACCTTCTCAGTGCCCTTTGGTGTGTGCTCCGCTGCAAGCGCGCATTCAGACGGAAAGTGATCGCCTTCCGAACTCCTCGGGGCCCCTATATGGTGAAGTCGCCGGGAGAAGTGTTCGCATGCGTAGAAGCTGAACCCGGCCCAGTCGGACCGGAGCCGCAGACACATCGCCTCGCCGGGGCCGGTGGGTTGCGGTCGATCCTCAACGCTGACACGCTTGCTCCAACAGCGCCCGTTTACCCTGCTTGGAGTGAGCCATGCAACGAGTGAGGTCGTCGGTGAAGAAGATCCGAGAAGTGCTGCGAC
>SYKE01000276.1 GCA_005798285.1 Actinomycetota bacterium
TATGCGAGCGAGGCCGCCGTCGGCTCGTTGATGATCCGAAGCACCTCCAGCCCGGCAATCTGACCGGCGTTCTTCGTCGCGGTTCGCTGGGCGTCATTGAAGTACGCCGGAACCGTGATGATCGCCTTGTCGACGGTGTCGCCGAGAAACGCTTCGGCATCCGCCTTCAGCTTCTGAAGAATCATCGCGGAGATCTCTTCCGGAGCATACTGCTTGCCCTGGATATCCACCACCGCCATGCCGTTGCGGCCTTCCACGAGCTTGTAGGGCACGATCTTCCGCTCTTCAGTGACCTCGTCGAAGCGACGACCCATGAAGCGCTTGATTGAGAAAATCGTATTCTCGGGATTGATCACCGCCTGCCGCTTGGCCGGCGCCCCCACCAACCTCTCGCCATTCTTGGTGAATGCCACCACCGAAGGCGTGGTGCGACTCCCCTCGGCATTGGGAATCACCACCGGGTCCGACCCGTCGAGTACGGCAACCACCGAGTTGGTGGTTCCCAAGTCGATTCCTACCGTGCGTCCCATACGTCTGTCGTCTCCCCTCCCACCGGCCTACGGCGGAGGTGTGCCCGCCGTGAGCCTGATGGACCGCACCGACACCCCCTGAGGGTGTTGTCGGAGCGACTCCTTCAACTCACAGCGCCGAATTCTTTAGCGCGATAAATATATACGACTTGAGTGCTAGATTGTCAACTGATGCGAGATGCGCGAGTAGGAATCCACGTGGTCGACGGCGAAACTCTTCAGGAATGCCGATACAATCCTTGCAGAACCGTTCGGTAACAGCGGAGCGTCGGTGCGAGGACTGCAGACGGTTAGCGAGGAGGCAGTGTGTCACGCGGCTCTCACACTACGATGGCGGACCGGCCCTCATCCGACATTGCGGATCCCGACTCCCCCATCACCGCCTGGGCGGCTGAGTCCATCGTCCGCCGGGCCTCGGACATGCTCTCTCATCTGGGAGGCGTCACGCGAGGAGAGGACATCGAGGCGGTCCACGACATGCGGGTCGCCTCGCGCAGGCTGGTTGCGGCAATGCGAGTCTTCGGAGCGTACTTTCCGTCCCGCAAGTACGCCGGCTTTGCCCGAGAGGGCCGAGCGGTCACTCGAGCGCTCGGCTCCGTTCGAGACCTGGATGTCCTGATCGATCAGTTCAAAAAGACCGACCCGGGGCTTCATACTCCGGCGGGCCTCGGAGCCCGATACATGCTGTCGCTCCTTCGCCGAACCCGTGAGTCGACCCGCCCCCCGATGCTCAAAGCACTGCACACGATCGCAGATTCGGGGTTTGTCCCACGGCTCTCAAAGTACCTCAGCTCTAGAGGCGACTCCGGCGCGGTGAGCTTTCGCTCCGCAGCGCCGCAGTCGCTTCAACAGCGGTACGACGAGTTCTACGGGTTTCGACCCTATGTTCACGACCCGACCGCCTGCACGGAACTTCACGACATGCGAATCGCAGCCAAGTGGTTCCGCTATACGATGGAGCTCTTTGCGCCCGCATATTCGGACGGGTTGAAGGACAATCTGGAACGGGTCAAACGGTTCCAGGAGCTTCTGGGGGACTTGCATGACAGTGACATTCGCCTCGAACTGCTGGCTACCACCCTGGGCGCATCTCTCAAGGCGCGCCATGTCGACGCCACCGGCGAGATTCATCCGGACCGGGTCCGAGAGGGAGTCCAGGAACTGAGTCGGCAGGAGCACGCGGTTCGCGACGCGTGCTACCGCGCGTTTCTCGAGTTCTGGGAGAGCAGCGAGCAGGAACACTTTTCAACGACATGTCGGGACCGCATCGCCCATCCAGACGCGGCCTATCTCGGGAAGGCAGAGCCATGAGCCAGGAAGAGTCCTTCGACCTCTCTCGAATTCCGGGGCTCGGCCCTCGGCGTCGCCAGGCGCTGGAAGCGGCGGGGATCACGGATATTCGCGAACTGCTCGCGATGAAGACGGCCGAACTCGCTGCCATCCGGGGCATCGGGCAATGGCAGGCACAGCGGATCCGTGAGCACCTGCGTCAACGTGGGATTCTCGTGGAGGTGGAGGACGAGCAGGGACATGAAGCGCTCGTCGCCGTACCTCAAACGGTGGAAGAAGCCGTCGAGGTCTCAGCAGCGGTCGAAGAACTCCGAGAGAATGCCGCCTCGGAAGCACAAGCGGCCGCTGAGGTTGCGCTCCTGGAGGCGGTGGTTGCCCATGTGGAGCTCGCAGAGGAGGCTCCAGCCCCAGAGCAGGCTCCATCTGTAGAGGAGGCTCCGGCTGCAACGAAGGACGCAGATCCGCCGCCCGCCGACTCTCCAGTGGCCGAACCGGAGGAGCCCCGAGTTCCCGAGCCGGATGTGTGGCAAGGGCGTTTTCGCCGAGAGCGAGACATGGTTCCCACGGCCGCACTGGACCTCTTTGAGGCGATTCGACACGCTGCGGTGGCTCGCGAGTTAACGCGCCAGATCACCCGGTTCCTCATCCGGTCCGGTGAGTGTCTCTCGGAGGATCGGGAACTCTCCTCCGACGCGCGCGCTGTTGCTGAGGCTTGCGTGCTGGAAGTGGAGCAGATCCTCAAGAAAGCCGTGGAGCGGAGCGACTTCACCCTTTCACGGCAGCGCGCCGTGGCGGAGCGAATTCGGAGGCGCAGACGGGCGCTGGAGAAACTGCTCGGTAAGTAGACGCTCATCAACGGAGATCGACTCGAATGGCTGTGCGGATCGGTTTTGTGGGCGCGGGCGGAATTGCCGGCGCTCATATGAATTCCCTGGAAAAAATCGAAAACGCCCAGGTCGTGGCGTTCGCGGATATCGACGAAGCTCGGGCTCAGAAGGCTGCGGCCCGCTTCAGGGCCGCTACGTACACTGACTATCGCCGAATGATGGAGACTGAGCGGCTCGACGCCGTGTATGTCTGTGTTCCGCCCTTCGCGCATACGGACGCGGAACTCATTGCCGCCTCCCGCGGGATCCATCTCTTCGTCGAAAAGCCGGTCGCGCTGACCATGGGGAAGGCGCGTGAGATCGAGCGTGCGATCAGCGACTCCGGCATCATCGCGGGCGTGGGCTACCACTGGCGTGCCTACGACACCACCGCGCGGGTGCTTCAGGAGCTCAAGGATCGAACCGTCGGGATGGTGATGGGGTACTGGCTCGGTGGGCTGCCTGGGGTGCCCTGGTGGCGCCGGATGGATGGCTCCGGGGGCCAGATGCTGGAGCAAACCACTCACATCGTCGACATCGCCCGGGTCTACGCAGGAGAAATCACCCGAGTTTACACCGCCTATGCGCTCCGCAGCATGCAAGATGTCCCAAACCTCGACGTCCCCGACGTGGGCTCCATGACCGTACACTTCGAGAGCGGGGCGGTCGGGCACATCGCCAATAGCTGCATGCTGCCCACAGGATACACCGTTGGCGTCAACATCATCACGCGTGACCTGGTCATCGAGCAGCGTCATGGATTGATTCGATTGCTCGGAAAGTCCGACACGCTGGAGATTCGATCGCAAGTGAATCCGACGGTGGTGGAGGATCAGGCATTCGTCGACGCGGTCGAGCAGGGCGATCCCGGCCGCGTTCTCGCGAGCTACTCCGACGCCATACGCACCATGGCAGTATCCGTTGCAGCCGGGGTCTCGGCGGAACGCGGCGCCCCGGTCGACGTCGCGGAAATTCTGGGTTAGCGGCGAGTACGGACCCACCCTCGGGAGTTCGGCCGGGGGTGGGTTTACTCCGGGCGGCGGGTCACAGGGGCCAGGGTGCCCGTGTTGATCTTACCATCGATCACGAGGATAGAGATCAGGGTGGCCGATCCCGAGCCGGGAACCGGAGGCGCAGGTTCCGCGCTCACCATCACCACGCCGGTCTCGTTGGGTCGTTGGAACAGTAGGGTCGGACGGTTGGGCTGCGATTCATCGCGGCTGACGGGCGTGCCCCAACCCAGCTTCACCGCTTCGTTCATGTAAAAACTCACCAACATCGCGTCGTTGAACGGCTGGAGCGTGCGAAAGTTCCAGAGTTCGACCTTGGTCGCCTGCGGGATCACCACCCGTGCAGTGGACTTCACGCCCCGAGCCAGGGTTGGGGACTTCTCGATGGACTCCAGCAACAGCCGAAGCTGTTGACCCGCCAGCGAACGCGAAGGGCCTGTCGGCACGGCGCCCTGGGGCCGCGGCGGCCCGGACGTGTTGAACTTGTAGGTGAGGGCCAGCATGGTCGAGAGGCTGCGCCCTTGCGCCGTTGCCTGCACCGCACTGATTGGGCCCTTCAACACCACTTCATACGCAATCTGGTGCTGCGAGCGCTGGTTCCGAATAAAGCCGAGCACCACAAATTCATCCGGGGTACGCCCTGCGTACACGTTGGTCTCTTCGGTGTTGGCTTCAGGGTCGGCCGTGGCCGCCTCTCCCGTCGCCAGTTTGGCGGCGCTGAACACCGGCTTCTGCCCGGCTCGGAGCGCACCCTTCTGTGCAAGCATCTGAGTCAACTCGCTCCAGGTAAGGTTGTCACCCTTCGGCTGAAACACCAGAGCCCGTACCTGGAGCACGGTATTGCGAGGAACGTCGGGTAGCGACGAGACGACGGCGCCTGCCGCGTCTGCCCAGATCTTCGCATCGGAGGGATGGAAGAGTTCGCTCTTTTTGGCCTGAACGGCGCCGCCGTCCACGGCCCAAACGGCGCCGCCGGACGTCGCGAGCAGCGTGACAACACAAATCAGCGCTCGGAAGACCACAGATCTACCGATCATGCTCGGCTCCGGTTTCCGTTCCAGTAAAACTCGGGTTCGCCAGGTTCTCCAACAACCCGATCGCCCGGGTGGTGCTGGACATCAAATCCGGCTCCGAAGAGGATCCCTGCCACGGATTCGAGGCCGGTTCGGGAGCGGCGCTGCCAAAGGACACATCAAGCCGGTTCCCCTCCGGAGACGGGGGCGGTACGGCCGCGTCACTGGCAAAGACGACCCGAAGGTCCTGCAAGTAGGCTGCCGGCCGCTCCGCACGAGCCAGCCAAACCAGTTCGTGCGACTCCCCACGCGCCGGCCGCCGCAATGAGGCCCGCCGTCGGACCGCCACCCGAGCAGCAAACCCAACGGACCCAACCGTGGGCGAGGTCCCAACCGCCTCGGGTGAGGAGGTCGGTGGGGCCGAGCGAATCTCTCCGGCCGTCGACGAAACGACGCCCGCTGTAGACGCCGAAGAAGCACGTTGTTCGGAAGATAGAGGTGGTGACGAAGATCTTAACCCGAGACCGGGGAACGCCATAGAAACCACGAGTGCCGCCGCCGCGAGAGCGGGGACCACGGCACTCTCCCGCATCCCCTTCAGCCCCTTGAGAATCTGCAGCCAGGGTTGGAACCGCGCGTTGTCCTGCGCAAGACGCCGGGAGAATGGTTCCCACAGGTCCGGCGCCTCGGTGGATTGCGCTACCGCATCCAGGGCCGTCAACGCACGTCGGTAGGCATTCAATTCGCTGGTGCAGGTCTCGCAGCGTGCCGTATGAGCGATGGCCCTCTCCCACGCTGCATCTCCCACCGGTTCACAAACCAGTTCGGAAAGCGCTAGCGCTGCCTCCTCGCACGACACCTCAGCCGCCAGACGCGCCTGGAAGCCACTCCACAGGTCCGGCGTCGACGTGGCTGCCGCGGCTCCGGAGAGAGCGCGGTAGATCGGCAACTCCAGCACGCGTCTGGACTCACAGCGGGGGCAACTCAGGAAGTGCGCCTCGAGCAAATCCGCCTGGTCCGCGGTAAGCGAGCCGGCGAAGTGATCCCAGAGCATGAACTCGACATCGCTACAGCGCACGAGCATCCTCCGCCGCAGCTTGCAGGAAGCGGTCTTTGAAGAGCTTGCGGGCTCGGAAAAGTCGTGTCTTCACCTGACTCAGAGAGAGATTCAACACCTCTGCGATCTCTTCGTAGGCGAGTTGCTGGTAATGCCGCAGCACCATCACAGCGCGGTAGTCGGGGGGAAGAGATGAGAGGACCTGACGAACCGACTCCCGTTCGGCCTCGTCCTCGATCGCATCTTCCGGGGATGGGCCCACTTCTTCTCGGCCGTCGCAGTCCTCATCGCGACGGATCTCTTCAAGAAAGTGCAGGTGAGAGCGTTGTTTCTTCCGGAGTTCCGTCAAGCAGAGATTCACCGCCACCCGGTAGAGCCACGTGCCGAAGGAGGAGTCCCCTCGAAAGCTATCCAAGTTCCGGTGCAGTCGAAGAAACGTCTCCTGCGTGATGTCGGCGGCGTCTTCAGCGTTTCCCATCATCCCGAGGCACACGTTGTAGACGTAGGTTTGGTATCTCCGAAACAGAATCTCGAAAGCGCCCGCGTTGCCGTGGCGGCACAGTTCCAGAAGCTGGATGTCGGGATGCGATTCGGCACGGGAATCGCGAGGGGCGATGCCCACGGCCCGGGTCGGAGCCAGGATGGCCAATTCTATGTCTCCTCGGCAATTAGACGCTAGCACTCTCGCCGAAGTTGCGCGGCTCGTTTGTCGGCTTTGCGAATGTCTCCGATTGCGGGCAGCAGACCTCTGGGCGGCTGAGGGTAAGTCCCGCCGGATCGAAGGCCTGTCGTCGGCAGAGTTGAAGAAGCGTTGAAGAGAGGATTGAGCAAGGATGGGAAGAGTCGCCTTTGTGTTCCCCGGGCAGGGGTCCCAAAAGGTTGGGATGGGGCGGACGCTGATCGAAGCGGACCCGTCGGTCGGCGCACGGTTCGACGAAGCTACGGCAATCCTGGGGTGGGATCTGCTCGACCTTTGCCTCAACGGTCCGGAGGCGCATCTGGGTCAAACACAAAACACACAGCCGGCGCTCTTTGGGATCGGCGCTATCGCGGCGGAGGTGCTTCGCAGGCGAGGATGGTCTTGCGCCGCGGCATCGGGCCACAGCCTGGGTGAGTACTCGGCGCTCGCCGCCGCTGGAGTGTTCACATTTTCAGAGGGCATGGGGCTGGTACGGCGCCGGGGCGAACTGATGGCTGCTGTCGGCGACCGAACCCCCGGAGGAATGGCAGCGGTGCTGAACCTGTCCCCCGAGCTGGTGGCCGCGGCATGCGCGGAGGTCAGCGATGTCGGCTGTGTCCAGGTCGCCAACTACAACTCACCGGATCAAACCGTGATATCCGGGGAGATCTCGGCCCTGGAGGCGGCGTCAGCCCTTCTCAAATCCAGGGGAGCACGCCGGGTGATCCGTCTCGGCGTCTCCGCGCCGTTTCACAGCAAGCTGATGGCGCCGCTGCAGGCTCCGATGGGGGAGGCGCTGGACGCCGTGTGTCTGTGCGCGCCGACCTGCGATGTGGTTGCAAACGTCACTGCCGACCTGGTTCGCGAGCCGTGCGACATTCGCGGCGCGTTGCTGGAGCAATTGGCGGGCAGCGTACGCTGGACGGAGACCGTTCAGAAACTCGCGTCGATGGGGATCACCGACGCTGTCGAGGTAGGTCCGGGAAATGTCCTCTGCGGACTGATCCGGAAAATCGAGCCTGCGGTTCGAGTCTGGACACTCGACGAGGCCCTGCAGGCGGACCCTCCAGCCTGACGGTGGGAGGATCCGTTTGCATCCACGTTACGGCGCCAGGCTCGCAATTGCGAGGGCTCGCGTCTTCAGTTGCCTTCCGCCCGGGGTGCGGAAGGTAACATCAATCCAGGCTCGAGTTCCATCCCACGAAAGCGGCGCCGTAAACGGCACCACCACCGCATTCTTGCGGGCGCGGTGCTGAACGATGCCCTGGGTTTGAGCCCCGGTCAGGCGAAAGTCGGTCCCGCGGCTGCCGGTCACGACTCGCCACTTGCCGTCGGAGCCAAGCGCCTCGACTTTGAAGCCTTGTTGGCGCCCTCTTCCCATGATGGCGAACTGGGGCGAAACGCGAATTTTTGTCGCAGCAGCCATCGCAGCTCGGGCGCGGGCCGCCGCAGCACCATCCTCAGGACGCTCAAAGGGATTGTCCTGGTCAATGAAACTCCCAGCGCCCGGCTCGCCGGTGCCGTCGTAGGTGGATGTCGGTGTGTCATTCACAAAGAGCGCCGGATTCGTTGAGCCGGCGATCGGCGCCGTACTGGTGTTGCTGATCGAACTGCTGACCGCATCGCTCGGCGTTGATCCCGATCCTCCGTCGATCCGCGGCAAGTCTCCACCGGGCGGAGGAGTGGGAGGCGGCGGGGCCGGCGGTGGCGGGCTGGGAGGCGGCGGCGACGGCGGTGGCGGGCCGGGAGGTCCCGGAGGGCTGATCGGCGGCCCCGGAACATCCACGACGGCATCCGCCGCGTTGATGTCCGTTACGAAGCACACCGGCAGATCCGAGTTCCGGAGCTGCGCCTGGAGTGCCTGTGAGTTTCCGCCCACGGCATAGAGTTGCAGATCCGGCGGCTTCAGGGCCAACGAGGAGCTGGATAGGAGCGCCGTGTCCGCGAGGATGGGACCCCGCAGCGGAGTGGACGGCCGCATTGCGAGCAACTCCACACGACGGGGCGCGCATCGCCGTCGACGCCGGTAGCCGATGCGCGTCGGCCCGTTCGAACTCCTTGAGAGGATGACGGGAGCGCCCGTTTCACTAAACGGCGCCTGGGTCTTATCCGGCGGGTACATCACCCAGACCGCCGAAGCCGCCAGCGCCATAGCACTGCCGCCGGCGAAAATCGATCGGATGATCGAATTCCCGCCGCTTCCGGCCGCATTTCCGGGCGACGCAAACACCGCCTGGGCCGCCTGCGCAGGCCCGCTACCCCAAGGTCCCATCGTCCAACTCCCCTGCCGCTGTCTGCGGCAAGTCCGGCTTGGAAGCACTCACGTCGGCCTCGAGGCCATCCGTGGCGCTTCCGCCGCCGGCCAACACCAATCCCACGCCGGCCCAAAGATGAATGGAGCAGTAAGCGAATTCCCAGGCCGGACTTCCGACCGCGGAATACATTTGAGAGACCACTGCTCCCACCGCCCCCGCCAAACCCCACCGACGAGTGGGGTCCGTGCACTCCATCACTCCCCGAACGCCAACGCTGATGGCTCCCGTCAAAATGCAGAGGTAGAGCGCCAGACCCGGCAGCCCCAGATCGGCAGCCAATTGGAGATACGAGTTGTGCGCGTTCTCCGACAGGCCCTGACCTTCCAGCGCAATGGTCGCCTGGTCTCTCGTGTACTCTCTATAAAGTGCCTGCTGCAGAGGAAATGTGCCAGCCCCAAATCCACGCAGTGGACGATCCAGTACCATGAGCCGCGCCGCTCGCCAACTTCTGAGGCGACCGATGAATGCGTCGTCCTGCAGCAAGCGTGTAAACGAGGTCGCTCGAGCCGTCGAGCGGTGCGCCAGATTGGCCACCCCGATAAAGAGGCCGAGCGCCAGGAACAGGCCCACCACCGGAAGCGCCGCCCGGTACAAGCCGTCCCATTCCCTCTTCTGTCGCTTCGCGGACATCCACTCCAGGAGCAAAACGGTGATTGCGCCCAGAGCGGTCCCAACCCAGACACTCCGATTTCCGGTGGCGATCACGGCGGTGGCCGCAAACATGCCGAAGAACCCGGCCAATGCGCGACGCCAGGTCCGCTGGGAGCCGAAACCGAGCGCAAGCGCCACCGGCAGCGCCATTCCTAATGCCGCGGCGAGAAGCTGAGGGTCTCCGTAAGCGCCAACCAGCCAGCCCCGCTCGTGCCGGGTGGCTGATGCCAGCCCGACGACCCCCGAAATCCCGGCGCCGATCACGATCGAGGTGGCCAGAGTCGTGAATCGGGCCGCAGACACGCCGTACGCGATGGCGAAGCACAGCAGGACGCCCGAACACTGCCGAAGCGCATCCACACGAGCGTAGGGGAAGAATTCAGCAGTGAGGGCAGATCCCACGCACCAGAGCATGAAACCGATACCAGCCCACGTGACGGGCCGGCGGAATAGCGTGGCGGTTCGTGCCCGGGACCACGGTTGCGCCCAGATAACCCATCCAGCCAGCAGCACCGACGCGAACTCCAGCGCAAAGACCCGCGCCCGCTGAAAGTCGGACCCCTGAGGCGCCACCAGACAGCCGTTCACCAGAAGCAGCAGTCCCACAATGCCCGGGAACGCGCGTTCAGCCCACGGAGTTGGAATGCGCCGTGGTCGACGTTGGCGCGTTCCTTGCCGCTGAGAACGCGGCGCTTCGGATCCGGTCGCCACTAAGATCCCTCAAACGTCACAGCGGGCACCCCGCTAGGCGTCGAAAGATCGATCCACGGGGAGCGCGTTCGGACCCGGCGGCACCCCAGGACCGCCGGGCGGGCGTCGCTTACCGGAACCCACGGGCGGATTGGACGGGTACTCTCCGTACGGGGAGCCGGACGCGCCGTAGCCGTAACCATATCCGTAGCCGTAGCCATATCCGTAGCCGTAGCCATATCCGTAACGTCCGCCCGAGCGGGTGCGGTTGAAGACCAGGCCCAGAATGCGGGCCCGGGAGCGCGTGAGATGCTCCACCGCAGAGGAGACGAGACCCTTCTTGGTGTGGCTCACGTGAATGACCAGCAGCACGCCGTCCATTCGACGCGCGACCACGAGAGGGTCGGTCACCGGCGTGCAGGGCGGGCTGTCGAACACCAGGACATCCGAATCTTCCTCCAACCGCTCAAGGATCCGGTCGAAGGCGTTGGAGCCAAGCATCTCCGCCGGGTTGGGCGGGATCGGTCCGGAACAAATCGCTCTGAGGTTCGGCACCTCGGTGTCCTGGATGACATCCTCGATGGTCGCCAGGCCGGCCAGAACCTCGGCAAGGCCGTGTTCGTTGGGCAGATCCAGCAACCGGTGCACACTGGGTCGACGGAGGTCGGTATCCACCAATACCACCCGCTTCCCCTCCATCGCCATGATCATAGCGAGGTTCACGGAAGTTACGGACTTGCCCTCGCCTTTGGACGGGCTCGTGATCATGATCCGGCGGATGGGCGCGTCGATCGCGGCGAAGTGGATGCTGGACCGAAGCGACCGGTACGCTTCCACGACATAAGAGTTGGGCGCCAGTTCGCTCAAGAGGCGAGGCTGATCCTGCGGAATGAGCGGCACATACGCCAGGCCCGGAAGCGAGGTCACTCGTTCCAGATCTTCCGGCTTATTGACGCGGTCATCCATCTTCTCCATGCCGAGCGTGAACAGGAGCGCCAGGATCAAGCCGGCCATCACCGACATTCCGACCATCGTGACACGGCTGCTGGCGCTGGCGGCGCCGGGCACTTCGGCACGCTGGATCACTCGGTGGATGTTGCTCTTGTCGGCGTGACCCCGCCGAAGCTCCAACTCTCGAAGGTTCTTCTGCCAATCCTGGAGGGCGTCGCGGGCGGCGATGACCCGCTGCTCAGCCTGCTGGCGATCCAACTCCGGATTGCCTTCGATCTCCTGGGGCTGGCCAATCGAAGCAAGGCGGGTGCTGGCGACATCCAACTCCGTCTGAGCCTGCCGGAGATCGTCTTCCGACTTGTCGAGCTTTCGCTTCAGCTCCAGGTACTCAGGATTGTCCACCGATTCCACCGGTCCCTTGAGTGTTTCCGGAAGCGGCGTCATCTTCGCCTGTACGGCGGTAATGTCCTGAGTGATGCTCACGACAATGGGGTGCGTGTCCACGAACTTCGCCAGGGCTTTTTCGCGCTCGGCTTCAAGCAGTTGAAGTTGGGTCTCGTAGCGCTTTCGTTCCGGGTTGATGATGTCCCGCTGCCGTTGAATCTGAGGTGGCGTCTTTTTCAGCCGCCCCACCAGGTCAGCGTACGTCCCCTTCGCTGTCTGCGCTCGAACCAGGGTCGACTCTCGCTGCGCCCGGGCCGCGTCATAGTCCCGCTTTTGGGCGACGCGGCTCTGTTCGGCAGACTTGGGGAAGTCGCGCTCAAGAGTGGCGAGCCGCTTCTGAGCGGCTAGGATGTTCTTCTGCTCTTCCTCGATGCGCGTCCGAACCTGCTCCCTGGCCTGATCGATCACACTGAGGTCTTTGGATCTCAAATCCGAAAGTTTGTTGTCGGCAATCGCGTTCGCCAGAGCCGCCACATCCTTCGGATCGCCACCCTTGGTGGCGATCGTGATGATGTTGGTCTCCTCTTCGGCAGTGATGTCGTACGACGGAGACTGAATCCCGGGGCGGTCTCTCACCGTTGCCTTGTAGGCTTCGCGGACGATGGGTCCGGTGAGCATCTCCTGGAGCTGAGTTCGGAGCGGCTCATCGGCGTCACGAGAGAACAGTGAGGCCACGGGACTGTCGCCCGTACTAAAGATCCCGACGTCACGACGGATTCCCACCAGTACCGCGGCACGGGCTTCATAGACCGGCTTGGACATCACCACCGCCGCCAATCCAAGCGCTACGACGACGGCGAACGTCTGCACGAACGTCGCCTTGCGGCGCTTGATGATGTCCCAGAGTTCTCCGAGATTGAACTCGGAGCCGGCTTGCGGTTCGAAATCTTGTGCCATGCGGTAAAGAACGGTAGGAGAGGGTCTCCGCTGCAGTCGACAGCGAAGTGCGACGACAGCAGCACCCGTGCAACTTGGGAGTCACGCGAGGCCATGCCGGACCGGTTGACAGTACTCAGGTTACCGAATCTGAGCCGGAACGCCTGCGTCCCTTCAAAGCCGTCACCGGTTTCAACTCTCAGAACCATCCCTCATCAACGAGGGCATTCGGTTCCCGGGAAACCCGGCTTCCGGTGGTACAATTGCCGGTGACCACCGGAAGGAACCCGTAATGTCCTCTCGACAGACGTTGACACCCCTGAAGCGACGGCGGACGAAGGTTGTCGCCACGATCGGACCTGCGTCCAGCAGCGCCCAGGTCCTGGAGCGGCTGATGGATCGAGGCGTGAACGTGTTCCGCCTCAACATGTCTCATGGCGACCACACGCTGCACCGCGCAGCCTTCGACCTCATTCGAACCGTCGCCGCCGAGAGGAATGAACCTGTTGCGGTCCTGGCAGATCTCTGCGGACCTAAGATTCGGGTGGGTCGGTTCGAACACGGCGAAATCGAGCTGAAGAACGGCGAACTGGTGACCGTTACGACGAGAGATGTCGTCGGGCATTCCGGCCTCATCCCGTCTCAATACGATGGGTTGGCGCACGACGTGAGTTCCGGATGCAGAATCTTGCTTTCGGATGGGTTGATGGAGCTCCGGGTACTCTCGGTGGAAGGCACGGAAGTATTCTGCCAGGTGACCCATGGCGGCACCCTGAAGAATCGGAAGGGCATCAACCTGCCCGGCGTGGAAGTGTCCGCTCCATCGCTCACCGAAAGGGACCGCGAGGACGCGCGCTTTGCCCTCGAGATGGGAGTCGATTTTCTCGCCCTTTCCTTCGTGCGCCGTGCTGCCGACGTCGTCGAACTCCGATCCCTCTTCCCACCCGACCACCCGGCGCACATCATCGCCAAGATTGAGCGGCCAGAGGCGGTGGACGAGATCGACGAGATCCTTGACGTTTCCGACGGCATCATGGTGGCGCGCGGCGACCTGGGTGTGGAACTGCCGCCGGAGGAGGTTCCCATCATTCAGCGCCGCCTGATCGCCGCGGCAAGATCCCGGAACAAGCCCTCCATCGTGGCGACGCAGATGCTCGAGTCCATGATCGAACACCCCCAGCCGACGAGGGCCGAGGTGTCGGACGTCGCGAACGCCGTCATTTCCGGGGCGGATGCGGTAATGCTTTCCGCCGAGACGGCCGCCGGCCGGTTTCCGGTGGAGGCGGTAGAAATGATGGACCGTGTGGCCCGTCATGCGGAGTCGTACCTGTGGGCGGACGGCGCTTTTGGACGGTTCTCGGGAGAAGACGTGCGTCAGCCCCCTGTTCCGCTGCATGTCGCCATTGCCCGCTCCACCGGACAGCTCTCGCGAGACCTTCGGGTACGCGGGATCGTCGTGTTCTCGTCATCCGGCACCACCGCGGGGATCGTCTCATCCGCTCGACCTGCGGCACCGGTCGTTGCGGCCACCGTGGATGCGGCGACTTGCCGGCGAATGTGCATCTTGTGGGGAGTGGTGCCCATGCTCGTCGGGACCCGATCGCTTCAGCATCCTCGCAGTCTTGCGAGGCGGTTGACGCGCGAACTGGGGCTCGCCGAGACGGGCGATCACATCCTGACGGTAGCGGGCTTTGGAGCGAGAGGCGCGGAAAACGCGCCGGCGGTGACCGTGCTGACGGTGTAAGGTTTGGGGAGGCGTCTGGTTCGCATGCGACGCGTCGTTGTGACGGGGGTGGGTTTGTACGCCCCGTTGACGTTCGAAGAATTGTTGGAAGGGAAGTGCGCCCTCAGGGCGCCTTCGGGCTGGGAACTGCCGGGACTCGGCATCCGCATTTCCGGACCGACCGCAGACCCAGCAGCGCTGGTGCGAAGCTTGCCCGGCTCCTGGAAGCCGGATCGACTGGACCCCGTGTCCCAGTTTGCGCTGATCGCGGCCCATCGGGCGACAGAAAGCGCCGGTCTATTGCAGACCGATCTCGGGCCGGCTTCGGTTTCTGTCTCATCCTCCATGGGGGGAGAACGCACGCACGACGCCGCCAGCAGGCTGTTGGCGGAGCACCTCCTCACCGGCAAACGTCTCCGGCTCTCGCCGTTTACCGCGCCGAAGCTGATGCCCAACGCTTCGGCGGCCAACGTGTCGATTCTCCTCGGCGCCCACGGTCCCAACACCGGAATGTCTGCCGCGTGCGCCAGCGGCGCTTACTCCATCGCGCAGGCGTTCGACTGGTTGCGGCTGGGCCGGGCCGAGCTCGCCTTCGCCGGCGCCAGCGAGGCGCCCTGCGAGGAGATTTCCGCCAGAGTGTTCTATGCAGCCGAGGCCCTCTCCCCCACGGGCAACTCGCTCCCATTCCACCGGAAGCGGGACGGCTTCGTACTGGCAGAAGGTGCGGCTGTGCTGGTGTTGGAAACCCTGGAACACGCTCTGGCGCGGGGAGCCGAGATTCTGGCGGAACTGGCGGGTGTTGGACTCTCATGCGACGCCTACCACGTGGTTGCGCCTCACCCGGAAGGCTCCTTTGCCCGTCGTGCAATGGAACTCGCTCTCAGGGAGGCTCGCGTGGAACCGGGTGAGGTGGACTACATCAATGCCCACGCCACAGGTACTCCGGTCGGAGACGTGGCGGAAGTTCGCGCCATCGACGAACTCTTCTCCGGATGCGCCCCGTTCCTGAGTTCGACCAAGGGCGCCACAGGGCATCTGCTCGGCGCGGCGGGAGCCCTTGAAGCCGCGTACACCGTACAGGCCATACGAACCGGCCGCATCCCCGGAACCGCGGGGCTCACCCCGGACTCGGTGGATCCAGCCTGCTCGCCCCAACACGCCAGGCTCCTCGCGGCCGAACCAGTGGAAACTTCAGTTTCCGTGGCCATCTCCAATAGCTTTGCATTTGGCGGCCACAACGCAACCCTGGTCTTCCGGCGTCACTCGAACTGACGCGTCCGATCGGGAAACGTTGCGGACTGAACGGATCCGAAGAGCGACATGACACGCAGCAAAGCACGGAACCGAGGAGCTCGAAGCTGCTCCGGAGTGGTACTCGGACTGGGCGCGCTGCTCGCGCTCCATCCGGTAACGGCCGGTCGATCTCCGTTTCCAGATGACCTGCCGCCGTCAACGAGCGGGCCCACCTCGCTGGCGTTTTCACCGGATGGGCGGCGCGCGGCGGTTACGCTTGCCGACAACAACTCTGTAGCCGTCATCGACACCGCCACCCGGCGGCTTGTCGCCGAAGTCCCGACCGGCGGCGCGCAACCCGATGGGCTCGCCTTCTTATCAGCCTCTCAGCTCCTCGTCTCCAATCAATACGATGGAACCGCCTCTCTCCTGGATGTCTCGGCGAAGAAGCCCGTTTCCCGAATACGACTCCCGGGGGGCCCGGCTGGTGTCGTGGTCGACCTTCGCGCCAACTGCGCGTACATCGCGCTATCGCAACTGAATCAGGTGGTGCGGCTCGGGCTCCCGCGTCTGGAGGAACGGGGCCGCCTAACCGTGGGTCGACGGCCGCTTCGGATGGAACTGTCCGCCGACGGAAGTCTCTTGTTCGTTGCCGGCTCGCAGGATGGCAGTGTCACGCCGATTTCCACGACCTCGTTTACGTCCCTCGAACCGATCCAACTCACCGGGATCAATGTCCGCGGGCTGGCGCTGGCGCCCGGCGGGACCACGGCGTACGCGACCGGGCAGATTCCCGCGAACACCCGGGTCACCCGAGAGCCGCTCGACATCTGGACCAACACCGTTTTCGCGATCGACCTGCGCCCGAAAGCCGTAGCCCGCAGCGCCGAGGGGTGGATCGACTTCACCGGCGCCCCGTCTCCCGACCCCGCCGGAGTGGCCGCTCTTTCGGAGGACAGAGCCATCGTCGCTCTCTCCGGTTCGGACGAGGTACTGCAACTTCGAGCCCCAAAGCCCCGCATGCGGACCTATGACCCGGTGATCACCCGCCGCGTGAGGGTCGGCTTTCAGCCGTCGGATGTTCGCCTCTCACCAGATCGACGGGAAGTCTGGGTCACCGAACTTCTGGGGAGTTCCGTCGCGATCCTGGACGCCGAGACGCTGGAGCCGCGGGGACGAATTCGTGTTCCCGCCGCTGCGGCGGATGATCTTCGAATGCCGGGTCGGTATCTGTTCGGCTCCGCCCGGCTCACCCGCGGCGGGCAGTTCTCCTGCAACTCCTGTCATCCGGGTCTGAACACGGACGGCCTGACCTGGCAGTTCGTGCATGTACCCGATGGGATGCAGAAGCGGAATAGCCGGAATCTGAGAGGCGGCGTCAATCAAACCGCTCCGTTTCGATGGTCGGGCCACGACGCAGAGATCGAGCAGTTCTTCCAGGAAGAGATCACCGGGTTGTTGGGGGGCGAGGCTCAGCCGCATCCCGTGTTGCACGCTCTCTGGAACCTGATCGAGCGAAGCCCCATGCCCCCCAGCCCCCACCGAAGCGCGGACGGCAGCCTGACGGCTCCCGGCAAACGCGGGAAGGAGCTCTTCAATGGGAAAGCCGGTTGCGGCGGGTGCCACATGGGCTCCATGTGGGGCGGTACCGGCAATCGGGCCCACGTCGGCACAACGCTGAACGGGAAAGCTCTCGATGTGCCCCACTTGAAAGGGGCGTACGACACGGCGCCGTACCTTCACGACGGCCGAGCATTAACCCTGGAGTCGGTGTTCGAGCAGCACAATGCTGCCGGGCTCCACGGGAAGGCCGCTGAGCTGAGCCGATCGGAACTCGCCGACCTGCTCGCGTTCGTGCGCCAGCTCTAGCCCCCGAGCGACTTCCCCGTTCGCCCCCATCGATCCTTGACCGGCACGTGCGGCGCATGCGCTCGCAGCGCTGCAATGGTGACAAACTCCTGAAGGTTGCTCCGCGTGAGCAAACCCTCCACACGACCCTGCCTTCGCACCGCCACCAGCACGTGACCGGAACCGGCGACCATTTCCAGCACGGCGGTCAGGTCATCGAACTCGTCCACCATCGGGGGCGGCTCCGTCATCACATCCCCAACGAGCCGTGCTCCCCCGCCGCTCCCAATAACCTCATAGAGATGATCCCGGGTGAGTACCCCGACCACCTCGTCTCCCTGAACCACAGGAAAGTCGTGTTGAAACCCGCTGACCAGGAGCCTGACCGCGTCATCCAGCGTATTCGATGGGCTGAGAGACTGGTACTCCCACTCGGTGGCCTCCCTCACCTTCACCGCCGTCAGCAGCGCCGACGACTCGGTTCGAGCGTCTTCCTCACCCGCTCCCACGAAAATGAAAAGCGCAATGAAGATGAGCACCGGAGACCCCTGCAGCCCCAGAAGCGCGAACCCAAGCGCGATGAACTGCCCCAACCGGGCGGCACGGTGGGTCGCCACCGCGTACGGCTCGTGCTTCGCGAGAAACGCCCGGAGTACTCGACCGCCATCCATCGGGAATGCGGGAATCAGATTGAACAGCCCCAGGCTGACATTCAACCACCCCAACTTCCCCACCAGCGATTGTGGGTCGTTCCAAATTCGAATGGGATCTGGAAAGTTGCCGCCGTGAGCCACTGAGTGGAGCAGCAAAAGGAGCGGACCCAGGACAAAGTTCACCGCTGGGCCCGCGATTGCAACAATCAGTTCCTGGTTCGGATCTCGGGGAATCCGATCCATGCTGGCAACGCCTCCGATGGGGAGCAGCGTGATGTGTCGAACCTCGATGCCGAAGCGCCTTGCGGCGAGAGCATGGCCCAGTTCGTGGAGCACGACGCAGACAAACAATCCGAGCGCCACGAAGGCGGGGGTTAGATTTCGCGAACTGAGACCACTCCCGAATATCCAGAGCAGCAGGGCGATGAACGTGACGTGAACCCGAATTGGAATATTCGCTACTCGTGCTACTTGGAACGACCAGACCATAGGAGCCAACCTCGAACGGATCCGAGAGCACCCGACAAGACCGCGCTCCCGGATCCGATCACAGCAGGTTACCGCGTGGAGAAACGGTATACCGTGGTCTGAGTATAGACCTTTCCGGGCTCCAGCACTGTGGTGGGAAACTCGGGATGATTGATCGAGTCCGGATAGTGCTGGGCTTCCAGGCAGAATGCCGCGTGCTTCGGGTACGGCTTCCCGCTCTTGCCCTTCAGCTTTCCGTCAAGGAAGTTGCCCGTGTAGAACTGCACTCCGGGCTCGGTCGTCCACATCTCCATCACGCGACCACTGCCGGCTTCATAGGCGCGGGCGCCGAGAGCCAGGCTCTTGCCGCCGGCGTTCAAAACGAAGTTGTGGTCGTAGCCGCCTCCGGGAATGTGGCTCAGCGCCTTGATGCGAGCCCCGATGCGGTGCGGCTTCCGAAAATCGAGCGGGGTTCCGGCCACCGGCTTCAGTTCGCCGGTCGGGATGAGAGTCTCGTCCGTTTCGGTGAACCGATCCGCCATCACGGTGAGCTCGTGACCGAGGATCGTCCCCTTCCCCTCGCCAGCCAGGTTGAAGTAGCTGTGGTTGGTGAGGTTGATCGGCGTGGCTTTCGTCGTGGTGGCCTTGTAGTCGATGCGAATCTCGTTCTTGTCGGTGAGAGTGTACGTGACGTGCGTCGTCAGTTCACCCGGAAAGCCTTCCTCTCCATCTGCACTCACATAGGTAAACCGAACGGCCGGCCCCACGGTGCTCGGAACCGTCTCGGCCATCCAGACTCGCTTGTCGAAGCCCTTCAGCCCCCCGTGGAGGTGGTTGGGCTCGTTGTTCACCGCGAGGGTGTAATCCTGACCATTGAGGGAGAACTTGCCTCTGGCGATCCGGTTCGCCACTCGACCCGTGGTAGCCCCGAAGAACGGGTGCCCCTTCAGATACGGGTCGAGGGTGGAGAACCCCAGAACAACGTCGCCCATGTGGCCCCGACGATCCGGCATGTGGAGCTCGGTCAAGAGCGCCCCATAGGTGGAGATCTTCGCTACCGCCCCCCGTCGGTTTGTCAGGGTGTAGAGATCGACCGTCGTCCCATCCTCCGCCTTGCCGAACGGCGCGTGCTTCACCGCCTTGCTTCCCTTCCCGCCAGTCCCCCTCGTGCTGCCCTTCGCGTTCACGGCGGCCTGCGCGCCAACCACCATCAACGCCGATAGCAGCAGGAGTGAAGCGTTTCGCCACTTCAACGTCATCATTTCAATCCCCGCCTCTCCATCGCCTCAGCTCTGAGAATTCACTGATGGGATGTTGGGCTCCGGGACGTCTCGACCCTGCTTCCCCGCCGATCTGCCCCGCGGCATCACTCCAATCCTCTCCGGTGGGACGAGAAGGAAGCACCCCGAGGTCACGGTGAAAGACTCTAAGAGTGGGTTTGTCGAGGGAGGCTTGTATGAGCCACGATCGCGTCGATCCGTGGGCCGGCGAAAAGATGTCGCGCAGCGATGCGCAGCGCAAGTATGCGAGCTTGATCCAGTATCAGGTGCGTCCGATGGTCGGCAACCGAAGCCTGAGCGACGATGCGCGCATTCAGGTCATCAAGCGCGTGATTCGCGAGGCGCACCGAACCCGGTATGAGAGTGGCGCCGTACCTCAGACGGGATCCCGCGAGGAGATCACGGACCTCCTTCGAGACTACTTGAAGCCGGAGCACTGGGCGAGCGAAGAGCTCAAGTCCTGGATCGTTCGGGTGCTTCGAGCCTATGGAGCCCTGATCGAAACTTCAGACTAGGTTCCGGAGTCGCCGCTCTTAAGAGCCCGTGCCGCCTGGTTGAGGGCGGCACGGGCTCCGTTGAGCCGCTCCGGGCCCTCGGGGAGGGAACCCACCAGCCAGGGGTTTTGCAGCAGCATCCCTCCGGCCACCGGTCCGGGCGATTTTTGTGCGATCTGCACGAACTGATCTCTCGCCGACCGGAACGCGCGAAGCTCGCCCAGTGCGGTCCACATCACTTCCTCGCATGCCGCGAGGGCCGGAGTTGGCCAGATCCGCTCCCGAAATCGACGGGAGCGCTTGAGGCGCGTTGCCTCCACGGCCTGCCCTAACGCCAGGATCGCCCGTTCCGGGGCTCGCGTGGCCTCCAAAAACTGCGGCGTGGCCGTCAACTCTCCCAGTCGGCTCAGCGCATCCTCGGTTTCCTTGAGGCGGGCCGCCAATCGCTCGGGCATCGCCTGCTGAAGCAGCGCTTTTCCACCCATGGAGCCCGCAATCCCACCGAGGTACTGGCCCACCATCGACCCGATCGGTCCGAGCGCTGCCCCGAGCCCGGCCCCGATCTTCCGTCCCACGTCGGTTCCCACCTGGGTGGAAAGACCCGCAATCAGCGACTCCGCGGCGCCGCCTTTTGGGGCCAGCGGATGGACGAACTCGCACTCAGCTCGCCGGAGGGCCGTCAGAATGAGCAGCAGATCGGCGCCCGGAGCCTCCTCCACAATCCGACCGGCATCCACCGGCAGCGGCTTCGGCGCTGCAGTCAGGTCTTCCATCGGCGCCAGCGGGATGGGGTTTTTGGCGCGCTTCTTCGCCGCCGATCCGGAAACCGCGTAGGCGCGCCCGTTCCAACCCAGTTCCGCGCCTCCCCACCAGGTGGAAGCGCGCGCGACTTCATCCCGTAACAGCGCTGCACTCTGCTCGGCTCGGGCCGGCGGCAGGTTCTTCCACAGATCGGCGATCAGTTCGTAAGTGTGGGTGGTCTTGGCAACGCGAACCCGCGTCACCCAGAACTCTGCAACGTCCGGATCCACCCGAAGCCATTCCATTAACGCCGCAGCCGGGGAAAACTCCGTCGCAAGAGAGCCGGACCCGTCCTTCACCAGCCAGCCTGCCGCTGCCCACCGCGCGAAAAGATCCTGGGAGAGGATCCTCGGCTCTCGCAGCGCCCGACCCACGCGCTTTCTCACGATGAACCGTCCGACCCAATAGCTGAGAATCAGGGGGGTTGCAGTCAGTGCCCCCACTAGGATCGGCAAGAGCTCGTCTGTCATGGATTTCGTCGCGGTTCCGAGAGTGCAGCGGTCGGTCCTCTCCCGGAAGTTTAGACCCTGATCAGACCGACGCCAACAACCAAGGATCAATTGAGAAGTTGACAATGTTACAGGATCTGAGTTAACTAAGGTTAACTAATCAAGTATACCCATCAGCGTTCTCCCGAAGTCGATTCGTGGTGGACCTGATCCGTGAGACACGTCGATGATCCCCGCTTCTTCCAACCCTTTCACTCCCGCTGCCGGAGTGATCGCAGCATCCGTCCTCTTCGCATGTCCCTGCGCCGCACAGGTGAAGCAAGAACCTCCGCCCCTGATCTCGGATCGACCGGACTTCACCGAGTCGAGCAACGCAGTGCCCCGCGGTCTGCTTCAGATCGAAAGCGGCTTCACGTTCACCAACGACAGTTCCGGGTTTCGGCTCTTCAACGCGCCGGAAACGCTGCTTCGGTGGGGCGCCGGTCATCGAAGCGAGTGGCGCCTCGGGCTCCCTGATGTCCTCGCCCAACGGCGGGTGGGTCGACGAACCGGCTTCGGCGACGGCTACCTCGGCTTCAAACGAGAGCTGGGGCACGTGAAGGGACTTGAAGCCGCCATCGTGCCCGGAGTGTCGCTGCCGACGGGGTCCGCCGGTTTCGGAACCGGCGGCCTTGATCCCGAGATACTCCTGACCTGGGCGGCGCCACTGGGCGGTCCGTGGGCGATCAGCGGCCAGTTCGGCGCGGCGTGGTTTCGAAACGAGACCGAGCGAAGTCTGAACTGGTCTCCAACCGTGTCGGTCGGCCGCTCGCTCGGGGGTCGGTGGAACACCTTCGTGGAGTATGCCGGATCCTTCACCGGCGGCGACAGCGAGGTGCACCTGCTCCACCACGGATATCTTTACTCGTTGACGCCAAACTCTCAGCTCGACATCCACGGAGGGTTCGGACTCTCCCGAGATGCGCCTGACTTTTTCATCGGAGCCGGAATCGTTGTCCGCTTCTAACAACAACCCACCTGTTCTTGGAGTTGCCGCCCAGGACTACCTGAAAAACCTCTACAAGCTCTGCCAGGAGGGATGCGGCGTGACGCCGTCGCTTCTGGCGGAGCGGCTCGGGGTCTCCCCGCCGGCGGTCAGCAAGATGCTCCGGCGCCTTCAGGATATGAACCTGGTGCTCTACTCCAGGAATGAGTCGCTCACCCTCACGCCGTCCGGCGAAAAGATCGCGCTGGAGGTGATTCGCCACCACCGACTGCTGGAGATGTATCTGATCCAGGCTCTGGGGTATACGTGGGATCGGGTGGATGAAGAAGCCGAGCGCCTGGAGCATGTCATTTCCGAGGAGTTCGAGGACAAGATCGACGAGCTGCTCGGCTATCCCACCCACGATCCGCACGGCGATCCCATCCCGACCCGGGACGGAAGAATTGCCGCCGCCTGCCGAAGCAGCCTCGCCGACCTGGAGCCGGGACAGGAGGGCCGTATCGGGCGAGTGACCGATGGCGATCCTGAGATGCTTCGTTACCTGGGGCGGCTGGGTCTCTACCCGGAGACCGATGTGCGAATGGTGATGAAGGAGCCGTTTGGCGGCCCCTTACGGGTTGAGGTCGGCGGTCACGAGCACGCCATCGGGCGCGAGCTCGCCGCGAACGTCTTCGTTCATTCCGATGGCCGAACCGATGCTCGGCAACACGAAGGTCGATTAGAAGAAGCGTAAGGAACACCCGATGATTTGTCGAAGGTCAGTGCTCTTGAGTGGATTCGCCGGGTTGGCGTCACCCTGGCTCGCGGGCTGCGGTGCTCAGGCGGGCGGCCCAAACGGCGGTTCCGGCGCGCAGGGCAGCGGCGGTCTCAAGATCGTCGCAACCACTGGAATGGTGGGGGACACGGTCCGGCGAGTCGGCGAGGACCGTGTGCAGCTCAACGTCTTAATGGGGCCGGGAGTAGACCCCCACCTCTACAAGCCCTCCGAGAACGTCATCGACACGCTCTCGAACGCGGACTGCATTTTCTATAATGGCCTTCACCTCGAAGGTAAGATGCAGGACATCCTTGAGAAGATCGGCGCCTCCGGGAAGCCAACGGTTCCGGTGGGCGCCGGCATCAACCCATCCAAACTGCGCACGCCCGCACAATTCCAGGGGCATCCCGATCCCCACATCTGGTTCGATGTGAGCCTCTGGAAAGAGACGGTTCAACCCGTAGTCGATGCGCTCTCCCGGCTGCTCCCAGCGGAAAAGGCAGCCTTCGAATCCCGTGGCAAGAGGTACGAAGCCGACCTGGAAGCACTGCATCTCGAATGTATCGACACCCTCAAGCGCATTCCGAAGGCCCAGCGAGTGCTCGTCACGGCCCACGACGCGTTTGGCTACTTCGGCCGGGCCTACGATATTGAAGTGGTGGGACTGCAGGGCATCAGCACCGCGAGTGAGTTTGGGCAGGCGGATGTGGCTCGAATTCGGGATCTGATCGTCGCCCGCAAGGTCAAGGCGGTATTCGTCGAGTCCAGCGTGCCGCCGCGATCCATCGAGGCGGTGGTCGCAGGGTGCCGATCCCAGGGGCACGAGGTAAAGATCGGCGGAACGCTCTACTCGGATGCCATGGGCGCCGCGGGTACGGAGGCCGGCACCTACCTGGGAATGGTGCGCCACAACATCAACGCCATCGTGCAGGCGCTCAAGTGAGACAGGCTCCAGCGAGGAAGTCGTCATGATGAGTCTCGGCGCTCAGAAGAGCACACCGGTTCAAGCTCCACCCTCCACGGCGCCGCCGTTGGAGGTTCACGATCTCACCGTCGCCTATCAGCGGCGGCCCGTCCTCTGGGACATCGACTTCACGATCCCCGAAGGGCATCTCATCGGCATCA
>SYKE01000277.1 GCA_005798285.1 Actinomycetota bacterium
AGGTCGCTTTGGCCCCATTTGCGTGATTCTGCCGCACTTTTCGAGCTAATCGAGCCCACTAGAGCCAAAAGCGAGCCTTGATGGAGCTATTCTTCGGCGCGCGACAGGAAAGCGTTCTCGAATCTCGGACAGGCTCCTAGGCTGCCGGTTCGACCCCCTCTGGGATGGAACAGTCGCAGAGATCCGCCGCACATTTCCCAGGATCCCGGTGGGAGTGGGCGGCGCCACGGTTGTGGACCGAGGGAGCCCGATTCCGTGCCGGCGACTGCTGGAGCAATACACACGGCTGGGGATCGATTTCACCTTTCTTAGACGGTCCTTCGCGCGCGACATTGTGGGCCGCGATGTCCGGGAAGAACTGGCCGTGTTGGTGCGAGAGACGGAGCGTTTGAGGTTGGGAGCGCGGGCGCCAGAAGTCTGGTGGCCTCCGGACCCCGGGAAGTCAGAGGGTCTGGCGGTCGTGACCCACGACGCCGACACCCGGCACCGTCGCGCGCTTCGCTCTGCCGCTCCCGGCTATCGGCTGGCATTCCCCGCAAACCGTGACGAAGCCCTTGCCCTGGCGTCGGAAGCCGATGTCTTGCTCGGGAACCGCTGGCTCCCGGATCTCATCGCCGCGGCGAAACGCGCCCGGTGGATTCAGTCCACCTCGATGGGATCGGACCGCTTGCAGTCACTTCTCGGCTCCCGAGCGGATGTGCGCATTTCGCGCATGGTTGGTGTGTACGACGAAGAAGTGGCCGAGCACGGGATCGCTCTCGCCCTGACACTTTTGAGAGGACTTCACCTGGCGCGGGATCAGCAGCTTCGGCGAGAGTGGAGGAGGCTGCCTGTGGCCCGTCTTGCGGGCCTCCGGGTGCTCGTACTCGGTTGGGGCGGCATCGGTCGAGCCCTTGCCGCCAAACTCCGATGTCTGGGGTGCGAGGTATCCGCCGCCCGTCGCGGCAGGGGAGCAGTTGTGAGCGGATTCCAGGTCTGGGGCGGAGATGAATGGCGAGCGACGTTACCGCAGACTAACGTTCTGATGCTGGCGCTCCCGGCAACCCAGGAGACGCGCGGAATTGTTGGAGCCCCCGAGCTTGATGCACTGCCGAGGGGTGCGGTGGTGGTCAATGTCGGCCGCGGAGAAACAGTGGATCTGGAGGCGCTCCTGGAGTGCATTCGGTCGGGAAGACTATCCGCAGCGGGACTGGATGTTTGCGATCCAGAGCCGCTTCCCGCTAGCCATCCGGCCTGGGTCGAGCCGGGGCTGCTGATCAGCCCCCACTCAGCCCGGCCCTCCGAAACTCCGCCCTTCCGTTGGGAGCGGTTTGTCGAAGAGAATTTGAGGCGGTTTGTCGCCGGGGAGCCCATAATCGGCGAAGTGGATCGGACTCGAGGCTACTGATGCCGCCACAACCGGCAGACAGATCGGCCCCGCCGCCCGGCGAGTCGAGCCACCGACCCGATGTAAGCGTGATATCCCCGGTTTACCGTAATCGAGACACGATATTGGAGCTCTGCAAGCGAGTTTCCGGGGCATTCAGCGCCACGGCCACAACGTGGGAGTTGATACTCGTCATCGACTCCTGCCCCGATCGCTCCGAGGAGCTGCTGCAGGAAATCTCGAAGCGATACCCCTCCGTGCGAGGTGTTTACCTTCCGGAAAATCAGGGACAGAACAGGGCGGTTCTGTGGGGTCTCACTCGATCCCGGGGACGTCGAATTGCAGTGTTGGATGCGGACCTGCAGGACCCCCCGGAAGCGCTTCCCGAGATGCTGGCGACCCTTGATCAAACTGGGGCACAACTGATGTTCGCACGGCGGACAGGGCAGTGGACTTCTGCGGGGCGAAGTTGTACGAGTCGCCTGTTTAAGGCGATCCTCTGGGGTGCGAGCGGGGGCCGGATCCCCGTGGACGCTGGACTGTTCCTTGTCGGTGATCGGTGCATCGCGAAGTTTCTGCTCGACACGCCATTTGTTGCTCCTTACCTGATGTCGCGGCTTGCTCGATATCGAGGGAGAGTCGCTTCGGTAAGCGTTACACGGAACAAGCGAGCACTCGGAACCTCCGCGTACAACTCCGGAATGAGACTGAGACTTGCGCTCCGGGGACTGCTCCAGCTGACCAATCTTCCGTTTGAGGCGGACCTTCGCCGCCCTCAGCCATGGCGTGGACAAGTCATTCCGATCGATCAGAGTCCGCCGGACGCCGAAGGGTCTGCCGGGAACGTCGATCCCTCGCCCGCAAGCTCGGGCCGTGCTTTGTTCCAGATATGGAGTTAATCCGAATGCCCGCGCTCCCCGTCGACCCGTCTCATCTTGAGCAGCACAACAGCCTGCAGCGCAGCTACTTCAGCTCCACCCCCAAGCCGAGGATGACACCGCAGCGCACGCCGTACGTAGATCGCCAGGTAGATGCGATGATCCGCTTCGCCCGTCTTCAGCCCGGCCAGCGAATTCTGGATGTCGGGTGCGGAATGGGCCGGTACACGCTGCCGCTAGCCGAGCGGGGGCTCCAGGTCGAGGGGCTCGACCTCACCCCCGCACTCCTGGAAGAGCTGAAGCGTCAGAACAAGACCGGGACTCAGATCCCCCTGCACTGTGGTGATCTATTGGAACTCGCGGAGCCACTCACCGGAAAGTTCGACGCGCTGGTCGGCTTCTTCACGCTGCATCACCTCCACAATCTGGATCTTTGCTACGGTGCAATGGCCCAAATGCTGAAGCCCGGGGGTGTTATCGCGTTCCTGGAGCCGAATGCGTATTGTCCCTTCTACTACCTGCAGGTGGCCTTTGCGTCGCACATGCGCTGGGAAGGGGAGAAGGGGATCGCCCAGATGCGGCGAGGGCCGATCTTCCGGGCGATGTCGGCGGCCGGACTCGTCGATCTCAAGCTCGAACGGTTCGGCTTTGCGCCGCCGGCAGTCGCCAACCGGAGGTGGGGCCGAGCGGTGGAGCGAGGGTTGGAGGCGCTCCCGTTCCTGTCACCGATTCGCGCATTTCAACTGTTCGGAGGTCGGGAGCCGCTCAGATGAGTCGACGCTCCTTGATTCCTTACGGTAACGGCGCGAGGCGGCCTCGATAGCGAGCGCCAGGATGACTGGGTAGTGCGTCGTCATATATCGGAACTCCGCGTGCCGGGCCGAAAGAACCACAAGGAGTTGGAGGGAAACCGCAGTCCACACACTGGAAGCGGTTCCCGCGCGGGCCGCCAGGAACCCCAGAATCGGGACGGTTAGGAACGTTCCCGCCGGGTAGCGCAGAATATCCCCACAGACCAAAGCCAGCATCAAGACCGAAACGAGTTGCGTCGTCGTCCGGAGAGCCTGTCCCGCTCCCCCCCACAGCGCTGCCAGGATCCCAAGCTGCAGCGCCGCCAGGAGAACTCCGAACCAGCGGACCGGACCGGGCGGGTACATTTCCGGCCCGGTGAACCACGTTCGGGGAATACCGAACAAGATCCGGCCGGCGAGCGCCCTCGGAACACCGATTTTCTCCACGAGTCGCCGGGTCTCCTCATTGAGGGCGAGGAGAAACGATTTCGCCTTTTGCGACCCCCAAGGGAAGACTCCGGTGCTGATAGTTGCCACAGGGTTCGGAGATGGCGCCGGTTGTCCTCCGGCGTCGGCGGCTCTGCTCGGGTCCGCATTCCCCGGTAGCGTCGCCAGGCCGCTTCGTTCGATGGCTCGGCGGTGGGCTTGATTGAGCAGCGTACTCGCTTCTGCAACTGGGGATACGTCGGCTTCCCTGATTGAAGACGCAGGGGTGTCACCTGAGCGCCACCATTCTCGGAGGCGGGCGTCCAGCAACAAAACGTCGGCATGGTAGGTATAGCGGTACTGCTCGGGGAGTGCGCTGACTGGCGACGCTACACCGGTCAAACGATAATTGCGAATTGCCCATGGTCCCAGAACAAGAGCGGCGCCTGCAAGGAGAATCCAGGCCGTTCCCCTCTCACGGCTCCCGCGGACCCATAGAATCCCATAGAGTAATGGGATCACGATGAGCAGGTTTTGACGAAAGAGACAACCGGCAGCCAGACTGACTCCGACGCCGAACAACCAGATGGAGCCTGTTCTCTGTCGCTGGAAGAGTTCCAGCCCAACGGTGAGCAAGAAGGTAGCTGGAGCTTCGCTGGAGATCCGCCCCGCGTGAACGAGAAAGCCGGGACAGCACATGGCAAGCGCGGGGAGTGCGAGCGAGAATCCCGGCCCGACGCTAGCGGCCAGACGACGGCGGACCATCTCGATGCTCAAGCAGATCAGGACTGCCTGAGCCAGCACAGGCGCCTCGAGCGTGCGGCCGAACAGGAGTTGAAGGCACGCTAGGAACGCTGGGTAGCCGGGCGGGCGAATGAGGTTCGGAAAGAACTCCCCGTCGGGCCCAGGCTCCACCATCCCTCGCCCGGCCACCAGGCTGTCCGCCAGCGCCAGGTAGGAAGTCGAGTCGCCATTCAGGCGGCCGGCGAAGCAGCCGAGGAGCCAGATCTCCGTGGCCAGCAGAAGATAGAGCGCCACAAGGACTCGACGCAGGTCCGCGGTTGTGCAGGCGCGCCGGAGTCGGGAGAGGAGTGTCGACAGCAGGTTGCGCTGCTTATCGGGTGCAGCCTTGGTCACGCGGCTCCCAGAGCGAACAGCTTGGCGGGTCCCAGCCAAAGTTTCTGGTTGCGCAGAGGACTCGTGGCTTGGACATCCCAAGAGGTCTGTAGGAGATCGTGGGATGTTGAGGATTTGCGAAGGGGCAATCCGAGTACTGGCCTGGAGCCTCGCTGGTTGGAGTGGCGTCCATCACGTTCGCACCAGCCAGGAACTCCTGGCGTCCAACTGGGGTCATCTCTCGGAGTTCTGGCTCGCATTGCTCGTTGGTTCTGTGGTGATGGCCATACGGACGTCGCTTGGAGCGCCGCAGCAAACTCGTCGAGTCGCTTGTTGGGTGTGGATCTCTGCCGCGCTTCTGGTTCTCGCATCTCCCCAACTCACTCTCGGCGTTCGGTTGGATCGAGACTGGCCCCTGCTCGCCACGATCGGGTGCTTCGGTCTGGGGTATGCAGCCCATCGCGTCCGCGCCAAACGCGAGTGGTCGACCACGCTCTGAACCGCTCACTCGAGAGATTCTCGCTTCGCTCGGCCTTCCAGGCAGGATCAAAACCGGGCGCGCCGCAAACCTCTGCCTGACGTCGGCCGCGGCTCCAACAGTGCGAGCGTTGCCGATCTCGGGGGGTAGTCGGTGTCATGTCCTTTCTGAACGGTCCCATCTGGTTGGCGCCTCTGCTGGCGCTCTGCTTTGCGGCCGTCGCTGCGCTGGGACAGGGCACGGCAGGAGCGCCCCCGGGCGGCGAACTCCTCGTTGGCGTGGGCCGCGTCGAGGTTACGGATCGGGACTCCGGACCCGTCCATGATCCACTCTACGTGAAGGCCCTGGTCTTCAAGTCGGGGACCAGCCATCTCGTGCTGGTGACCGTCGACGCCGTAAGCCTCGGTGAGATCGGCCGCATCCCGAACAGCTACCTGGGGGCGGTGCGCGAGGCGCTTCAGAAGGAACTCGGCGTGGCGCCCGGCGCCGTGATCGTCAACGCCAGCCACTGCCACGGCGTCGTCCGAAAGGACATCGTTGCCGAGACGGTGGGGGCCGTGCGGCTGGCGTGGAAGAGTCCCGTCCCGGCCCGGATCGGGGTGGGCCGGGGACACGAGGATCGGATCCAGCAGAATCGCCGTCTCCGGCTCAAAGACGGCAGCGAGGCGGACGTGCGACGCGCGTACTCGATGCCGCGGGATGAGGATGTTGCGGCGGTCGGACCGATCGACCCCGAAATCGGCATCCTGAAGATCGAACGGCTGGACGGGGCGCCCCTTGCGGTGCTCTATCAGTTCGCCTGCCATCCGATCCAGGGAGCTCCCACCGGCGGCAACACGGCAGACTATCCGGCATTCGCCTCTCGAGCCATCGAAGAGTCGCTGGGCCGCGGAGCGGTAGCGTTCTTTATTCAGGGCTGCGCGGGAGACATCAACCCAGTGCTCTACAAGGACGTGCATCGCCCCAAGGACTCCGAGCCGCAGGGCAATCTCCTCGGCCTGAGCGTCCTCAGAGAACTCCCTCGAATAGAGACGCGACCGGGAGGCGCCCTGAGTCGCGTCACCGAAACACTCGCCCTCCCTCGGGGCGCCGATCTTGAACAGCGTATCGCGGCCATCGAAGCGGAGCGAGCTCGCCTCGTGAGTTCGCTGTCGGGCACCAGCCTCAGCTTCAAGGCGTTCATGCCTCTGTACGTTCAACACCGCCTGGACCCGGAGTACCCCTCTTACTACGCCGACTACTACCTCCATGAGGCCGCGTTAGGGCGCTCTGAGTATCGCAAGATGGATGATGAGAATCGGGCCGATCTCGAAGCGTATCGTCGGAACATCGACACCATGGAGAAGATCACGCGACTCAACACCAACCTGGCCCTCCTCAAGATGCACCTCGCCCAGAACCGGGCCGCCGGCAAGCCGACCGTGGATGCGGAGGTGAACGCGGTCCGGATCGGCGACTTCGTGATGGTGACGTGTCCGGGAGAGCTGACGGTGGAGATCGGGCTGCACCTCAAGAAAGTCTCGCCCCACAAGCACACCTTCGTGTCCGGCTACACCAACGGGTACCTCTACTACACGCCGACCGCGAGCCAGCGTCGGAACACCGGTTACGCTCAGGAAGACTGCGATTGCCTGGTTGCGCCGGATTGGGAAGCGCTGTTTCACTCTCGGGCGTTGGAACTTCTGAAAAACCTCTAGCGACCGAGCCGAGACCAGAGGTCCACGAAGTCTCCCAGCGACCACCCGACCGGATCTGAGACCTGCCCATCTCCGATTACAACGAGGCGCCGAACGCCCGCCTTGTTGAGCGCCACCTCCGCTGGGCAGCAGGGAGCGTCGCTTCGGGTGACAGCCTGTCTGGGATCTGCGGCTGCCGGGTCCCCAATCGCACCCACGCGCAGGCGGCTTCAGAAAAAATCTTCCTGGGAGTCCGGGAGGATTCGCTGCATGAGAAGACAAACTATTGTTTGATATTCTCGTAGAGTGTGAGCTTACGGCGCAGGACTGCACTGTCGGTCGCCTGCAGACACTGCCGAAGATATCGCACAAGGATGCTCTCGCCGGGGGCTCTCGGGGTCGGTTCGTGGTGGCTCGCGTCTCATTCTCCGGAATGTGTACGAAGATCGCAACCAGCGACTCGGTTTCCTCGAATGGCGGAGCCGGGACTGAGCGGGTAGCAAGTTCAACCGCGCGGCAATGGCCGTGGCGGGCCGGGGAGAGCCGGCGAGTGGAGGCGCAAGGAGCAGGCGATGGCGAGTGTTCGTGTACTGGTCGGTACGAAGAAGGGCGCGTTCGTTCTCACGTCGGATGGCAAGCGCGAGAACTGGGATGTGAGTGGCCCTCACTTCGAGGGATGGGAGATTTACCACCTCAAGGGATCGCCGGTGGATCCCAATCGGATCTATGCGTCGCAAACGAGCGGCTGGTTCGGTCAGAAGGTCCAGCGCTCCGAGGACGGCGGCAAGAATTGGGAGCCGGTGGGGAGTGAGTTCGCCTACGTGGGCGAAACCGGAAACCACATGTTTTACGACGGCACGCAAAAGCCGTGGGAGTTCAAGCGGATCTGGCACTTCGAGCCGTCGTTGACGGACCCGGACACGGTGTATGCCGGCGCCGAAGATGCGGCGCTGTTCCGCACCACCGACGGAGGTGCAACCTGGCTGGAGATTCCCGCGCTCAGAACGCATCCTTCGGGACAGTTCTGATGCCCCGGCGCCGGCGGCCTGGGGCTGCATTCCATCGTGCTCGACCCAAACAATTCCGATCGGATGTGGATCGCGATCTCGGCGGCGGGCGTCTTCCGAACCGATGACGGCGGGGCCTCATGGATGCCGACGAATCGCGGCCTGCACTCGGACTACATGCCGGACGCGGAAGCCGAAGTGGGCCACTGCGTGCATCGGATCGCGATGCATCCCAGCCGACCTGGGACGCTGTTCATGCAAAAGCACTGGGATGTCATGCGCAGCGACAACGGCGGGGACCAGTGGACCGAGGTGAGCGGCAACCTTCCCACCGACTTCGGCTTCCCGATCGATGTGCACGCGCACGAGCCGGAGACCATCTATGTGGTTCCAATCACCAGCGACTCGTTCCACGTTCCGCCGGATGGCGCACTGCGGGTTTGCCGCAGCCGAACCGGCGGCAACGAGTGGGAGTCTCTGGGGAAGGGCCTCCCCGACCGCGACTGCTACGTGAACGTGCTCCGCGAAGCGATGTCGGTGGACACGCTGGACGAGTGCGGAATCTACTTCGGCACCACCGGAGGGCAGGTTTATGTCTCGCCGAACGGGGGAGACACATGGTCTGCGATCGTGAGTCACCTCCCTCCCGTGCTTTCGGTGGAGGTCCAGACGCTGCTGTGATCCGGGTTGTCATTCCCTATCACCTCAAGACTCTGGCTCGAGTGGAGGGCGAAGTCGAACTGGATGTCGCCGAACCCATCACCCTGGGTTCGGCGCTCGAGGCGCTGGAGGCCCGACACCCGGTTTTGCGGGGGACGATCCGGGACTTCGGCACTTTGAAGCGGCGTCCGTTTCTCCGCTACTACGCCTGCCAGGAAGACTACTCCCTCGAACCGCCGGAGACGCTGTTGCCCGCAGCTATCCGCCAGGGCGAAGAACCACTCCTCATCATCGGGAGCATTGCCGGCGGTTAGGCCACGACCAGGAGCACTGATCGGCCCGTCGTCATGCTCGGGCCGGTCGGCTCTCGGATTCCTCAGAGAACCTCACGCCGTCGTATATGTCTTGCAGGGCGATGCTCTTGCCCGCACAGGCGGGTGTCCACTCGCCGTCCAACCCAACCGCCAGGCGGAGGAGCCAACCACGTTCTTGACGGACGAAGTGCTCGACCAGCGGACGATGTTGGGAGACCAGCACGTACTCCTGAAGCGACGGGATCTGCCGGTAGCGCTCAAACTTCCCGCCCCGATCCCAGGCTTCAGTGGAGGGCGAGAGCACCTCCACCAGCAGGCTGGGATTCACGACGGTGTTTGCATTCCGGGGATCTGTCAGGTACTCGCGGCAGACAACGGCTACATCGGGGTAGGTGTAAAAGGCCGACTCGAGAGCGGCGATGCGAAGGTCCGAGTTGAAGGCGCGACGCGGTGAATCGGCGAGCACCCGATGGAGAGTCCCAATCAGATTTGCAGTGATCAAGCTATGGGAAGGAGTTCCGCCCGACATCGCAAAGGCGACGCCGTCCACGAACTCGTGCCGAACCCGACTCGCCTCCTCAAGTGCGAAGTACTCGTCGAGATTGAGGCGACGCCCGGATACGCTCTCTGCAGTCATGAGGTTACTTTAGCCGAAGTTCCGCAGTTGGGGGTACTCAAGACCTCCTAAAGCCCTCGATTCTGGCCTGTTTCCCCCGGGGTTCCGGGCGCTTGGCTGGGGAAAGCCCGGACTTGCGGGTGTAGTTTAGACACGGCCCTGGGTTGGCCTCACGCTGATTGCGCAAATGTTCCTGCGACGCAACTCTCGAACCCGGGGCGCAGACACCTACGCCTACCGGTCGCTCGTCGAGACCTACCGCACTGCGCTCGGTCCCCGGCTGCGAGTCATCGCCTATCTGCGGGATCTTCCCCCAGATAGGCGATGACTCAGCCCTCATCGAGAATCGTTGGAAGCTCCAGGGTCGATCGGCGCAGTTGTCGCTGTTCGAGGATCCCACCCAACCCCAGTGGGCGTCGGTCGACGTCACCCGGCTCCGTGTCAAGCGGATCCGGGCCCCCGGAGCCGCGTGGGTTGGATCTTGGCTGCAGGAACAACTCGGTTTGCCGAGCTTCTTCGACCAGCGCCTCCCACGCGGGAAGGAACAGGCTGAGTGGGGCCGGATGGCGGAGATCCTCACCCTCCGCGACGATCGAGGTTGCGACCGGTCTGGCGTCGGTCGGCCGAGCGGGTGGAGGCGCACATCCTGGTGTGCTTCCTGGACTTTGTGCTCTGGAAGACGCTGGGCCAGTTCTGCCGGGCCACCGGGCTGGGCGACTGCCCTCGGAAGGCGTGTGGCGTACTGGCGCAGATCCAGATGGTGGATGTGGCGCCGCCGACACAGCATGGCCCGGAGATCCGACTTCGGTGTGTCAGCCGCCCGCAAGAGCGCCAGGCGATCCTGCTGCAGCGACTCCGAATGAGGCTGCCCGACAGGATCCGGATCACCCAGATGTAGTGTAGACACACGGCGCAGGGACCCGCAAACTGGGGCTTAAGCCCCCCTTTTTTCAAACCAACTGCGGAACTTGGGCTAGTCGTGGGGTTCGAGACCACCTGCTATGGAACAGAGAAGTCACGTGCAAATCTGGTCCATCGGTGGCCAGTGGGTCGCGCAGGGGAGGGAAGGAGATCAGTCCGGCACGCGGTACTGGGTCGCGCGAAGCTCCGACAGGTACGGTTCCAATCGGCCGCCAACAATTCCTAGCCTCTCGGCTCCCAACCGAATCATCTCGATACCCGCTTCAAACTCACCGTGGACCACTGCATCGGCGCCGGCTTTGCGAACCGCAGGAATGTCTGCGCTTCGGTGGACCCGCGCCAGAACGCTTAGCTCCGGTGCGAGCCGCTTCAACGTCTGAACCGCGATCTGGGTCATCGCAGCCTCCGGGAGCGCGACCACCGCAAGTTCGGCGAAGCTGGGGCGGGTACGTTGGAGCACCAGCTCCGACGTCGCGTCGCCATAGATCCCCGGCACGCCGTCGGCGCCGACTCGGTCGAGAGCTCGAGCGTCGTAATCCACGACGAGATGAGAGACTCCCAGCTCTCGAAGCGCACCCGATACTCGTCTTCCAACGCGTCCGCAGCCAAGGATGATCACACGCGCATGCTCCATCGGTGCTTCTGCCGATGGCACGCCCGCACCGGGCTGCCGGTTGAGCACTCGCGATATCCGGTTCCACCGATTGAGTCGCTCGTAGAGGGGCTGCGCAGCGCCGAACACGCACGGTGTGAGGAGCATCGTGATCAAGGCCGCGGCGAGCAACACTCCCGAGAGCCCATTCGGGATGAGCCCTCGTTGTTCCCCAATGCCGGTAAGTACGAACGAGAACTCACCAATCTGAGCCAGACCCAGCCCCACCAGAACCGCGGTCCGTCCATGCACACCCGCAGTCAGGGCGGCTGCGGCCGAGATGACGGACTTCCCAAAGACAATGGCCGTCACCACGACGACCACGGCCAGAAGACTTTTGACCACAAATGCCGGATCGAGGAGCATCCCGATTGAGACGAAGAATATGGCCGCGAAGACATCGCGGAGCGGACGCACCTGATTGGAGACTTCGTGAGCGTAGTCGCTCTCGGAGATAACCAGACCGGCCAGAAAGGCCCCAAGTTCGAGCGATAGCCCGGCGGTTTGCGCCAGGTAACCTGCGGCGATGCAAACGCATACCACCGTGAGCAGAAAAAGCTCGGAGGACCCCTGCCTGACAACTCGGCCCAGCAACGCGGGAACTCCCTTCATTGAGAGACCTACTGCGACGCCAACGAACACGGCCGCCTTGAGCACAGAGAGCGCCACATCCATCACTCCGGCCGGACCTGTCGTAGCGAGCGTGGCGAGCGCGGGCAAGATCGCGACCATCACTACGACCGACAGATCCTGCACGACAAGCATCGCCATCATCGCCGTGCCATGGCTGCTTCCCAACTCGCCCCGCTCTTCCAGTATCCGCATCATGACGGCGGTGGAAGAGAGTGAGAGTGCGCAGCCGAGGAACAAACCGCCATAGATCCCCCAGCCAAGCGCCGGACCCAGCAGCACCCCTAACAAAATCGTTCCAACGATTTGGCTCGTGCCGCCGATCAGCGCCACCCGGCGCACCGCGTGGAGCTCCTTCAGAGAGAGGTGCGTTCCCACCACGAACATGAGGAGCGCCACCCCGAGCGATGCCACGCTGTGGACCGCCTTTTCATCCGCAATGAACCCCGGTGTGTGTGGCCCGACCGCGACTCCGGCCGCAAGGTAGCCGATCAGGAGGGGCATCCGCAGGGCACGGGCCACCATTCCTCCAACCAGCGCCGCCAACAGGGCGAGTCCCAGATCAACAATGAACTTGTGCTCACTCATCCTGGCGTAGTCTCCTGTAGGGCTCCCCGGGCTCGCGACACCGCATGTGTCTCTTGGCTCGCAGATGGATGTGTGGAACCCCGGAACGTCCAGGCCGGGAGCGGCTCGGGCTCTCATGGGCGAACAGCCAGCTTGATGTTAGCCGGGTGTCAACCGCAATGATGTGACGATTGCGGAAAGGTGTCTTCTAGCGGCGAGGTCGGGACTCCGAAAGCTCCGGCTAGAGCTCACCGTCCGCGTTGGCCGACGCCAGATGGAATTCGGCGCGAACCACGGCTCGCAGCGCGGCGTGGAGCCAGATGCGGTCACCTTCGAGCACGACTTCGGCTCCGCGAACAAGCACGGCGCCGAAGCCTGGCACGGCAACAATCTCTCGCCTCCCCTGACGGGGGTCGCCCCGGCGGAGGGAGATGGCGATTCGCATTCGTCCCGAGGGGAGCGTCGTCACCGGCTGATCCAGCAGCCGAATGCACTCCGCCGCGTCTGCGAGTCGCTCCGAAGGAGCCAGAATGGTGAGGCCCGCCGCCCCCGAGATCAGGATGCCGTCCACGCCGACGGGAAGGAGCGCGTCCCCGCTGCCCGTTCGGGCGCCACGGGGAGTCTCGGCGAGATCGGTGGGTGCTGCTGCCCGCGCCAGCAGCGCCACGATCTCGGCAGCCGTGCGATGCCGAAGCACGACCGAACCGCTGGTGACCGGTGAATCGCCTGAGGTTGCCCCATGAGCGACGGCAGGAATGGCATGCGACAGAAGCGCCGCGCAGAGGGGAATGGTGCAAAGCAAGCGTGGCATGGTGGCAGTATGGGACGGACCCAACGACCCGGTCAACCCCGGCGTGATCGGGACCTCTCCACGGTTCCGCGGGGAAGCCGACAGCGATACATTAAGCATGTGCCGTAACTCCACGGAGTGGAGCGGGTCGCGTCCGCGGATGGACGTCGGCCCGGCAGCGTTGTCCCCCTGGTGGGATTGGTCCGGGCGGTGAGTGGAGTGGATGAACCCGTGGTGACCGTTGCCGAGATGGATCTGCGGATCGTGCCGATCACGCGGGTCACTGCCGGTGTGGTCTCACAGGCCACGGACGCGGTTGCCGTCGAGGAACCGCTGGAGATCCGAGTGGCATATGGCCGGGATCAGGCGCACGTGGTGCGGCCGATCTCGATCACCATGCGGACTCCGGGTCACGATGTGGAGCTGGCGGCAGGGTTTCTCTTCGCCGAGGGGATCGTCACCGACGAGACCGACATCTCCGCTGTCCGAGAGTGCGGTCCGAAGCTGGGACCAAGCGGCCATCGAAACGTCGTAAGCGTCACCCTGAGGGAGGGTTTGGATCTGGACATCTCCCGACTCGAACGGCACTTCTACACGACCTCGAGCTGCGGCGTCTGCGGGAAGGCCTCACTCGATGCGCTGG
The DNA here is from genome assembly GCA_005798285.1 of Actinomycetota bacterium. Taxonomy (GTDB): domain Bacteria; phylum Armatimonadota; class SYMT01; order SYMT01; family SYMT01; genus F1-80-MAGs030. Next base: position 13,532 of record SYKE01000277.1, read on the forward strand.
ACGTCTCGGCCGGTCGACCCGCCCTTACCATCCGTTCCGCGATCTCCGCGCGGGAACTGCTCCGGCTTCCGGAACGGGTTCGACAAGAGCAGGCGGTGTTTGGGCGAACCGGGGGCATTCATGCGGCAGCGATCTTCACAATGGCCGGGGAACTCCTATGTCTGCGAGAGGACGTAGGGCGCCACAACGCTCTCGACAAACTTGTAGGCGCCCAACTACTCCAGGGAGACATCCCACTCTCGGATCGGTTACTCTTGCTGAGCGGGAGGGCCAGTTTCGAGCTGCTTCAGAAGGCCTTCATGGCGGGCATCGCCGTCGTCGCAGCCGTCGGAGCTCCGTCAAGCCTCGCTGTTGAGCTGGCGGAGCGCTTCGGGATCACCCTGATTGGCTGGCTGCGCGGGGAGCGGTGCAGCATCTACAGTCATCCGGATCGGGTGTGTCATTCGGTATGAATCAATCTATGGAACATCATCACCCGGCGGCTTCGCTCGAAAAGGAAGCCGTACGGTGGGATGCGGCACGGGCCGCAGAGATTATCCAGCGCCTCAGCTCGCTTCCCGGCGCTGCTCTTCCCATCCTCCATGCCCTCCAGGAAGCGTTCGGCTACATCCCTGCCGAGGCGGTTCCGCTCGTGGCCGACGCGCTGGTGCTCTCCCGCGCCGAAGTGGTAGGGATTCTCAACTTCTACCACGACTTCCATCAGCAGCCGGTGGGCCGGCACGTAGTCAAGGTTTGTCGCGCCGAGGCGTGTCAGTCGATGGGCTGCGAGGATTTGGTGAACCACCTGCAGGATCGGCTCGGGATTGGAATGGGGGAGACGGCTCCGGACGGATCCATAACCCTTGAGACGGTGTATTGCCTCGGAAACTGTGCGTTGTCCCCTGCGATCATGGTGGGCCGCACGCTGCACGGCCGGGTTAGCCTCGAGCGGGCCGACCGGGTGCTTCAGGATTTGGAGGCGCCGAAGTGACTCGCGTGTTTGTTCCCCGCGATGCGGCCGCACTCTCCGTCGGCGCCGACGAAGTCGCTGCTGGGATCTGTGATGAAGCGGCCCGTCGGGGGGTAGAGATCAGCCTCATCCGCGCCGGTTCCCGCGGCATGTTCTGGTTGGAGCCGCTCGTTGAAGTGGAGACCGGTGCCGGTCGGGTGGCCTATGGTCCCGTAGCTCCGGAGTGCGTGGCCGAACTCTTCGACTCGGGGTTCCTGCACGGCGCTGAGTCCCGTTTGTGGCTCGGTGTCACCGAGCAGATTCCCTACCTCAGGGATCAGGAGCGCCTGACGTTTTCCCGCTGCGGGATTATCGACCCACTCTCGCTTTCCGACTACCAATCCCTCGGAGGCTTTGCGGGGCTTCGTCGAGCGATTGAACTCTCGCCAACCGATATCGTGGATGCCGTAACGGCGTCGGGGCTGCGCGGTCGCGGGGGTGCGGGC
>SYKE01000278.1 GCA_005798285.1 Actinomycetota bacterium
GGACAACTGCTCGCGTTCGTCTGGTGTGAGCGTCACGCGGTATTTCTTGGGCACAGGGATTACCTCCACACCAAGTGAATCACATCTTCGTCCGAGGCTCCGGTGAAGAATCAACTCCGCCCTGACAGACCACTAGCCTCATGCCTTTCAACGTCCTGTACGCTTCCTTCGACGCGGTGCCTTCATCCAAGGGCGCCGCTATCCACATCCGTCACACCGTCTCGGCCATTGCTGCGGCAGGCTGCTGCGTCGAACTGCACTCGCTCCTGGGGACGGGGTCGACCACCTGGCCGGCCGGAATCGATCACCGCGAAATGGAGTTGGAGGAAGGGCACTACCTGGACCGGGTGCTGGAGTGGGCGGACCGGCTCGCGCAGAGGATCGCCGAGGGCTCGTTCGACGTTGTTCACGTTCGATCCCCTTGGGAGGGGCTGGCGGTGCTCACCGGTCGCGAAAATGGGGGCTACCGGATCGTGTATGAGGTCAACGGCCTGCCGAGCATCGAGCTCAAGTACCACTACCCGGCAGTCGGCTCGCGACGGGATCTGACCAACCGACTGCGGGCGAACGAGCGTGCGCTCCTCACCGCGGCGGACCGCGTGGTGACGCAGAGCCACACCACGGCGAGATACCTTCGATCCCTGGGCGCCCATGGCGAGCTGCTGCGAGTCATTCCCAACGGCGCCGATCTTCCCGATCCGAGTCGCCTCTCCACACCTCGGCCCGATGCGCCCGGACACCGGATCCTCTACCTCGGAACCACGGCGCCGTGGCAGGGAGTAGACATGCTGGTAGATGCTCTCGCGGAGTTGGGTGAAGAGTGGCAAGGCACGTGCCACATCGTGGGGGGCGGGAGAAAGACCTGGCTCCGCGATCTGGAGCGGCGGATTCGACGGGCGGGGCTCGAAGGCCGCGTGGCGCTCGAAGGTACCGTCGATCCCGGCGATGTCGGAACTCATCTCTACGGCGCCGATCTCTGCGTGGCGCCGCTGACGCCCTGTGATCGAAACATCACCCAGGGGTGCTGCCCGCTCAAGATTCTGGACTACATGGCCGCCGGTCGCCCGATCGTCGCCTCGCGTCTCCCTGCCGTGAGAGAGATCCTGACGGACGGCGAGACCGGGCTGTTGTTCAAGCCGGACAAGCCTCGCCGACTGGCCGAAGCTCTGGCGCTTCTGATGGGAGATGGGGATCGTGCCCGAGCAATGGGAGCCGCGGCGAGGACGGCTGCGGAACAGCGGTTTCCGTGGGAGCATCACGACACGTCGTGGACCGCGCTCTACCGCGAGCTCGGGGCTCCGAGCTAAAGCCGTATCTGGCGACTGGCGAGCAGTGCGTCCACGTAAGCCTCTCGCAGGGCTTCAAGTTCCCGCTGCGGAGAATGGCGGTCCACCACGAAATCTCGCGCCGCCCGACCGACGGCCGCGCGGTGGCCGGCTTCCATTGACAGGATCTCGCGAACCGACGCCCCGAACTCGTGAAGCTGGTGGCGGCTGAACATCCAACCGGTCTCGCCGTGCTCCAGGAGATCGGGGATGCCGCCCGCATCGCTGGCGACCACAGGCAACGCACACGCCATCGCTTCCAACACGCTGTTCGGCATCCCCTCCCAGAGAGATGGTGCTAGAAACAGATCCATCAGCCGGTAATACCGCGCACAGTTCGACAGGTCGTGCTGATAGGGAGCGATGCAGATGCGGTCCGCAAGCTGGGGTTCTGCAACGGAGAAACCCTCAAGGAGCGGCTGAGCTTCCGGGCGTATGGCGCCGAGGATGAGCAGGTTAGTCGGGCTTTCCCGATTGCACTCCACCAGCGCGTCCAGTAGAAACTCGACGCCTTTTTTGGCACGAAGTTCTCCTGTGAACCCCAGCACCTTCCCGTCCGGCAATCCAAGGGCCTCTCGAAGAGCCGGGTCGGGTGTACCAGGACTGAACACCTCGGGATCCACGCTGTTGGGGATGTATCGGATGTCGACGCGGTCTGCGAGGAACTCGGCCTGGCTCTTGAGCGCCTGCGAGACCGCGCCCACCCCGTCGGCATTGGAAAGCGCCCAATGGAGGTGTCCGAACTTCAGCGCGTCGTGAACGTCGCGATCCAGATCGTTTCCCCGGATGTTGACGTACGACGCTGCCCGCAGCATTCGAGCGAGGTACACAGTGAGATAGCCCGAGGTACTGGCGTACTGCCCGTGGATGAGATCAAACGAGCGCTCGGAGTGCAGCCACTGAGCTACCTGAACCGTGCGCTGGCGAGCGTCCACGGGGTCTCGCAGCAATCCGAGACGGTACACCGGAATCTCGTTGTCGTCCGTGGGGAGCAGCGCCCCAGGGACGCCTTCCCCTCGGGTGACGAGTACGGTGACTTCTGATCCAAGTGTCCGGGCGTGGCGAGCAAATCGCTGGGTGGATCGCGCCAACCCGCCAGGCTGCGGCGGATACTGATCGGACAGGATGAGGACCGACCGGGGAAGAGTGGGAAAGATCAACTTCCGTGCACATCCTCGCTTATGGTGTCGAGTGGCTGCCCCGGGGCGCCGGTCTCGAAGGCAGCGTAGTCCGACTCAGTGTACCCAGACGCGATGTGGGCCGGTCCCACGGAGCTTCTCCACCCGGTGATGAACATCGGATGGTAGCCGTAGGACTCGTAGACCGAGGCGGGCCGGTACATCGGATCTCCCACGGGCGAAACCCTGGCGCACGTCGCGCAGCCGAGACCGCCGGTGGGCAGATTGGCCGTGTGCTGGCCGCACACCGGTTTGCCACAGGCCTGGCACCGAACGGTTGCTCCCTGCTTGCAGCGCCGGGGAATGAGGAGCCCCGCCGACTCTTTGCAACTCTCGGCCCCGATCGGCAGCGGGTCTCTGGGGTTGCCGCCGCTCATCGTCGTGCCCCAACGGCTGAGGCGCCGATCGACGCCTCGTAGGCCAACACGGTGGCCCGGGCGAGGGGATCGTAGCCCGGTATCACGGCGAATAGGGAGGACGCCGGCGATGCCGTGGGCTTCAGACGAAAGAGCCGCTTTCCGGCGGGGTCCTCGATCTCGGAGCCATCCGGTCGGCCCTTCAACGCATAGACATCCTTGCCGGCCGCATTCTGAACCTTGACCCGAGTTTCCCGGTTCTTACCGGAGAAAACGACCTTGCCGTCCGGGGCCTTGAGCCGAAATCCTTCCGGCTGCACAATCCACTGCGCCATCTCGATATCGGCTCCACCGGCAGTTGCCGGCTCCTGGTACAGCTTAAAGCCGTCCGGCTGCGACTTGATCTTGTAGCGCGGCTTCCCGGCGTCGTCTTTCGCCTTGACGCGATCCGCCTCCACCTTCACCGATCCAAGCTTCTTGCCTGAGGAAGACTCCACTCGAAATCCTTTGCCCTCGGGAACAATCCGAAGGACAAGCTTGCCCTGAGGGTCCTCCAGGCGAACTTCGGACGCGGGCGCGGCGCTCCCCGGCGACGCAGCCCAAAGAGTTAACGCCAGCGTCAGACAGCAGCCGCCATGGCCAGTCCACGTTCGCACCTTCAACTCCTTTGAGCGCGTCACTTCCGGGTCGAGTTCAGGCCTGCATGATCACCGGCACCACCATCGGGCGTCGTCCGGTTTTCTGCTGGAGCAACTTGTTGACCATTCTCCGAATGTCTTGCCGGACTTCGTTCCAATCCCGACCGGAGTCGGTTGGGAGCGAGTTCAGATACTGACCCACGCGATCTCGGGCCTCCTCATGCACGTGCTCTTCCTCGGAGGTGAGAATGGCCCCCCGGGAGATGCAGTCCGGCCCGGCCAGCACTTTTCCGGTCTCAGTATCGACGGAGCAAACCACGAGAAAGATACCGTCTTGCGAGAGGTGGCGTCGATCTCGCAGCACCACGTCTTCGATGTCGGTCGTGCCGCTGCCGTCCACGATGACGACGCCATGGGTCACCTTGCCGGTAATCTCGGCTTCCTGATGATCGAGTTCCAGCACGTCCCCGTTGTCGAGCTTGATGACAGGGTAGCCCATCGTCTCACCCATGCGACGCCAGAGTTCCTGGTGTCGATGCTCGCCATGAACCGGGATGATGTAGCGAGGGCGGGCGAGATTGGCCATCTGCTTCAACTCTTCCTGATTGCCATGGCCCGAAACGTGAATGTTTGGATGCATGGGGCTGTGGAAGACGTTGGCGCCATGCCGGAAGAGCTGATTGATGACCCGCCACACCACCCCCTCGTTGCCGGGAATGGCCGTCGAGGACATCACCACCGTGTCGCCCTCCTGAATCCGAACTTGCCGGTGGTCGCCCGAGGCCATCCGACTCAACGCCGAGAGCGGCTCCCCCTGGCTGCCGGTGGAAATGACGGTCACCTGTGCCGCGGGTAGGTGAGAGATGTCTTCGAGGCGCACCAGAGTGGCATCACCGACGGTGAGGTACCCCAACTCCCGAGCGACATCCACGTTCGCCGTCATGCTTCGACCGGCGAGCGCCACGCGGCGACCGTGCTTCTCGGAGAGTTGGATGAGCTGCTGGATTCGGGAGAGGTTGGAAGCAAAAGTTGCGACGATGATCCGACCGGGCGCGTCTCGAAACACGCCGTCCAACGCCAGGCCCACCACGCGCTCGGAGGGCACATAGCCCGGCTTGTCCACGTTTGTGGAGTCGGTGACCAGTGCCAGAATGCCCTCGCTGCCGGCGCGCGCCAGGGCTGAGATGTCTGCCGGGCGACCGTCCACGGGTGTCTGGTCAAACTTGAAGTCACCGGTGTGGAGCACATTTCCCAGGGGTGTGCGAATTACCAGGCTGCACGAGTCGGGAACACTGTGATTGATGTGGACGAATTCGACCTCGAACGGTCCCAGCGCCACGCGGTCGCCGTCCTCCACGAGATGCCAGTCCGTATCGCCCCACAGCCCGTGCTCGTGCAACTTGCGACGGATCATTCCCAGGGTGAGCCGGGTGGCCCAGATGGGCAGGGACACCTGCTTCAGGACGTGGGGGAGTGCTCCGATATGATCTTCATGTCCATGAGTAATAACGATTCCCAGGACTTTGTCCCGGTTTTCGATCAGGAAGGTCACATCTGGGATGAGAACATCCACTCCGAGCTGAGATTCGTCGGGGAACATCAGGCCGCAGTCGACCACGAGATAGCGGTCGCGCACGCGGTACACGGTCATGTTTTTCCCGATCTCGGTTGCGCCTCCGAGCGGGATGATAGCCAGGCGATCCTTTGGCATACGTCTCCTAGATGAGTCCGAGTGCGGCCATCTCCCGACGCATGTTTTCACGCACCCGTTCGTCGGCTGCGATGAGCGGCAGCCTTACCGATCCCGAGGGGAGGCCGAGCAAGTCTGTTCCGGCCTTGATGGGGATCGGGTTGGTGGTGCAGAAGCACGCGTTGAAGAGGGGCAGCAAGCGCCCGTGAAGTTGCGCGGCTTCGGCCACTCGGCCGGCCGCGAAGTGATCGATCATAGTTCGGATGAGTCGCCCCGCCACATGCGAAGCGACACTGATGATGCCGTATCCTCCCATGCTCATCAGCGGGAGGGTGGCTGAATCATCGCCACTGTAAACTCGGAAGCCTTCGGGAGTGCCGGCGATGATCTCGGTGATCTGCTCCAGCTTACCGCTGGCTTCCTTGATGGCGACGATGTTGTTGACTTCGGAAAGGCGGATCGTGGTCGAGGCTTCGAGGTTTCGAGGCGAGCGACTGGGGACGTTGTAAAGGATGATCGGCAATCCAGTTGCCTCGGCAACGGAGCTGAAGTGCCGATACAGTCCCTCTTGCGGGGGATTGTTGTAATAGGGGACGACCAGCATTGCTCCGTGGACGCCGACGCGCTCGGCGGCCTGCGTCAGAGCGATCGATTCTGCCGTGCAGTAATTGCCGCTGCCGGCGATCACCCTGGCCCGGTCACCCACCGCGGCAAGAACCACGCGATAGAGATCCAGCTTCTCAGCTTCAGTCAGGGTTGGCGACTCGCCGGTGGTGCCCGTCACAACGATGGCATCGGACCCGGTGTCCACCAAATGGTTCGCCAATCGTGCGGCGCCCTCATAGTCCACGCTGTCGTCGTCGAGCATGGGCGTGAGCATGGCGGTGATCAGGCGTCCAAAGTCCATTCAAGCGTCTCCCGGCGGCCGTACACGGACGCTGTCTCTCGCCCGTTCCGAGGAGAGATTGGGCTCCTTGGAGCCAGAGTTCCTTCTGTGCTCCAAGGAGCCGTATTCGGCATCAGCGGGAGAGCCGGCTCCCGCGGGAAGTCGGCGCAGGCTAGCGGATGAGTCGGTTGCGTCGAACGACCTCTTCCGCAATTTGAACCGCGTTCAGCGCGGCGCCCTTACGCAGGTTGTCGTTGACCACCCACAGCAGCAAGCCGTTCGGGACGAAAGGGTCCTCCCGGATGCGGCCCACCAGAGTATCCGACCCGCCGGCGGCATCCAGCGGAGTGGGGCAACTTCTGGCGAACGGATTCTTCTCCCCGCCGAGCAGGTCATCCACCACTCGGATATTCGGGAAGCGGGAAAGCGCGTCTCTGGCCTCATCGGCGGTAATCTTCCGCTCGGTCTCGATGTAGACGCTCTCCGAATGCCCCGCAATGACCGGCACTCGAACCGTGGTGGGACTGATCAAGATCTGATTGTCGTGGAGGATCTTGTGCGTCTCCAGAATCATCTTCCACTCTTCGTCCTGATAGCCGTTTTCCAGAAACGTCCAGCATCCCGCGAGAACGTTTTGAGCGAGCTGGGCCGGAATGTGCACGTAGTCCGGCATGTTCATACCGTCGGCTACGGCCCGGATCTGCTGTTCAAACTCCCTCACGGCCGGCGCGCCGGAACCGGAGATGGACTGATAGGTGGAGACGACGATGCGTCGGATGGGGGAGAGATCGTACAGGGGCTTCAACGCGTGCACCATCTGTACCGTGGAACAGTTGGGATTTGCGATGATCCCCTCGTGCCACTCCACGTCCTCGCCGTTCACCTCCGGCACCACCAGCGGCACCTTCGGATCCATCCGGAAGTCCTTGCCGTTATCGATCACCACGGCTCCGTGCCGGACTGCCGCAGGTCCAAAGGTGACGGCGGCGCCCTTTTCACCTTCGGTGCCGGCGAAGAGCGCGATCTGCACGCCCGCGAAGGCCTCTTCCGTGGTGGTTCGCACCGGATAGGTGAGGCCGTCGACGACCATCTCCCGGTCGGAGCGTGCCAGCACCTGCAAGTCCGAAATCGGAAACGCCCGCTCCCGGAGAATTCGAATCATCTCCACGCCGACGGCGCCCGCGCCGACGACCGCCACTCGATATCCCGTATTCATTTCGACCCTCAGACTCCCGTAGTTCTTTACAGTTCCAGCAAATGTTCCAGACCCACGACGAGGCGTTTCAAGCCGCGGACCTGTTTGCAGGCAAGTAGAACTCCGGGCATGAAGCTCACTCGATCGGTGCTGTCGTGCCGAATGGTGAGGGTCTGACCGAGCCCGCCGAAGAGACACTCTTGATGGGCCACATAGCCCGGTAGTCGAACGGAGTGCACCCGAACCCCGTCGGAGTCTCCCCCTCGTGCGCCGGGGAGCTTGAACTCTTCCCGCTCCGGTCGCACGGCGGTGCGGGCCGCTCTGCCCTCGTGGATGAAGTCCAGGGTACGCATTGCCGTGCCGCTCGGGGCATCGATCTTTTGTTCGCCGTGAAACTCAATGACTTCAACTTCAGGCATGTAGCGCGCCGCCTGCCGGGCGAACAACATCATCAGGACGGCTCCGATCGCGAAATTGGGCGCCATGAAGCAGCCCGTGCCATGCTCCTCGGAGAGGCGGGCGAGTTCCACGACCTGCTCGGCCGGCATTCCCGTTGTGCCGATGACCGGCGAAACGCCCAGTTTCAGGGCGGCCACCGCATTCTGGTAAGCTGCGGAGGCGCGTGTGAAGTCCACCAGCACATCCGCACGAGAGTCTTCCAACATCGATGAGGCGCTGTCGCTGATGGCGATCCCCACCACGCCGACTCCGGCAAGCGTTCCGGCGTCCTCGCCGAGACATGCGACATCAAGTGCGCCGCAAATCGTCAAGTCCGGGTCACCGTGAACGGCCCTGACGACCGTGCGTCCCATCCTGCCGGCCGCGCCGGCCACTGCTACGCGGATACTCATGACTGTTCGTTCCAGATCAAAAGGGTCCGATGGCGGCAAACGCCAGCTCGGATCCTGAAAACACACGCTCCGCAACCCGCAGGCAGTCTTCCGCCGTCACTCGATCCACCTGGGACATCAGGTCGGCGAGCGGGACCACCCGGTTGTGGTAGAGAATGCTCCGCGCCAGACGGTTCATCCGCGTACCGACATCATCCAGAGAGAGCAGGGTCGCCGCGCGCACCTGAGCTTTAGCTCGCCGGAGCTCCTCGAGGGAAACGCCCTCTCGCGTGACTCGATGCAGAGCTGCCCGCGCCAGTTCTTCCAACTCCTCGACGTGTTCCGGGCTCGTGTCCGAGTAGATCACGAAGAGCCCGCCCTCTCGAAAGCTAATGAGATCGGATCCGATAGAGTAGCACAGTCCGCGCTCTTCACGAATCTCCTGAAAGAGCCGGGAACTCATTCCGCCCCCAAGAATGAGGTTTACAATTCGGAGCGCCCAGCGGTCCGGATCGGTCTCGGCCAGCGCGTTTAGCCCCATGCAAAAGTGAGTTTGCTCGGTCGCCCGCGCGAGAAGAGTGCGGGGCGTGCGACAAACAGGACTCTCCGTGGACCTGGGCAGCGCCTCGCCGGCGAGATCGCCGAAGTGCTGAGAGACGAGAGCTTCAAAATCCTCGTGCGAGATGGCTCCCGACGCCGCGAACACCAGGCGTTCCGGCACGTAATGCCGGGTGAGGTGCTCCCGCAGTTCTTCCGCGGTCAGACGGGATACGACCTCGGGTGTGCCGATGATCGGACGTCCCAGCGGATGATCGGGCCAAACGGAAGCCGAGAAGACCTCGTGGACATACTCTTCGGGAGAGTCTTCGATCCCCTTGATTTCCTCGAGCACCACGCTTTTCTCGAGCTCGAGATCGTCCTCGTCCAATCGCGGGTTGCGCAGGACGTCGGTGAGGAGTTCAAGGGCGAACGGAACGTGCTCCGGCAGGACGCGGGAGCCGTACCCGGCGTACTCCTTGCTCGTGAAGGCGTCGAGGTTTCCGCCGATGGCATCCATCTCCTCGGCGATCTGGCGCGCCGAGCGGAGCGTGGTGCCCTTGAAAAACATGTGCTCCAACAGGTGTGAAATACCGACCTGTTGTTCATCTTCGTCGCGCGAGCCGCTGTGAACGCGGATCCCGATCGCGACGCCGTAGGCGTGCGGCACCGTTTCGGTCGCTACGCGAATGCCGTTCGGGAGATGACTCTCCCGAACGGTCGATTCGATCAGATCAGAGATCATTGATCCTTCGGCTGCACCATCAGGCCAGCCGCTTCGGAGGGCGGAAGCGGGCGCTCACCGGGGTCTCGCCTGAAGACGGCGGACGCGGTGGGATGTCGCCTCGGGGGGCGCGGTCCGCAGACGGTGGCGCTTCCGCAGCCGGCGCGGGGGGTGGAGGCGGCGGGGGCGCCAGTTCACGGTCCGCGAAGGCCGACTCCGGCCGGTCGCGATCCCGGTCGGGCCGATCCCCTCGGTCACGCCCGAAGCGATCTCCGGGGCGGTCACCACCTCGATCACCGCCGCGGTCGCCACCACGGTCGCCCCGCGGTCCACCTCGCCGATCGCCGCGATCGCCGAAGCGATCTCCACGATCCGGGCGGGGCGGCGAGATCTGAGCCGGTTCCGGCTCCGTGTTCGGATCCAGACACGCCTTGCGGGAGAGATCCACTCGGCCTTGAGCATCGATGCCGATGATCTTGGCTTCCACTTCGTCGCCGATCTTCACCACGTCATCGGGTCGACCGATGCGATGATGGCTCAGCTCGTGCGTGGGGATTAGACCCTCCTTGCCGGGAGAGATCTCCATCATGGCGCCCTTGCCCATCAGGCGGGTGATCTTGCCGATGAAGGACTGGCCCACGACAAACTCGCGGGTCAGCGCTTCGATCATCTTCACCGCTCGGGCGCCGGACTCACCGTCCGCCGCCGCAACGAAGACGCGACCGTCCTGCTCGATGTCGATCTTGGTGCCGGTATCGGCCTGGATCTTCTTGATCGTCTTGCCGCCCGGCCCGATCAGCTCGCCGATCTTCTCGGGGCTGATTTCGAGGCTCAGGATGCGAGGCGCGTGCAGTGAGAGCTCGTCACGAGGAATCTCGATTGCGGCAAGCATCCGGGACATGATGTGGAGGCGTCCGGCCCGTGCCTGGGCCACGGCCTCTTCCATCACCTGCCACGGGATGCCGGCGATCTTGGTGTCCATCTGCATCGCGGTGACGCCCGCTTCGGTGCCGGTCACCTTGAAGTCCATGTCGCCGCCGAAGTCCTCGGTGCCCTGGATGTCGGAGAGAACGACATACTTGTCGCCGTCCGTCATCAGCCCCATGGCGATGCCGGAGACAGGCGCCTTGATCGGCACTCCCGCATCCATCAAGGCCAGCGTGCTGCCGCACGTGCTTCCCATCGAGGTGGAGCCGTTCGACTCCAGCACATCGGAAACCACCCGAATGACATACGGGAAGACTTCCTTGGCGGGAAGCACTGCCCGAAGGGCTCGCTCGGCCAGGGCGCCATGACCGATTTCTCGCCGGCCGGGGCCACGCATCGGCCTGACTTCTCCCACGCTGTAGGGCGGGAAGTTGTAGTGATGCATGTATTCCTTGGTGGATTCTTCGCCAAGGCCGTCGATCATCTGGTCCTCGGAGGTGCCGCCGAGTGTGGCTACCGAGAGAACCTGGGTTTGACCTCGGGTGAAGAGCGCCGATCCATGGGCCCGCGGGAGGATCCCCACCTCGCAGGTGATCGTTCGGATGTCCTCGGGACCGCGACCGTCGGGCCGTCGTCGCTCCTCGATGATCATCGAGCGCAGTTCCTGCTTGAGGACCTTGCCCACTGCCTCGTTCAACTCGTTCGCACGATCCGGGAACTGCTCCGCCAGCTTGCGGACGATCGAGCTCTGCAACTCGCTCACCGCATCTTCTCGGGTAGCCTTGTCGGGATTGAACAGGGTGGCGCGGATTTCGGTGGCGTAGGCCGCGCGCACAATGTCAACGAGATCCGGTGCGACGGTCTTCACCTTCACGGTGCGGTGGGGCTTGCCGACCGCGGCTCGCCACTCGATGAGGAAGGAGCAGATTTCCTTTACCGCGTCGTGGCCGAAGCGCATCGCATCGAGCACCACGGCTTCGGGCACCTCGCTCGCGCCCGCCTCCACCATGATGATGGCGTCAATCGAGCCGGCGACGACGAGATCGAGCGCACTGTGCTCAAGCGCCTCGCGGGAGGGGTTGAGAACGAATTCGTCATCGATCAAGCCCACTCGAACGGCGCCGATCGGGCCGTTCCAGGGAATGTCGGAGATGGTGAGCGCCGCCGATGCGGCGTTGACGCCGACGATGTCCGGCGGACACTCCTGCGTCACGGAAAGGGTCATCGCGACGACCTGAACATCGTTCCGCATTCCGGAGGGGAAGAGCGGTCGAAGGGGTCGGTCAATGAGGCGGGAGGTGAGCACGGCGCGTTCGCTCAGCTTGCCTTCCCGCTTGAAGAATCCACCGGGGATCTTGCCCACGGAATACATGCGCTCTTCGAAGTCGCAGGTGAGTGGGAAAAAGTCCAATCCCTCTCGCGGCTCGCGGCTCATCGTTGCGGTACCGAGGACCATGGTGTCGCCGCAGCGGACTGTAACTCCGCCGCCGGCCTGTTTGGCCACCCGACCGGTTTCGAAGACCCATACCTGGCCGCCCAGGGTTAGCTCTCGACGATCGATCATCCGTCGTAACTCCATTGATGCCGGGGGTTAGCCGGCGATACATCCCGTTGGGCCCAATCAGGAATCCAGATGCCAGAAAACACGAACGCTCCCTCAGCAGGCGCGGAGAGAGCGTTCCCACACGTCAAAACGTGACCGAGTCTGAAATTCTGGATGCCGGTAGGTGGGCCGCACTGGGACGATAGGTTCTTCCTTACAGTTGGAGCCGCTCCGAACAGTCGAACGCGGCTCCTCATCATCGCTGCCCCTAGCGGCGGATATTCAGCCGGGCGATCACCGCACGATACCGGGCGATGTCCTTGCTGTTCAAATAGTCCAACAGTCTGCGGCGCTGCCCGACCAGCATCAAGAGTCCCCGTCGGGAGTGGAAGTCCTTCGGATGCGACCTGAGATGGTCGGTAAGCTGAAGGATCCGCGAGGTGAGAAGTGCGATTTGCACTTCAGGAGACCCAGTGTCGGTCTCGTGGGTCTTGAATTCCGCAATGATGGCGTTCTTACGATCCGTAGCCAGAGCCATGTTACGAGAGGCCTCCACGCCCCACAGATCAGGGCGATGTCCACTTCGCCGCGCGAAGCGGTTGCTCGTCAGGACCGAGATGCCGAGGAAGCCGCGGGCAGAGAATGACTGGATGAAACGCGCCTCGACGCAGCTTCATCCAACCATTCCATGCCGGCTCGTTTGCGAACTCCCCAGCAACCGGCGCACCGAAGATACCATCGACGGGCCCGAATGTCAATTCGGGGGCCGCCGGGGTGCCCCAGGGAAGGCGAGGGGACGCGGCTCGATGCTGCACCGAGCCGCCGGTGGGCGTCTACTCGGAGACAGGTGAAAAGTGAACGATCGTGATCGTGTGCTCGGCTACCACCGGTCGGTCGTAGACCATGCTCAAGAACTTGGCCAGCTCTTCGTGGGTCCGCATCTCGGGATTCTCGCGGTCGAGCTCGCGAGGGCTGATTTCCGAGATCGGCTTCACTACCACCGAGTCGATGATGCCGGTGAATAGCTTTCGGCGGCGGCCGTACCGCTGACCCACGGTGATCCACACGAGTTCTCCCGCATGGTATTTGTCCGACTTGTCCCCAAGTCGGATCGTGGCCGTCTTTCGACCTCGGATGAGCATGTCCTCATACAGTGAGGAGTAGAAGTTGATGGCAAGCATAGTCTAGAAGATCCGATACCGCTCCACGGCATCCCAGTTTAGCGTAACGCCCAGGCCCGGCCCCGTCGGAACTCGAACCCGACCATTTTCCACGGGGAATTGCTCCAGCGTCAGGTTCCACCGCAATGGAGAGTCGCCCACGTGGTATTCCAGCCAGCGGCAATTCGGGGTGGCGGCGATGAAGTTCAGGTTCGCGGCGATGAGGACGTTCGTGCTCCAGCCGTGTAGAAAGATCGGCACCCCACGTTCCTGCGCGATGGCCGCGACCTTTCGAGTCTCGGTGATGCCGCCGTTTCGGGCGAGATCCGGCTGGATTCCCTTGACTCTACCTTCGTCGATGAGCCGTCGGAAGCCCCAGCGGTTGTATTCCTGCTCGCCACCGACAATTCTCGTCCAGGGGTGCGCCTCAGCGATGGCTCGATAGCAGGCATACTCTTCGGCGTAGCACGGCTCTTCGACCCAGTAGGGCGCCAGCGGCTTCAGATGCTCCAGACGTTCGATCGCTGTCTGCGTGTCCCAGCGCATCCCGACATCGATCATGAGCGGCATGTCGGGCCCGATGATCTCGCGCGCGGCCTCGAGCATCGCGTAGTCGTGGTGGGCCTCATAGCCGAAGCTGCCCCAGCCGAACTTGACCCCTGCGAAGCCGGCCTCGACGGCGTGACGCGCCTTGTGCCGGATGTCGGCGAGATTGTGCGGATCCTCCGGAAACAACACGCTGGCGTAGGGCGCGACGGAGTCCACCCCGGTGCTCCCGAGGACGGCATGAACCGGCTGGCCGGCCGCCTTCCCGATGAGATCCCAGAGCGCCATGTCGATGCCGCTCATCACATTCAGGGCGGCGCCGGTTCGGCCGTACTTGTAGGAGCGGTAGAAGCAGTTGCTCCAGATCTTCTCCACGTTGAACGGGGACTCTCCCAGAAGCTGCCGGGCCAGGCCCTGGCACTTGTCGCCTGAAACCGGCGCTTCCAAGACGGCTTTCCCGATCCAGGGGGACGTGTCGGCTTCACCGATTCCGACGAGTCCGGTGTCGGTGCGGATCAGGATGAGGAGCGCATCCTGCGAACCGTCCGCCGCGTTCCGCTCGGTTCGGGTAGAGACCCCGATGGATTCGACCGCCTCGATCTTCATTTCAGGGTCCGCACTATCAGACTACCTGCGTCAACGGTAAGGCGACCGCTTTGAAACACGGCCCGCGGCGATTGGATGTTTCGGATGTTGTCCGCCGGGCTCTTCTCGTAGACCAGGAAATCGGCCACTTTTCCCGGCTCCAGGGTCCCGACATCCTCGCCGATCTGCATCAGCTCCGCCGGACTCTGAGTGATCGCTCGGATCGCCTGCAGGGGCGTCAACTCCAACTCGTAACAGGCGCTGGCCGGGATCAACCAGAAGGCGCCGAACGGCGTCTCGCGTACGCCGGCGTCGCTATGGAGCACATAGCGCACGCCCCGGGCCAACATCTCCTTTTCGGCCTCGTACCTGGCCTCGAGGCGGGTCATCCACACGCCCAGATCGTCAGGCACGGACTGCCCCAGCACGCGAGAGCGGAAGCGCATCTGCGCGATCCCCGCGAAGGTCAACCCGGCGAAGATATTCTTCTGGATCATCACGTCGGCAACTTCGGGACGAAACCGGAAGATCCCCGGCTCGTCTTGCCAGAGGCAGTGTTCGATGCTCCTCACACCGGCCTCAACGCACTGAACGAGCGCCTCGGCCGAAAGGGAGTGGGCGGCAACCAGCGTGCCTCTCTCTTCGGCCACCGCCACCGCGCCGGCGAGTGCAGCCGTGTCGTATTGCGGCCGCATCGGATCGCTTTCGGCGGTCATAATGCCGCCGGTCGCACACAGCTTGATGTAGTCCGCCCCGCGATCCATCACCTGAATGCAGGCGGCCCGGAGCGCTTCGGCGCCATCGGCGATGAGTCCCAGATAGTTGAGGTGTCCGCCGGTGGTCGTGATCGCGGGGCCGGACGCCTGAATTCGAGGACCGGGCGCCAGACCCGATGCGATGGCATCCCGTACGTCGAGGGTTACAAAGCCCCGACCGCCGGTGTCTCGCAGGGTGGTAACCCCCGCCGCGAGATGCGCGAGGCCGTTCCGGAGAGCCCTCAGCGCCAGCGTGGCGTCCGATTCACCCGAGACCTGCTTGCGGACCGCGTCGTGAGAGTCCAGGGCGCTGAAGGTGAGATGGGCGTGGGTGTCCATCATCCCCGGCATCACCGTCGAGCCGGACAAATCCAGAACCCGTGCCCCCTGAATCATCCCCGGGCTGAGAGCGTCCCTGGAAATGATCCGGTCTAGACGGCCCAGATGGAGCAGCAGAGCCACGTCGGGCCGAGGTTCGGCCCCTGTTCCGTCGATCAGCGAGCCCGCCAGAACGATGTCGGGGTCGGAGAAATCGTGGGTGGAAAGGTACTGTGTCGGCATTGAAAATCTAGCCCCGTAGTCGCTCCAGGGCCTCCTGAAGAGCATTCCAGAGAGCAGGGAGATCCGCCTCTGCGGCCGCTGTTTCCAACGCGGCGCAGACGCCTGCATCCCCACGCAGGCCAAGCGCCTGTGCCGCCGCAACCCGCACCCGGAGGCTGACCCCGGGGTCCAACAGGTCGACCAGCGTCTCCGTGGCGAGATCGTCCGTGAATCCCAGCATACACTCGATAGCGCGAATCCGAATCTCCGCACTCAGCCCCGATGCGGTTGCCGTCTCGATGAGGAAGGGAAGGTAAGCCGGACTCCCGGTGAGTGAGGCGAGGGTCAGGAACGCCAGCGTCTGCTCCCGATCGCCGGACTGGCTCTGCGTGCGCTCCAGCCAGCGGCGAATGCGGCCGTCAACGGGCTCCCAGAGACCGTCCCGCTCCAGACCAAGCTTGAGGCGGTCCAGTTCTGAGGCTGCGTTCGAGGCACGAGGCTCCCCGGCTTCGAGCCGGCGCAGCATCTCGTCGGCTCGGTCGACCGCGCTGCGAGGCGGCGCCGGAGCCGGCTTGCCGGTGGAGCCCCCGGCAGACCCGGCGACTGGTCCAGCGGTTCGGGCGGCGCGAGTGTTTCGGGATTCGGAGTTCTTTTTCACGGCAGTTGGGGGCGTTCAACGGACAGAGACGACACAGCCCCGGGGGCCCAGAGGCCACCCGGGGCTGTGTCCCCTTGCCGCGCGATGCGCCGGATCAGGGCAGAGGCATCACCCAGATCTGTGCGAACTCCACCGGGAAGCCCTCGACCTGGAGCCCGATGTATCCGTTCTGGTTGAGCGATGCGAGCGTTCCGCCCGGCCAGGCAACCTGATTGTTGATGGCGACCGTCACGTCGCCATTCATCACGGTGACCTGGTAGGTATTCCAGTCGTTGCGCTTGATCAGGTCGGCTCGAGGTCGGCTGGCACTGATGCCGCCGATGGATCCGAAGTTGTCCTGGGGTCCCATGTTCAACTGGACGCCACCGGTCGGCCACGGATTGCCGGCCATCCCGCCTTTGAGAAAGATGCCGGCATCGTTTGCGGCTGTTGCGTTGGTGTACTTCCAAACGACGACCATGCTGTAGTTCTTGAACTGCCGGGTGGTTCGCAGCCAACCATTCCCCCCGCCGGTGTACTTCAGCACGCCGTTCTGGATGGTCCAGTTGCCCTGATTCATCTTGGCCCAACCATCCATGTTGACGCCGTTGAACAGCGCTTCCCACGTACCGCGGAGCGGCGCCGCCGCAGCCTGTGCGGGTTGGGCGGGGGGCTGGTTGTTCATATTCCGGGCGCCGCCGCCGGGCGCACCCGGCAGATTGTCGCGCTCGATAATCTGATCGTAGGTCTGCTGTCGGCCGGCAGGACGCATCTTGCCGACGGCGGCGAGCGCTGCCGCCAGCTTGGCCTTGTCGGTGACACCCTTGGCGCCGAGGGCCTTGCCGAGAGCCTCGCCATAACCGTTCCACTTGGCGTCCCGGGGGGCGCCGATGTGGCACACGGCGCAGTTAGCGGCGGCGTTGATGCGGGGCTTGCTGGTGGCGGTGACCTTGTATTGGTCCTTGAAAGCTTGCAGGTAGGGCGGGCGCGCCGAGGCGGGCGATGCAACGGCGGCAGCCAGCACCGCCGCGGCGCCCCAGCCGATAACGTTTCGTTTCATTTTGTGACACTCCAGGCGACGGAACGGTCTCCGCCGTGCTTACACCTCTCTGTTGGGCGCAGCGCCACAACATCCCTGCCTCACTCACCAAACAGGACGTGATAAGCGTTTGCGGCGTCCCTGGAAATCGATAGCGAGAACATCGGCCAGAGGATTCCGGCAATGAGCAGGTGGCCGATGGTGAGTCCGAGGAACAGCGGCATTGCCCGCCTGTACAGCGTTAGACCTCCCACGCGAAGGATGCTGAACTTGGCGATCCACGAAATGAGCATGGGGAACCAGGTGGTGGAAACGTCCCCGGGGGCGTTGGCCATCAGGTATCCCAGTGGATGGAAGGGGCAGCCGATCCAGTACCGCCTGAGCAGCGAGAGAGCCGCCGTCACGATCGCTCCGGTCGCGGTTGCCCAGAGCGCAGGGATGTCCTGGGCTGGAGGATGCAGCAGCGCGCCGGCCATTACCTGGTAGTCCTGCCGAGCCATTCGGGCACGATGTTCCCCGTAGCCGCCGGCAGATGCGATGAGATTTGACCCCTGGTCGTAGTACGCTCCAAGGTGGGCCCAGTATGCGGCGCCCAGGCCCATGAGCAGCCCGAGAGCGAGCCCGGCCAACATCAGGCGACGGGAGACGCGGGCTTCGTCACCCAATTTCAGGCTGTCCATCTGGTACGCCGCCATCTCCTGCGTGTGATGGTAGCGAGATAGCCAGGCAAAGCACGAGAAGAGCACCAATCCCCGGCGGCCACCCCACTCCAGCGCACGGCTGTACCCGAATCCGTTCAGAACCAGAGCCTTCGGCATCGCCTCGGGGACGACGTACTGAAACGGCATTCCGGTCTCAGCTCGGATGCGCGCATAGGTGATCACGAACAAGCCGAGGACGATGAAGTACGGAATCGCAAGCGCGAGTGAAAACCCCGCGAGGCTGCAAAAAGTTAGGACACCGGCGGTCCCCAGGCCCAATCCAGTCCAGGCTGCGCGCTCCTGGCCAGTTTCCGAGTTCGGTCGGAGTAGCCCAACCGAGCGGGCGAGGGAACGCGTCAGGTGGTCTCGCAGGTTCCAGAGAAGAATCAGTCCCATCATCAAGTAACCGCCGGCGCTCTGCTCCTGGCCGAACGGAAACCGTGGAATGTCGTAACCTTGCTCCACGCCAAACACCGCCACCGCTCGTCCGGCAAAGTGGAAGAACCACACCGAGAACAGCACGTCGAGCGGCACGAAGTACCCCATGCCGATGGTTTCGAGCTCGAAGTACATCCGCATTCCCCGGAGCGCCGACCAGGGACGGTCGAGGGGGGTTGGAAACAGGGGTCTGGAAAACCCGATTCCCGGAAACGCCGGAGCGAGACTGTGAGCGATATTGATCGCGTTGAAGAGAAACGCGATGCCGACGCCCAGGGCGAAGAGTGATCTGCGAGAGGCACGGGGACCGTACGCCGACCAGTCGTCGGCCGTGAGGGCGAGCGGGAGATTCAACAGCGGAAAAGAGAGCTTTTCATCTCGAACCCACCGCCGCTCCATCAGTGTGACCAGAGAGAAGATTCCGATGAAGAAGCAGCCGATCAACCCGGACCAGGAGAGTAGAGGAACCACCCAGTGCTCCCAGGGCGTGCGCCGATCCGGAGCGCCGACGAAGTAGTTCCTCACCGCATCGGGATCCTGCGGTACGAGCCAACTCGGGAAGTAGTCGGAGAGACCGACCATCGGACCTCCGTCCCTACTCCAGAACTGGAGAGACACGAGCTCCGGAAGGAGCGCCCTCACGTGGTAGAGGCCGCACAGCGGCACTCCCGCGCAGGCCACGCAGTAGGCGAGCGTGATCTGAGCGCGCGTCGGAGCAAAGCGAGGAGCGGCTCGCAGAAGCAGCGGTCGGATGCAGCCCAGCAGAAGCAGACCGGCAAACGCAGGCAGTGGCGGAACCCCGGTGCTGAGGTACTGTCCGCTTACCAATTCCACATGCCGCACCCCGATTGCGGCAAGGAGGATGCAGGACAACCCATAGAGGAGAGCCACGGCGATCTGTGCAGGAGTCATGGGGTGGCGGAGAGGTAACGGGAAGCGATTCGTCGGACTGTCGGCCTCGAGTGGGCGTTCCACAACTCGGATGGAATAGCCTTCGGTCCGGCTCCGCCCGGACTCTGGGTGGGGAGACTATGGGATGCACTGGCTCATCGGCGTCGCGCAGGCGGATGTTACTCCTCGGGAACCCCTGTGGCTCGGGGGATACGGCGGCCGCAGCCGCCCGGCGGACGGGATTCTGCATCCACTCCGCACAGCCGCGTTGGCTGTCACGGATGCCGCGGGGCGGCGGGGAGTCTTCATCTCTTCGGATCAGATGGGATTTGCCCCGGAGACCGTGCGGCAAATTCAGGATGCGCTTCACCGTGACTTGGGTTTGTCCCCGGCCGACATTTTTCTGACCGCGTCTCACAACCACTGCGGTCCCGTGCTCTCCGGCGCCCTGATCGATTACTACGGCATGACTGCCGATGAGTGGGCTGCTGTGGATCGGTACACCAGGGAGTATGTCGAGGTCGTTGTACGGTTGGCGGGGGAGGCGTTCAACCATGCGAAGCCCGGGGAACTCCTGTCCGGGGAAGGACGCGCGGAGTTCGCCGTCAACCGGCGCAACAACCGGGAGACCGAGGTTTCCGCCCTGCTCGAGGAGGGCCGGCCACTGCTGGGACCCACCGATCACTCGGTTCCGGTACTCGCGGCGCGTTCGACGGCGGGGGACTGGATGGCGATTGCGTATGGCTACGCGTGTCACCCCACGGTGCTCTCCGACTACCACTGGTGCGGCGACTATCCAGGTTTTGCGGCGCTGGCCATGGAGAAGGAGTTTCCGGGCGTCGTCCCGATGTTCTGGACCGGGTGCGGGGGAGATCAAAACCCACTTCCGCGTCGGACGGTCGAACTCTGTCGGACTTACGGTGAAGAACTCGCGGAGTCCGTTCGATCGACGGTGCGGGCCGGGTTGGAGCGGATCGAGCCGGAGCTGAGGACTGCCTACCAACGTGTCGAACTGCCGTTCGAACACACTCTCGACCCTTCCGAGTTTGAAACTCACCTGGACTCGCCGAATTCGATCCGCCGACGGTGGTCTCGACGATGGCGGGAGCGGCTGCTGGAGGGTACGCAAGTTCCCAGCAGTGTGGAGTACCCCGTGCGGGTCTGGCGTCTGGGAAAGCGACATCTCTGGATCGGCCTGGGAGCGGAGGCGGTGGTGGACTACGCGCTCCGGTTCCGCCGGGAGTACGGCCCCCACACCTGGATCTGCGGATACTCCGATGAGATGTTGGGTTACGTCCCCTCGCGCCGGGTATGGGAAGAGGGCGGCTACGAGGGTGGGTTTCTCTTTGAGTACGGACACCCGGCCGAGCGCTGGCGCGGTGATGTGGAAGACCGAATCACCGCAGGAGTCGCCGGGTTGGTTGACGCAGTGTTTCAGGAATAGAGATTCGCCGACTCCGGCGGCCGGTGTTGCCATCGCGCGAGCCGGACGCCCCACTTCGAGGCGGTGACGAAAGGCCGGGTGAGTGGGGATGGATCGACGACGATGTCTGGCGGTTGCCGCCGGCGCCGCGCTGGGTCAGTGGGCCGGGAGTCGTGCTGAAGCACAGGAGAACGGAGCCTTCTCGGGGCGTGTGTACCTGGCGGTGGGTCCCGGCGGCCAGCGAATGGTTTCTTCAGACGGGATGCACTGGACGAATCACATTTCCTGGGGTGAACCGTACCACGACCAGAATGACCTGAACGTCACTGGCTTCTTTCGTGGGGCGGCGTTTGTCGGTGGCGGATACTCCATCGCCCGCATGACAGCCACTCGAGACGGCAAGACCTGGAAAGACGGCGTGCTCCCCAAGGGCACGCCCATTTTCGGCCTCGAAGTGCTGAACGACGCGCTGTTCGCAGTCGACCTGCGCGGTCAGGTCTATCGAACCTCCGACGGAGAAGCCTGGGAGTCCATTGGCAAGGCGCAGATGCCCACGCCCACGCACTGGATTCGCGGAACGGTCATCGGAAACGGCATTTTGCTGGGCTCCGGAGACTACGGCCCGGCCATGACGTTCGATCCGAAGTCGGGCAAAATCAGGGTCACCCAGATGGCCGGACAGGTTGATAAGCAGCCTGGACTGCGGCGAACCGCCTTCGGCAACGGCGTTTTTGTGGTGGGTGGGCAGGCGGGATTGCTGGCCACCAGCACCGACGGGGTGGAATGGCGAAACAACGAGGTCCATCCCGAGCGAGGAAACATCACCTGCGTGATCTGGACAGGGACCGAGTTCCTTGCGATGACCGACCAGAAGCAGGCCTGGCACTCCACCAACGGCGCCGACTGGGTGCCTCGCCCCGGTGATGCGCCGCCCCGTCAGATGGTTCGGGCCGGCAAATACCTCTACGGCTGGTCCTACCCCCCAACCCAGGTGTCTCGAAGTTTGGACGGGGTTGCCTGGGAGAAGGTGCCGAACGAGAAGGAGTTCCACGTGAAGCACGTGGCGGTGGGCACGTTGAGCGGCGGCGCTCCTCCGAACATTCCGGATGGGCCCGTGCCGTGGGCAGGGATGAAGCCCAAGCCCAAAGCCTGAGGATCACGAAGTTCTGCGAGTGAACCGGATCCGCTGTAGCCTCATCGGCGGACCGGTTTCGGAGCCCAACGTTAGCACGCTCCAGATCCCCAGCGGAGGCGCTTGCCGGGCGGTCCATCCGCCGTCCGGCCGACGTTGGAGCGCACTGCCCTCCAGCGTCGCAGCATCGGGCACACCGTCTCCCTGACACGTGAGGTCCCACTCCCCGGGGGGAAGGTACATGCGGTAAGCCGCCTTGCGATAGCTTGCGGAGTCGGGTCCGGGCGCCGATTGCGAGTAGATCGTCGCTTCGGGCAGGAGGTCGAAGAACGGGATCAACCCATCCCGTGCAGCTGCCTGGATCGCCAGACCCAGATTCTGGGGGCGCGGTGTTTCCACCCGCGAAATCACTGAACTTAAGTAAGCTGGGCCGTGGGATTCTTCCAGCGCCAGCATCTGGCCGATGTAGAAGAGCATACCCTCTTCATCGACGCGTGCCGCCGTTTCGCTTCCCGGTCCCAACTCCCGAAACCGTTCGCGGTGGGGAGTGATCTGTGTGGCTACAAACGCCCCCGCCTGCACCCGAGGTCCCCAGAGGTCTTCTCGGCCGTTGTCCTGCAGCAGCCACTTTAGAAAGAGCCGCTCCCCCAGATATCCGTTGGCCCAGGGCTCCGGCGACTCAAAACGGCCGACAGGGGGAAGCACCAGATGACTGTACTCATGGGCTATTTCGCGAAGCCACTCCGCAGGAGCCCGTGGTTCCTGAACCGCGAACAGATAGATGCTTTCGCCAAACGCTTCGCCCCCGGCCTGACCACTTCTCGAGAGCCAGACATCAACGGGGTTCTCCGGCCACTTTCCGAGGTACTCTGCGCCCAGCCAATGGAGTGCGGCGCAGACCCGAGCGACGCGGCCCGCGAGTTCCGCGTCCTCTTCAGTCAGAGAGTGAACGGTGAACCGTGGTTCCGGTCGGGCGACACCCGGCGCCGCGCAGAACACCTGAATCCGGTGCGGATAAAGTTCATTGCGTTTTGGATCGCGAAGGGGGCCAAACACCAGTGGGACGCCGTTGGGGGGCGCCGGAACGAGCTCCCACTCCCGTCGCATCACACGCGAGGAGAGGCGAGCGTCTTTCAACACCAATTCTCCGCGGGATTCCGCTTGCTCGGGAGCTGCGGTGGGGCGAGCGAGGGTGTTGAGGATGGCGGCATGGAGGATGTCACGCCGATTCAAGACACCGCCTCCGGCTGTGCGCGTTTCACCACGAGTTGTCCGCAGGCGGCGTCTATCTCGCGGCCCCGCTCCATCCGCTCGGTGACCGTGACGCCCTGCTGTTCGAGCACCTCACGGAAGCCTCGCACGCTCCGTTTGCCCGGCGCTCGGACCGGCTGGAGCGAGTCGGCGGCGTTCCAGGGGATCAGATTGACGTGCCCAATCTCACCTCTTAGAAGCCCTGCCAGTTCCCGCGCCAGCTCGGGTGTGTCGTTGACCCCACCGAGCAGAAGGTACTCCAGGGTCACACGTCGCCCGGTGGTTCGGGTGTAGTGCCGAACGGCGTC
This sequence comes from Actinomycetota bacterium, assembly GCA_005798285.1. Lineage (GTDB taxonomy): Bacteria > Armatimonadota > SYMT01 > SYMT01 > SYMT01 > F1-80-MAGs030. Next base: position 23,236 of record SYKE01000278.1, read on the forward strand.
CATCACTTCGCCAACGCCCCACTTCCTACCCATCGGAATGAGCTCCGATCGGAGTTCGTCATTGGGCGCGTGGAGGGACAGCGCCAGCGTCACGGGCAGCGCCTCGTCCGCGAGCCTTCGGATGCCCGGCACGTGGCCTGCGGTGGAAACAGTGATTCGTCTCGCCGAAATCTCCAGTTCCGCCGTGATCAGACGCAGCGCGCGCAGAAGCGCGTCGTAGTTCAGCATCGGTTCGCCCATGCCCATCACCACCACGTGCGACACTTTGCCGCCAGGGGAGTGCTCGCGGGCAGTCAGCACCTGATCGACCATTTCGGCTGCGGTCAAATTACGCAAAAGCCCCATGGTTGCGGTGGCGCAAAACACGCAGCCGACCGGGCAGCCCACCTGACTGGAAATGCACACGGAGACACGATCCGTGTATGGGAGCACCACGGTCTCGATGCGGCGATCATCCGCGAGGAGCAGCAGCAACTTGGTCGTGCCGTCCGCAGCCTGCTGGCGCTGGTCGACGGCGGATCGCCCGACTCGCTCATCCGTGGCAAGTTGCTCTCGAAGCGGGGCGGGGAGGTCGACCATCTCGGCAAACGTCCTGACGCCTCGGCGGTAGAGCCAGTCGGCGATCTGCCGCCCCCGAAAGCGCGGCAGGCCGCGCCGCTCAGCCCACTGCTGAAGCTGATCCCGCGTTTGGCCAAGAAGAGGCATTGCCTCTATTTGTGTTGTGACAGTGCAGTCGGACACGGGTAAACTCTCAATACCGGAAGGGGGTGATGACTTTCATGGACTGTGAGAGTCGAGGTGGCTGTAGGGTCTGATCGCCCTCCCCAGGGTGGTCCGGTTCCTAAATCTGCCAGTCCACCTGCGCGGGGTCGGCAACGGCCCCGCGCCACTATCCGGTGAACTGCGACCAGCAGCTAGACGATGCCGCTCAACTGTTCGAGCGCTCGCGCGAGTTCGGCCTCCGCTTGTTCCAGGCAGGTGACCGCACGCACTTTGCACGCCGTGTCGGAGGCATCCAGTTGCTCCGTGTCCGTCCTCAACTTTCGAAGTGCACGGAGTATTCTTCGTCCTTCCAGGTAAACCTCATTCTCGGCGGACATCTCAAACTCGACTCTGGTGTGCCACCCGGTTGGGCTCGCGACCGGCTCCCGCCTGATCATACGTCGAGTTTGGGCTCCATCGCCACTCTCCACGTTCTTCCGAATGATCGTTCGATGCCAGGATGGGCGTCAAGAAGCCATGAGCCAGGAAAGCGACTCGCTCAGAGATGGCGCGCTTCGCGCGCTCCAAGCCGGACAAATCTCGGACGCCGAAGGCCTTGTGGTGAAGGCGCTCACGCTTTCTCCCACAGACGCCAACGCCCGGGCGCTCTACGGCATCATCTTGAGCCAGCTCTCTCGACACGACGAGGCATCCCGTGAACTGCTGAATGCGGTTCGGCTGGAACCCGCGAATGTCGGCGTATGCTTCAATCTGGGGGTGGTGCTCGAACGGGCCGGCAATCGAGAAGCCGCCGCGGGCGCCTACCGCCGGGTGCTCGAACTCGACGCGACACACGGACGCGCCGGGCAGCGGCTCGCCGCACTGACGCCCCAGCCTCCGCCCCCACCCCCGCCCGACCCGGATCCCGGCCGCACGGTGGTGGGTATGCCTTCTCCCGCGCTTACGCAGCCCTTGATGGTCGGCGACACCGCGATCGTAGACCGGCTGCCGGGAGGTTCACAACCTCCCCCGGCTGCCCCCGCGGATGCTGCGCCCTGGAACGCGGGTCCGCCGCCGGTTTTGCCGGGGACGCCGACTACGCCCGCCGCCCCGACAGACGCAGCCCCATGGGGTTCGGGCTCACCGCCGGCGTGGTCCTTTCCGCAGGCTCCGTCCGCAGGATCGATCGACCGTCCGTCCCATCTCGAGCCGGGCGCCTCGTCTGAGTGTATTCCGGCATCCGACCCCTACGCCTTTCGAGAAAGCTCCAGTTCGGGACGGTCGGCAGCCATGGGAGGGAGTCAGAGCGCAGATGCCCAGTCCCGGGCTCCACAGTCCGGAAACGCGTACGCCCACCTTCAGGTCGACCTGGCGCCGGACCCATCTGCAGGCTGGTCCACGGAACCGGACGGGCTGGTTGAGTGCGCGAGATGTGGCGGCAGCAGTTCACCAGGCACCTACTGTCAGTTCTGCAGCGCTCCTCTTCCGCCGCCCTCCTGGACCCCCAAACCACGGGTAGTGGCTCCTCCGCCGCTTGAGCCGGTCGATGACACACCCGGCACGGAACTTCCCAACCGTTTCAATCCATTTCTTGCCGTGGTGGATTGGTTCCGAGTCCTGGTCTCCCCTCGTGCGTTTTTTGAAGACCAGGCCAGGTCCACGGGCTTCCTGTCGCCGAATGCCTCGATGCTGCTGATGGCGATTGTGGTGGCGGTAGCCTCGGGATCAGGGCTGGGGCGGTTCGTGTCTCAGGCGGCGCCGGCGGGAAACGCTTTCACGGGAGCCGCGCTAGCGGTTCCGATTGCGCTGGGGGGTATCTGCAGTTGGCCGATGCTGATGCTGGTCTACCTGCTCGAGGCAGCCTGCGTTCATTGGCCCGGCAGGTGGTTTGGGAGTCAGGGCGAGTTCTCGCAGACTTACCGCGTGTTGGTGTATGGGACCATCCCGGCAATGCTGGGCTTCGCGATCATGATGACCCTCTTCTGGTCATCCCTCTCGCCGGATCAGATTCGTGGATTGATGGAAAGCTCTCGGACGCGAAGAGTCACTCAGAGTCAACTCCCGCTCGACACGGCTCCGAATCAGCCATCCACTCCTCGGTGGACCCCCGTCCAATACATGCCGGGGGCGCCACCACCTGGGGTCGCCCCTGGAGGAGATCGACTTAGAGATCGGCAGATTATCGCCGAGCAATTGAATGCCGCGGGTCGAGCCAGCTCTGCCGTCTGGTTCGTTGGCGGTATCTGGAGTCTGGTGTTGATCGTAATCGGTTTGATGAAGGTTCACCAGCTTTCGATCGGCGGGGCCATCGGGGCACTGGTGTTGGGAGGAGTGTTCTACATTTTGATCGGCATGGCGATTGGGTTCGTGCTTGCGATTCTGAGTGCGGGACTCCTTGCGGGTCTCGCGGGGATGGCTCGATCATGACCAGCAACGTGGGTTTTCCTGGGCGGGTATCCCGCAGGTCCTTGATGGCGGGCGCCGGCGCGTGTTTGGCGCCACAAAGTATCCGGGTCGAGGCTCAAGTGGTGGCAGCGGTGAGAAAGCCAAGGCTGGCGGCGGTGGTGACCGAGTACCGAGAAAACTCCCACGCCGACGTCATCGTGACCAAGATGCTGGAGGGGTGCCGGACGCTGGATCTGGTGTATGAGCCGGCGGTGAGCATTGCCTCGCTCTACATCGATCAGCCCAAAACTAGCGCCCTCGGATTGGAACTCGCGGCGAAACACCGGGTGCCGGTATTCCAAACCATTGCAGAAGCGATTCGTCTGGGCGGAGCCGCTCCCGCAGTCGATGGCGTGCTGCTGATTGGAGAGCACGGGTCGTACCCGTATAACGAGATCGGCCAGCATCTCTACCCCCGGAAGCGCTTTTTCGACGAGGCTGCCGCAGTGGTGGCCGCCGCCAACCGGCCGATCCCGTTCTTCAACGACAAGCACCTCTCGTACGATTTCCATCAGGCCCAGGCCATGGTTGATGAAGCGAGGCGCCTCAGGATCCCGTTTCTTGCGGGTTCGTCCGTACCCGTGTCGTGGCGTAAGCCTGACTTTCAGCTCGAGGCCGGGGCCCGGCTTACCTCGGCGCTCGCGATTGGGTACGGCGGCACTGAGGCGTACGGATTCCATGCCCTCGAGGGGTTACAGTGTATGGTGGAGCGACGAGCCGGGGGTGAAACCGGCGTTCGCTCAGTTCGCTGCCTCTCCGATGCCGCAGTGTGGGATGCCGGGGATCGTGGCATGTGGTCCTGGGACCTGCTCCGCGCGGCTCTGAAGACGGGTCCCAAGCCGGAACTCGCAGGGGCCTCAGTGGAACAGATTCGGAACGCCACCCGTAAGCCGGACGCGTTCGTGGTGGAGTATCGAGACGGATTGAAGGCAACCGTCCTGATGCTTTACGGGCTGGTCACGGAATTCTACTTTGCCGGATCCCTTGCGGGGAGAGAGGCGCCGGTTGCGACCCAGTTCTGGCTTCAGGAGGGGAAACCGTTTGGGCACTTCGGGCGGCTCTGCCAGGCGATCGAGCGGTTGGTTTTGGAAAAGAGGGCGCCCTACCCGGTGGAGAGAACGCTTCTGACCACGGGCATTCTTGACGCCGCCATGCATTCTCGCGCCGACGGGGGCGCCGTGCGCGCTACACCGGAGCTGAATGTCACATACCGATTACCCTGACTCGAGAGAACCGTACTCAAGAGAACCGCGCCGTCCACTGCCGACTGCCGCGGGCGACCTGGATCAGGCGTCCCAGCGGCGGGTTGTGCTCGGGGCGGCACGACAGGTGGCGGCCGGAGAGTTTCCAAAGCTCTGCAAGGATCCCAAGACCCTCGATGAGCTTCGCAAGGAGCTGAAGGAGGCGGCGTGGCTGTCCCTCTTCTTCTGCTGGATTCCGTTTGTACCGATTGCAGTAGTGGTCTGGGCCATTCCGCTGATCAAGGTGCTGCTTCGGGCTCGCCGCGACTGGCGGCAGTTACTCTTGACGGCGGATCCGGAGATTGATCTCTGGATTCTGGCCGACGACATCAATCGGATCATGAAGCAGCTTCCGAAGACCCGCCGCAAGGAGGCGAAGAAGATCGCCCGAGAATTGGAGCGCGCTGTTCAGCACTGGTCGGGATTCAACCACCGCCTGGCAGTGCTGGAGGCCACGTTTGGCTCAGTGCGGTCCGATCTGCTCACCCACAAGAGGGAAGAGCTGGAAGCGCGGTTGGAACTGGAGACCGACCCGGTGACCGCAGACTTTCTTCGGCGACAGCTCGCGGGAATCGACGCCCAGTCCGGCAGTGCGAATCAACTTGTTTCCTGGCGGGCCCGTATGGAGGCGGCTCGCGACGGTTGCCTGCAGTCGCTTCAGGTACTGCGGTCAGAACTCGCCGTGGCGCTCGCGACCACGCAGTCCCCATCTATGAAGACGATTCAGACCGCCACCCAGGAGTTGCAAGAACTGAACGCCCGCCTGCTGGCCACGGAAGAAGCCACGGCGGAAGTGATGCACCTCAGCCGTGGCGCCGGTTCTGGCTAGTCCACTTCGCGTGATAGAGTATTGGCGCTATGCCCGACCTGCTCCTCGAAATCGGTACCGAAGAAGTTCCCGCGTCGGTGGTGGTGCCGGCGCTCAACCAGCTCCAGGCGCTTGTGGGTGATCTCCTCACCCGGGAGCGAATCGCCTACACCTCCATCCGTACGGCGGGTACGCCGCGCCGGCTCGTGTTGTACGCGGAAGGGGTCGCCGGTCGCCAGGAAGATGCATCCCTCGAACACCGAGGTCCCACCCGTGCTGTTGCTTTCGCGCCGAATGGTTCGCCGTCGAAGGCCGCAGTGGGATTTGCCCGACGATTTGGCCTCACTCCCGACGCGCTGGAAATGCGTGAGACCGAGTCCGGCGCCTACGTGTTTGCGGTTCAGCATGTCGAGGGCCGTCCCACGGAGGCCGTACTGGGCGGCGGTTTGCCTGCCGTGCTCTCCGCGCTGACGTTTCCCAAGTTCATGCGCTGGGGCAGCGGCGTCCACCGGTTTTGCCGGCCGGTTCGCTCCCTCACCGTGCTGCTCGACGACTGCAGCGTGTCCACATCGTTCGCGGGGGTGGAGTCGGGCCGAGTCATTCGCGGGCATCGGTTCCTGCCGGTGGGGGATGCCGGGGGAACCACTCTGGAACTCGCCTCTGCGGGCGCCTACTTCGACGCTGTGCGCGCTGCACGGATTGTGGTGGACCCCGAGGAACGACGTGCCGAAATCCTCCGACAGGGCAACGCTCTCGCCGCCGCCGAAGGTGTGCGGGTGGCCTGGGATGAGGATCTTCTGCATGAGGTTGTGTTTGTCGTGGAGTGCCCAACGGCGTTCTTGGGCAAGTTCTCTGAGGAGTACCTCGAGTTGCCGCGTCCGGTGCTCGTGTCGGCAATGAAGAAACACCAGCGCTACTTTACGGTCGAGCGTCCCGACGGATCCCTTGCGCCCATGTTCCTGGCTGTGCGGAACGGAGGCGAGTATGGACTGGACACCGTCCGTTCAGGCAACGAGCGTGTTCTGGCGTTTCGATTCAACGACGCACGCCACCACTACGTGGAAGATGCCAGGGTCACGCTCGCGGAGTTGCGGGAGCGCCTCCGCCGCATCGTGTTCATACAGCGCCTGGGGACCGTTTGGGATAGATCGGTCCGGTTAGCCGACCTGGCGCCGGAGGTGTGTACCCAGTTAGGGTGGTCCGATCTCGTGGATGAGTCTCGCATCGCCGCTGAGCTGTGCAAGGCCGACCTCGCGAGTCACATGGTGGCGGAACTCCCGGAACTTCAGGGAGTCATGGGCGCTCAGTATGCTGCCAGAGACGGACTTTCCACCGCAGTTGCGGACGCCATCGCAGGACACTATCTGCCGCGCGGCGCCGGGGACGCGGTCCCCGAGGGACGGCTCGCCCGGGTTCTGGCACTGGTTGATCGAGTCGACCTTTTGACGTCTGCCTTCACGCTCGGCCACGTGCCGACCGGCTCCTCCGACCCGTTCGGTCTGCGACGGGCTGCGGCAGGAGTCGTTGCTCTGGCCGAAGCGTTGCCGGTTGATCTCAACCTGTCCGAGTTGCTCAGCCGCAGCCTGGCGTCGTTTGCCGGGACAGACTACTACCAGTCAAGTAAGCCGGTCCCTCCGGATCTGGTCGCCAGCGAAGTGACGCACTTCATTCGGCCCCGGGTTGAGGCCCGATTGGACGAATTGGGCTCTCGCAGAGATCTTACCGACGCCGTGCTCTCTGCGGGATTCGACTCTATCTCCGGCGCGCTCGACCGTGCGCGATTCCTCAACGAGCGGGCCGGCGCCGCCAGCTTTAGCGAAGTCACCCGGGTGGCTACCAGGATCCAAAACATCTTGAAGCCCCTTGGGACCACGCATCCTTCGGGTGACCTGGCGAAACTGTGCCATCCCAGCGAAATCGAACTGCGTGTGTCCTGGGTTGCCCGCTCAGCAGCGGCGAGCCGTGCTGCTGAGAGTCGGGGCTGGGGCGAACTCTGGAGCCAACTGGAGTCGCTCGTGCCCACGGTCGATCGGTTCTTCGACGATGTGCTGGTCAATGACCCGGATGAAACGCTTCGCTCAGCGCGACAAACGCTGCTCTGGGAACTGGATTGCGCGTTCAAGAGCCTGGCCGACTTCAGCCGCATCGCCGATGTGCCGACCACCGGCGGCGTGCGATGAGGCGGTTGGTTCGGTTGGGAAGCGGGACGCTGCCGATTCCTGCCCCTTGTTGGCACCGTCGACCGTAGGAGCGACAGAGATAGTCGGCGAAAATGAAAGCCGGCTGCAGTCGCGTTCGTTTCGAGGCGGCGGCGAATCCCAGAATAATGGGATACACCAAGTTAGCGGTTTATGGGTTTCCCCTCAGTGACTCGCCGGCGGGCGCTTGGCGCCTGACGAGGCGAGCGGCTGAAGGCGGGAGGCTGCGAGGCAATGGCAAAATACACCAGGTCCGAGGCGCGGGAGTGGGCGTGGGAGACGCTGCGAGGGCAGTGGTCGACCCTGGTTACACCCTTCACACCCGAGGATGAGATCGACGAAGCGGGGCTTCGCCACAACATCCGGCACATCCGAAGTCTGGGCAGCCGTGGCGCGGGCGCCACGTGGGGGATGGGTGAATTCTGGTCTCTCACCACGCCCGAGCGGAAGCGGATCTACGACATTGTCGCGGATGAGGCTCGCGGAGAGTGGCTCACGGCGGCGCATGTCACCCATACGTCGGCTCGCGAGATGCTCGATCTGGCCGATCACGCCGCCGGAGTCGGAATCGACCTCCTGATTGTCGCGGCGCCGTACTTCGTGACCAAGAGCGAAGACCAGGTCGTCGATTTTGTGAAGCTGCTCTCGGATCGAACGTCGCTTGCCGTGATGTACTACAATTCGCCGCAGTTCGGCATCGTGATGAGCCCGCAGGGGCTGCATCGACTTTGCCAGTTGCCGAACGTTGTGGGCGTCAAGGAAGCCAGTTTCAACCAGCAACTCTCCGTCGACGCGCACCTGCTGCTCGGCAAGGAGTCGATCATCAGCACCCCCGACGAGTGGATCTACCGCAAGGCGGCTGAACTCGGATTTCAGCAGAGGGTGATGTTCGCAAACACCTCCGATTGGCGGTTCGACGTTCCGGGGGCCAACCACTACGTTCAGTTCATCGAGGGCGCGAGCGAGGGGAAGCCGGATTGGGATTACTATGAGAAGCATCTCCGGGCGATCAAGAGCCTTTCGGATGCCTGGTGGCCCCGAATCGTCAAGAAGTTCAACGGAGCCCTCCCGGCCGCGCTCTGCAAATACTGGGGCGAGTTGATGGGGTTGAAGGGCGGCCATGTCCGGCCTCCGTTGTCGGACCTGTCGCCCGAAGAGAAGCAAGAGCTCAAGGCTCAACTCAGTGAATTGCGTCCCCTCGGAGGCGGCGCCGGCCCTTTTCCTAAAGCGTTGAACGGCCATCACCTGGCCAACGGGAGTAATGGTGTGAACGGGACCAACGGTAAGAGTGGCTATCAGGCGCATCAAAGCGATGCGTTGAGTTCGCGGGTCTACGTGACGTCGCCGCCGCCCGCGGTCCAATCGGTCCCCGCCGAACCGGCTCGAGTTGGAAACGAGCGCGCCGGCTGGCTGCCGAACCCAGCCAATGAGTCGGGAATGATGCTCCTCGTCAGCGCGCAAAACATGGACGAGGTGATGGAAGCCGACCGGGGTGGCGCCGACATCATCGACGTCAAGAACCTCCAGGAGGCGATGGTCGGCTCCGCACATCCCCATCTTGTCCGAGAGGCCCGCGCTCGGGTCCCTGCCCACAAGCACGTCAGCGTAACCCTGGGCGTCGTTCCCAACCAGCCCGGCACGGTTGCAATGGCCGTCTACGCCGCGGGGATGCTCAACGCGACCTCGGTGAAGGTTGGTTTCGTTCGCGCGGACTACGACACGGCAGTGGAAGTGCTTCGTGAGGCGCGAAACGCCCTGCAGGGCTTCGAAACCAAACTCATCGGCTCGGTGTTCGGCGACAACCATCTCTACGACGGCCTGGATCCTCGCTGCATGATGCGGCTTGCGATCGATGGGCAGTGCGACGGGTTCCTCATCGACACGCTGACCAAGGATGGGCGCAACCTGTTCAACTTCCTGTCCGAGAACGAACTCCGGGAGATGGTGATTCAGGGTAAACTCGCGGGCTTGAGCACCGCGCTTTCCGGTCACCTCAAGCTGACTGATCTCGATATGCTGGCCCGCATCAACCCCGATATCGTGGGTGTTCGCGGGGCTGTATGCTCCACGGGCGATCGCGGTCGGGCCGTGGCGTGGGAAGCTGTCGCGCACTTCAAGCGCGAATTGGATCGCCGCAAGAGCGGAGAGATCGATGTGCACAGCCGACCGAGGGTCCAGCAGCCGGTTTCCGCTGCTGTTCCCGGCGCGGGGTGGGTCGTCGTGGATGGCCGGGGCAAGAGCTGCCAGGGAATCCTGGCCGCCCTGAACCAGCAGGTGGAGCGAGACCCGAACAGCATCGTGGAAGCGATCCTGGCCGATGCGCTGAACATCTATGACGTCATCGTGTGGGCGGAGCGGGCGGGCCACAGCCTGCTCAGCCAGCGGCGGGATGTCGACGGAACCTCCCGGGTCCTGATCAGCCCCCGGCGCACCGCCGTTCCAGCCTGAAGCGGACTTCCCTCGTGGAGCGACCCTTTCGGGGTCGACCCCTTGTCGGCACGGGGTGGATCACTCCACACCGTGCCGTTGTTTTGAGTCTTGATCCGAGCTTGGGCCCAAGTGTCGCCGAGCGAGCACCGTGACAGACATCCAGCAGCTCTACCAGGACGTCATCCTGGACCACTATCGGAACCCGAGGAACCGTGGACCTCTCGCGGGGTGCACCCACACCGCGTCGGGGAAGAACCCGATGTGTGGCGACCGGGTGGACATCCACCTCGATCTCGATCTGGAGCGAGTGCGGGCGGTCCGCTTCGAGGGGGAGGGCTGCGCCATCTCTCAAGCATCCGCGTCGATGTTGTCGGAAGCGGTGAGCGGCGTCACGGTGAAAGAGGCTCGACGCCTAGCCGCGGTGTTTCAGTCGATGCTTGACGGTTCCGATCCGTCCGACGACGCACTACTGCTCCGACAGTTGGCGGTCTTTGTCGGAGTTCGTGGGTTTCCGAGCCGCGTGGGCTGTGCGCGACTGGCGTGGACGACGCTGCTTGAGGCTCTTGCTTCAGCGGATCCGGCCGTGCGGCAGTCCTAGATTCTCACGGCAGACCGGTAGTACGTCGGCACATCCGCCGGAGTCGCCGGGGTTCCCGGGTTCGCCAGAGGTGGTTGTGGGGACCAGGAGTTGAGGATCCGCGATCTATCGGAGCGACTCCAATCGGTACCGTTGCCTAAATGATGCCAGGAGGGCATCCAGTGGGCCTTAACCCAGTGCCTTGATTGCGCCCGGCACGGGAGTGAAGCGGAAGTCAGATGCCTTCATCGGCTTGTTGGGGGTGTTCTTGAGCTTGAAGGTCTGATGTCCGTTGCGGTAGCCGATCAGGAGCCCACTCACGGGGGAGAAGTAGCGCCTGGCGGTGAAAATCCGCCACTCGGCTCCCGCACGAGCCAGGATTTCCACCAAAAGGACCTCGGCCGGTCGGCCGTCCCAGGCTTCCCGCCCACCGTGGCGAAACGCGATTTCGCGCACGGCCGGCCGTCCGTCCCGACCCACCATAGCGGCGCCCCATCCGCGGGGATCCAGGAAGAGGCGCGCGGGCGGCGGCACGACCCATCGCTTCAGAAGCGCCGAGTCCCGTTCGATCCACTGACGGTTCTGTTCGCCGTATTCGTACAGCGTCTTGCCATCGCAGACTGCAAATGAGATCAATTCACGAGAGGCCTTCCGGTTGATGAGCTGATAAAGGCCCTCCCGTTTCAGGGCCAGATAAGACTCGGCTTTCGGCACGCGGGTCTCGACGGCGAGGGACTGCATCTGAGCGTACGACTTCGAGGCTCGTTCGAGAATGGCTCGGGCGCGGGCATCCAAACGGATCGCCTGAGTCATTGCCCTTCGGGCTTCGACTTCACTGATGACCCTCGACTCCTGGGCCGCCGCCGCCGAAACCAGCGAAATCGAGAGCGTCAGGCTGCCGAGGAGCGCAGCGGAGCTCCGAAAACGGGGATTCACTGGACTTCCCAGAGCCGGAGCCTTACCCCGGGGCGGAGTCGCCCAATTTGCGGTCCCACTCGCGTCGGCTGGAGCGTGGACTTAGATGCGACCCACTCGCCCTCGTGCCACTCGGCGATCCGAAGTCCCCCGATACCCTGGCTCTCCCAGTTGCTTCCGGGAGCCGTGAGCGCAAGGTGAATGGGTCGAGGAACGGCTGTCGAGAGTAACTCAATCTCGACCTCTGATCCGGACAGGTAGCTCACTCGAAGATCTCCCGGATCGGAGAGCCGGTACTCGAGGCCATCGAGAGTGGCGGTCTTCCCCCCGTACAGAATGAGGTCTCGGTGGCCGTCCGTCACCCCGGGCCGCACGAGAATTGCGGTGTCGGTCGAGACGCCGAACGCGGACGGCGAACTCGACCGCCGTGCATCGACGAACAGTTCGTCCTCCACTCGAGCGATGTCGTATCGCCCGCCGTTATGAACGAAACTCCCGATGAGATCCGACGTCGTGGGTTTAGCGGCGAGGAAACCGTCGGTTGGGATCTCATAGGTCTCTCCGCCCAGTTCCACTCGGAGAACCTCGCGGGCGCCTCGATTCACCCAGATCTCGCACCCGTTTGACAGCGACAGGTGGAGATGGCACTGAGTCAAGTCAATGGGTCGCCTCAGCGCCTCGGAGAGGGGCATCCACTCGCCGCCCAAGCCATACTCCACGCGCTGCAGATCGGCATCGCGGGTTGCCCGGCCAACTGCACGCATCAGAAAATACTCGCGGAGTTGCTCGGCGTCGAGAGCGCCTTCGAGACGTAGGTAGCCGCACATTCCGAGAGCCACCTTCGCACTACGTACCGAGTCGACTCCTGGCGCCGGTCCACGTGTCCTCCCCGGTTGAATTGCCGCGCCGATCGAGGTGCAGCCGTGCGCCCGTGTCGCCCACTCCGGCTCGACAATGCAGGGGACTGCGGGATCCAGCGTGCGGAGCAGTCCGTCCACAAGATGCCCGGTCAGAAGTGATGACCGGCCACGAATCTCGCCTTCACTCGCCAGGACCGGCCCACCGATCCAATCCCTCAGGGCGTCCACCAACCGCTGGGTTTCGCGGATGACTTCCGCCGCACTGCCGCAGCCAATGGACGGGTCTCTAGACACCTGGCCGAGACCCTGATCCGGCTCTAACCCGAAGTGGCCGAGTAGGAGCGTGGCGTCGGGCTGGAGGTTTCGCTGAATGTCGCTCGCCTCGAGCCGCGCGACGTCTCGCATGGCAGATGGTCGCATCGCCAGCCCGCCTAACGCGTTGGGGCGTGGAGATCCGTCGGCATCGGTAACCGTCAGGTCGTCCGTGCGGTACGGAGAATCCCGGGTAACGAGGGAGTATCCTTGCTCGAGCGCTACAGCCCATCCGGCCGTGTGGGCCACGCCGATCAACTCTTGCAGTCCGGCAGCGCCGCCTTTGTCCGGGTGCGGCGGGTAGTGTGCCGGCGCACGGCGGGTTGAACCAAACGCTTGCCAATCCCGGTAGAGCAGGACGATCGAGTCCAATCCACGGGCCGCCAGCGATCGAATCACGCCTGCGTCCTCGCTGAAGGAACGTGATGCAGTCATTTCAATCACAACCCGGCCGGGATCCACTCCGCCCGCCTCATCGCCGCCCGGACGCTCGAGCAGGGGAAGCGGTTGGAGCGGATCGTCGGAGAGTGTGACGTAGAAACTCTCGGAAATGGGGTTGGTCGTGCCCCCCACGCCCGGCCGGTACACCGCGGCGTCCCCCTCAAACGCAGCCGAGCCGCTCAGGTAACGGTCTCCGTACACCGCTGCAAAGCTGCCGTCAGGTAAGGCCAGAAGTGGGAAGGGCAAACCGGAGATGTGGACTGTTCTCCCGTCAAGAGGGCCGAGCGTACCCGGATCAAATCCGGATGCGGATCCTTCGGTAGCTGAGACTTCAAGGAGCAGTGTGGCTCCCAGCCCCCGAAGCGCCGCATCTCGTTGGACCGAGCGGCCGTCGATCTTGCCGGTCCACTGCAATCGGACTTCGGTTCCGCGTGTGTGGCCGCGAAGTATCGCGTGTTCCAACTTCCAGGCCGAGACTCCCGGTGACAACAAGGCGCCATCCCCATCGCGACCGGAGAAACCGGCGGCGCCGAGGAGCACGTGCCAGTCCGCTCCGGTTGCCCGACCCTCAATGCACAGCAGTCCAGACTGGGTGTCCGGCGGGCGGCTGAAAACTCGATACTCGTGTGAGGCGCATGAGAGGGTTGCGATGCCCGAGTCGGCGTCCCAGTAGGAGCGCCACTGCACCGCCTGTGATGAAGCCCTGGGCGGGGTGGCATAGCTCGTGGCAGTGGGCGCCGTTCGTTTGTTCTGGGACCTTCGCATGGGTACGACCTGGGGAGGCAGTTAAGAGTCGGGCGGACGCGGCACGACCGCGGAGCCCTGTGCAGTGAGTAGCCCGGGTGACAGCCGAATGCTGTCCAGCCGGGCGGGAAACTCTATTCGGCCGAGGTCGAGCAAGGGGTTGACTCGTTCCTCCACAAACTTGTGCTGAAACTCGGGCTGGTTGGGCAGGAATGGCACCTGCGCCTCGGTCGCCACGAAAACGAGACGCTTGCCGTCTTCGATTCGGAAGTGACCGGCTGCGGTGAGTGGAGTCGGCTTCCCCAGGAATGGATAGGTCAGGGCAACTTCAACTCGGTCGTGCCCAAATCTTACGCGGGGTTCATACCGAGCTCGGCGGGCCTGCAAGTAGTCGTTCAACGCCTGATCAGTAAACTCGATGACGAGCCGGCTTTGTTCAATGGAGACCACGTAGGGCTCGACGCCTTCGTATCTAAGTCCATCGATGCTGAGGGTGAGGCGGCGAAGGTCGAACTGTTCCCGAGCCCGAATTCCGATGCCCTCGATTTCGAGATGCTTCACCCGGCCGCGCACGAGCTCCGGGTCCCGACTCCCTCGGATTTCCACGCGGTAGTGCTCGGCTGGTCCGAGAATCTCGGGAAGTCGGGCAACGACGCGTCGTTCCACGCTCCGACGCACGACTGCAGTGCTGCATCCGGTTGAACCCACGAGCGAGATCGTCAGCGCCACCCACCGACAGGCCGACGGAGCGAGGCCGGTGGCGTCGGCCCTCCGGCGTTCGCCCCGCTGTCGCTGTGCCGCCGCGTTCATCAATTCAGAACTTTCCGGTCTCGACCCGCGCCTGGGTTCGAAGGCGCACGAACAACTCTTCGAGAGCCTGTTCTCTTCGCTTAGTCAGAACGACGGTGCGAAGCTGCTCTCTCACTTCCGCGAGCGGTAGCTGTCGGCCGGCCTTGTTGGCGTCCACCCGGATGACATGGAACCCCATGGGCGTCGCCACAACCTCCGGCACCAGCCCCTGTTTCACGGGATAGACGAGCGCCTCAAAGTTCGATCCGAACGGGTTGGCGGTACGAAGCAGGTCGGTCGGGATCTTTCCACCTTGTGCGCCGGTCGTCTTGTCGTCGGACTGCTCTCGGGCGACCCGGTCGAAGTCCGCGGGAGTCGCCTTCAAGCGGGTCAGGATGTCCTCGGCTCTGGCGCGGGCGGCCTTCTCGGCGGCTTCGCCGCCTTCGGGGCGCTTGACCAGGATGTGGGCAATCCGTACGGAGTCGGGTTGGCGGAAGTTGTCGCGCTGCTGTTCGTAGAGAGGCTCAAGATCCTTATCCTCAACGTCGGATCCCTTCACCAGCGATTGGCCCAGCTTTTCTCGAAGCACTTCGGTGTGTGCCTGTTCCCGAATGACGGCTCGGAAGTCGTCTCGACTCCACCCTCGAGTCCGCTTGAGTTCGGCCTCCAGGCCTTTCTCCCCGCCATAGCGTCGAGCGTTATCGGCGAAGACCCGCTTCACGGTCGCATCAATCTCCGCGGGCGACGCCGCGAGTTTGCGTCTCCGGGCTTCCTGACGCACGAGCGCCTCGGAGATCAGCGCCTCTCTCGCTTCCGGCGCAAATCGCACACTAAGCCTATCCACATAATTGGCGATCGAGATCTTCTCACCGTTCACCATGCAGAACGGCGCCGAGAGGGGGACTCGGGATGGCAGATCCGGACCAGCCACCGGCTTTTTGGCTGAGGGCTTCGCCTTTTGGGCGGCCGACGCGCAAGGGGCAACAACCAGCGCTCCGATGCACAGCGCCAGGTACAGGGCATTGACGGAGTACTTGATCAACGTTTACCTCGCTCCGGCACATGCCGCGAATTCCCCAACATCGTAGCCGTCTGTTCCTCCAGGCGTCAACCCGGCTAGCCTCCCAGGCCCTGAAGAATGTCGTTGGCTCTCCGCGCGGCGCCGTCGATCCGGGGCCGATAGACCGCGATTTCCTTCCGGACCTTCGGATCTGTTGCGCGCTGGTTCAGAGTTTGGGCCGAAGACATCGCCTTCTGGGCACTCGCGCGGGCGCCATCCGTTTGACCCAGCTTGAGTTGGAGCTCCGCGCACGTCAACCACCACTCGGGCTCTCGGTGGACCGGAGCCACTTTGACGGCAACCTCGGCCGCCGCCAGTTTGTCGGCCGCGTTGACGGACTCGGTGGGTTGCTCTTGCAGGAATGCCGCAGCGCGCTCGGTGTCTCTCTTGGTCGGCCAGTCGCTGACCAACACTCTTGCGGCGCGAACTCGTTCTCCGAGAGTCACCTCCGGCTTGTCCATCCGGACAATCGAGACGAGTGCCTTGGAGGCATAGGGGCCGTTTCCGAACCGATCCGCGACGAGTTGGTAGTCCTTCACGGCCCTCGTCGGCTGCAGGTCCTCGCGCTCCTTTGCGAGACTGAACGCGATCGCGTCCGCCCAGATCGAGTTCGGCCAACGGTCACGGGCCCGCTCGAGTAAGGCAAAGCGCATTTCAAGTCCCGAAAGTTCACCGGCTGAAGGCGGCGTCGGTGCCACCAGAGTGGAGAAGGCGGGACCGAAGAATTGCGCCACCGGGATGGGGCCGTACGTCGTCATCTGACGGCGAAACCAATCGACGTCCTTGTAGGGCAAGTTGCCGCGGTTGAGGTACCCAAAGCCGACCGTCGTCAATGCACCGGTAAGCGCGTACGCGAGGACGACCGCCGCCATGCCGGAGACGACTTTGATGACATCCTTCCGCTCGGGCGGCCGGCAAACCCGTGGGAGAATTCTGCTGTGCCAGAGGAGAAGCAGGAAGCCGACGACGGTGAGGGCCAGTTTGCCCCAGAGCCAGAGTCCCGAGAGGGGATGCGTATCCAGGGTGGCGTGCCGTCCCTGCAGGGACAGGAAGGGGTGGACCCCGTAGCCCACCAGCAAGTCCAGCCCCCAAAGGGCCGCGGCCATCGCGAAGCCGGCCATCGAACTTCGTAGCAACGTGGCCGACACCAGTGCCACAACCGCGAGAAACCAAAGCGAGGGAATTGCGGCTAGGAGCACCGGTCCGAGATCCAGAGGCTGCAGTCCAACCGAGCAGACGACCAGGGTCACGACGGTCAAGAGGAAGGCCAGAAGCATTGCGAGAGCAATGCGAATGGTGACCACTCGATGTAGTGAGACGGGTTTGCTCGCGAGCACCGATCCGATGCCACTCTTGTACTCAGGCGCCATGCTGTGTGCGACGAGAAAGGCGCTCAGAATCGGCGTCATCATCTCGGCAATTCGTTGCCCCGTCATTTCGCTGAAGTCGGCCGCCAGCGCCATCATCCACAGCGTAACGATCTGGCTGGCCGCCACGGGCAGCACGAGGATCCAGTAGCCGGTTCCGAAGAGAATGCGGGCGTTGTAGCGCCAGAGGGGTGGGAGCTTCATTCGGGCTCCTCCATCAGCCTCTGCTGAATCAGTCTGTCCAGTTCGCCATCGGACGGCCGGGCGTCGGAACCGAGATGGCGAACGATGTGCCGTCGATCGGTCACGGCGAGGTAGGGGAGGATCTGCGCGTTGTACGCGTCCGCCATCGCGGAAACGGGGGGCGTTCCCGCTTTGCGGGTGGAGAGATCCGCGCCAATGGGGAAGCCGAGGCCGCTGGTGTTCGCCAAAGCGTAGCCGTCGCCGTGGTCCAGAGAGAGGCAGACGCCAATGGGTTGGACCCCCGAGTCGCCATACTTCTTTCGAACTCGATCGAGTGCGGTCAACACGCGGCCGGCCTCAAGGTCTTCGGCAGTGAAGAGGTAGATCAGCAGGATCTTTCCGGGAAAGGCGGCGGTTCGCACGGTGCCGCCGCGACCGTCGGGCAGCCAGAACCCCGGCACTCGCTTGCCAAGTTCTATGTGCTGCATGCCCATCTGGTCCCAAATCGTGGCGGCTGCTTCGCCGACTTTTGCGTAGCGGCTCTCGGCCCTCACCGAGCCCAGGAGCACCCCGCCGATGAGTAGCGCTACCAGGCCGAGCGCAGGTAGCGGCTGCCGGAGTTCGCCTCTTCGGCCCCGTTCGACAATCAGCGCCGTAGGGGCGAGTACGGCCGCTGCGAGACTCCAGAAGAGTTCGCGGTTCTGCATGAACTCCGGCTGCGCCATCTCCGGAAGAAAGCGTGCCCCTGCCATCGCGCAGAACCAGACGAACACTGCAATGACCGCACCAAGAGGAGATCGAAACAGCCGCGACAGCGCGAAGCTAAGGGTCATCAAGACGGTGAGCACTGACGCAGCGCGAGCGAAGCCAAGCGAATACATTCCGATCGAGGCGAAGTCACCCTGCGCCAGGCGGCCTGCCATTCCCCCTCCCAGCGCAACGCCGAGCAGGGTCACCCAGACCAGCAACGTGGTTGCCCAGTTCAAGAGGACCCAGTGGGCTCCATCCACCGGTTTGGATCGGAAGATGCCGCCTGTCTTTGGATCCAGGTCTCGGATTGCGATGGCAGACGCGTTCAGACAGGCTGCGATGCCGAATATTCGCGCATAGAGCGACGCCAGCATTAACGAGGTCGATGCCGCGGCTTCCGGCTGGTTCCAGGCGATGACCGCCGCAGAGACGGCGGCGGTGATGGCGAGCAGCCTCAGGCCCGCGTTACGCAGGCCCCCACGGTACCCGAGTAAGACCAGTCTCAGACTACGCATGGTGCTCTCGGGCCATCAGCCAGACGTACCCGTCTTCGAGATTGGGGTCCGCCGTAACGGCGTCACTGCACGGACGGGTTTCGCAGACACCGCGGAGTTGAATGCCTTCCCGAGTGCGGAAGAGGCCGGTCTCGAGGAAGCCCTCCGCCATCTCCTTCGGTCGGTTTCCCACGGGCGCGTCGACCATCCAGACCCTGCCCTCCAGGGAGTTGAGCAATTCCTCGGGGGTGCCGAAGAAGCGAAGCGTGCCGAATCGCAGCACAGCCAGGCTGCTCGCCACTGCTTCGATATCCGCAACGATGTGTGTGGAGAGCACAATCAGGCAATCTCGTGCGAGATCGGCGAACAGGGATCGAACCCGAATTCTTTCTTCAGGATCCAATCCTGCGGTGGGCTCATCCACGATGAGAACGGAAGGCTGCGGAAGAACCGCCTGCGCCAGTGCGACTCGCTGTCGCATTCCGCCCGAGAGCGTCTGGATCTGTCGATCCCGCAGATGGGTGAGGTTCATTCGTTGGAGGGCTCGCTCGATCCGGTCCTGGCGATCTCGCGTATCGTCCAGATGGTAGAGCAGCCCCATGTAATCCAGGGTTTCCTGAACCGTCAGGTTGGGGTAGAGACCTACGTCCTGGGGCAGGTAGCCGATTCGCTTTCGGATCTCGGGCTTTTTTGTTCGAACGTCCAGTCCATCCACCCGAATCGTGCCGGAGCTGGGGTCGAGCAGCGTCGCCATGATCGACATCAACGTGGTTTTGCCGGAACCGTTTGGACCCAGCAACCCGAGTACGCCCGACTCCGCGGTCATCTGGACGCCGTCCAGCGCCTTCACTTTGCCGTCGTAGACTTTCGTCAGTTGTTCAATCTCAACGCCCACGAAAGTCCCTCCCAAAGCGGCTGCTCCGAATAGGAGGAGCCGTGTCACCTTCAATCATCCACCGAGGCAACTCCACTTTGCGAATCCTGTTCCCCTCAAAGTCAGCGACGAAGACGGTCCCATCCGCGCGGGCTGCGACGGCGCTCGGAGCGGCATAGGACGCTCTCGGGCCGTCCCCATCGGAGTGGGACGCTTTGGCTGGAAAAGTGTCTCGGTGCCCCGAGAGTAGCACGATCGGACCGGTTCCCAGCCGACCCAGGAGCGTGTGGTGTTGAGCATCCGCCCACACCCATAACCCACCGATGTGTGCTCCCGACGACAGCCGGCCGGTGAAGTGAGTTGAGACGGTCAACTCGCCTCGGCCCTCTTCGTACGCTGAGATCGCCTCGCCGTTTGCCGGTGGCCACGGCTGTCCGGCGGTGAGCTTTACTTCCGCGGGCGGGGTCGGCGTGGTCACCGCGCCGGTCGGCGTCACCCTTCTGAAGACCCTGTTGCCGAGATCGGCAACCCAAACGGATCCGCCCTGCCAGACCATGGTTCCCGGCGAGTTGAACGTTGCCGCCGGCCCGCTCCCATCGGTCTTCCCGGGCTGTCCACTTCCGACAAGGGTGCGGACCTGTCCGCCGGATACAGCGCACACCCGGTGATTTCCGGTGTCCGAAATGTATACCGTTCCGTCGGGAGACACGCAGACCCCAGATGGAAACTTGAACCGAGCCTGATCGACGGGACCGTCTGATTTGCCCCCCACCGAGTCCACGTCCCCGCTCCCAGCAAAGGTGCTCAGCGCGCCACCCGGCGACATCCGTCGGATTCGGTGGTTTCGACTGTCCGCGATCAAAAGTCCACCGTCCGGCATGGAAGCGAGAGCGTTGGGTCCGGAGAGCCTCGCCTGCCACCTCGGCCCGTCGAGCATCCCGGGCGCCTCTCCCACGAAATCTGAGACGAGGACGTCTTGCCGGCCGACGATGGTCTGCCGCGGTACCATCGGCGCCCCGCCTGCTCCCCCACCCCCGCCCGCGCCGGGCGTCTGGACAACCAGATTCTTATAGTAAACGGCCTGAACCGCGGCCAACGCCACCACCGTAAGGATGGCGGCGACCTTTGGATCGACTTCCTTCTGCAGCATCTTCACGGCGTGGCACTCACGGGATTCGCGGCAAAGTCAAACAGCACCAGACTGCTGCCGGCCATTGCGGCCGCTGCCGTCTGCGCGCGTTGGAGTCGGTTAGCCGTACCAAATCGGGTAGGAATAGCGTACACCTGATCCCCGACATAGCGAACCCCGCCGGGCTCGACAGCAGTCAAGGTTCCGATCCCCGGCAGCCAGTCGGTAAGCGTCACGGTAGCTCCGACCGGAGTAAGCGTTCTTACGCACCGCAGTCCGCGAATGGTCCCACTCTCTTCCGAACTTGCCGTCCAATAGAGACGGCCCCTGAAGAGTGCCCCTTGCTGTGGGCCGTACTCACCGGCAAGCCGCACCGAGGGACCCCCGGCGAGGGGCGCCCTGTGGAACTCCGTCGAAAGGGGACGTCGCACCCGCAGGTAGAGGTTCCCATCCGCAACACCGAGCAAGTCCTGGGAAAGCGGCTCCGCCTCGACGGGCATCCCGGATGGAATCTCAACCACGGTCCGAAGAGTTTTCAGATCTGGCGTACAGGCGCGCACAGAAAGGCGTGTGCCTGCCCCCGGAGTGGACAGTAAGTCGCCGGCAGCATCTGCCTTGAGTTCGGCCACGAGGAGTTCGGAGCCGGATCCGAGGATCGATGTCGGTTCGCCGAGAGCTGGTGCTTCGAGGGACGGCGCGCCACCCGCCGCCGGAATCCTCACCAGCTTCCATTGAGTCTCGACGCGCTTTCCTGCGAAGAAACTGTCCCCGACACCACCCACAGCCGACCAGTCGCCATCGGCGCCGGTGGCTCCGCCGCCGCCCCGCGCGGCGATCTTCAGATCTCGCTTGGTGTCGAAGTGGCGAATCCACGCCCAACGGTCGCCAAGTACCGCAAAGGCTACCGGGCGCGCACTCTCCACCACCGGTTCGGCGCCGGCGGGGGCAGGGGCGCCCGGTCCCTGTGCCCCCGCCCATTGAGCGGACAGGCCGGCTACACCGGATGCGAGGAGCACAGCGGCGAGGCGGCTCCGTGAGTTGAATTTGCTAGGTCGCATAGTCTAACGAATGTGTTCGATCCTCGCGGTTGATTGGCCTCCGGACCATTCGTTGAGTTCATGAAGCCGACACTCCGCCGCCGGCGATGTCCGCCATAGATATTGCCGGGAGCACCCAGGCATTCATTGACATGGCGCAGAATTGTTGCGGCGGTCTCCAACTCCCCGGCTGAGTGCGACGCCCCCGCCTCGGTGCGTGTCAGCACGCTGTTTTCCAACTATAGTTTGATCGATCAGTGGGAAACCAACCTGCGGAAACCGCCGCGGGCGCCTGGTCGGCGATGGCGCTGCATGGC
The DNA here is from genome assembly GCA_005798285.1 of Actinomycetota bacterium. Classification (GTDB taxonomy): domain Bacteria; phylum Armatimonadota; class SYMT01; order SYMT01; family SYMT01; genus F1-80-MAGs030. The sequence continues at coordinate 44,909 of SYKE01000278.1, forward strand.
GTGATAGAGGCGCTGACCGATTGCTCGTCGCGAGGAAATCTCTCCACCCGGCATGCCATCCTGGCTTGATGAACTGAATGAGCCCCAGCGCGCGGCAGCCACTCACCCGAGCGGCCCTCTCCTGGTCATTGCCGGCGCCGGCACCGGGAAGACGAAGACGCTTGCTTCCCGTGTCGCATGGCTGCTGAAGGAAGGGGGGTCGCCGGAACGGATCCTGCTTCTCACCTTCACGCGTCGAGCCGCCACCGAAATGCTGTCTCGCGCGGGGCACATCGCCGGTGAGGATGCCGCAGCGCGCGTGTGGGGGGGTACGTTCCACTCCATGGCGCACCGGTTGTTGCGCCAGCACGGTCGGGCCATTGGGCTGCAGCCGGAGTTCACGGTCATGGATCAGGCCGACTCCGAGGATCTTATGAACCTGGTTCGAAGCGATCTCGGGCTTGGCGATAAAGGAAAGCGGTTCCCGCGAAAGTCGACGCTGCAATCAATCTACTCCCGCTGCGTGAACAGCCGCACTCGATTGCCGGAAGTCTTGAAGAAGCACTTTCCCTGGTGTGAAACCGAGGCCGACGGTATCCGGGCGTGCTTCAATGGCTACGTGGCTCGAAAGCGCTTACGGCAGATCCTGGACTATGACGATCTGCTGCTGTTCTGGAATGCGCTGTCGCGGGATCCGCAGGTCGGAGCCATGGTTGCGGAACGCTTCGATCACATCCTGGTGGAC
>SYKE01000279.1 GCA_005798285.1 Actinomycetota bacterium
CCATTGGCGTCGTCCTGGCGGCGGCTTCTTCGTCGCGTCCGGGTAGGATACGGTGTCGGCTCTCGAGTGGGCACGTTGGCACGTTCGCGGACTTGCAGCGCTGTGTGTTGTTCCAACGGGAGTGGGCGCCTGAGGGATACCGGGGATCCCGTCGATCTCGCCTTCGATCGGGGGCGATCTGGATGCTGCTCCCATCGGGCGATGCAGAAAGGGGTGGCCTTTCGTCCCATTTCGTCCCGTTTCGGCTGGGCATGTTGTAAGCTGGTCGGGTCATCCGGGGCTCGATCGAGTCGGGTCGGCCCGGTTTGATCCGGCAAAGGTCCCTCTGTGAGCGAGACTTCACCCAAACCCCCGCCCTGTGCCGCGATCTCAACCGCCGAGGATGAGGCGCTGCACCACGCCTGCGACGTGATCTGTCAGACCGCTCTGGCCACGTACCGATCCCTGGGCGCTGGCCGGCCGGCGTTGGATTATGCTCGGGCGTTGTCGCAGCGGCTCCGGCGGCAGGGCGTGCACGTGGACGTGCCGACGTCTTTCTCGGCCGAGACTTCGCATCGCGACGGGGAGGCGCCTGCCCTTCGAATGCTGATCGACGGCTCGGTGGTACTCCAGATTCACGCTCAAAGGCGGGTGGATCCATCGGACGAAGGCGACTTGCTCGACGTGTTGGACGCTTCGGCCGTCGAGCACGGCGCCATCCTCAACTTCGGTGAGATCCGGTTCCTCATGAAACGCCTCGACCGCCAGGGTTGATACAGGTCCACAAGGAGCCGCTTTCGGCTGGGATAGCTCAAATAAAGAGGATCTTTACTTCAATTGCGTAAGTTATCAGTGTATTCAGGCGCGATCGGGGTGAATGATGCTGGTTGAGTTCCGAGTCAAGAACTTCAGGTCGCTGCGGGATGAGCAGGTCTTGAGCCTGGTGGCGTCCCCTGATCCCACCTTTCGTTCCGACAACACCCTTGCGACCGGCCTCCAGGCGGCGCCCTTCTTGCTTCGGAGCGTCGCCATCTACGGGGCGAACGCAAGCGGGAAGTCCAATCTCATCAAGGCGCTTCAGTTCATGCGGGGGGTCGTGGTGGAGTCGGCCTCGCTGATGCAGCCCGGGCAGAAGTTTTCCGTCCAGCCGTTCCGCCTCAACTCCAGTTCCACAGGGCAACCGAGCGAGTTCGAGGTGACGATTCTGGTAGACGGCGTCCGCTACCAGTATGGGTTCTCGCTAGACGCCGAGCGCATTGTGTCTGAGCACCTTCTGGTGTATCGGGCGTTCAAGCCTCAGCGTTGGTTTGAGCGGTGGTTCGATGAGATCACCGGCAGGGACGTCTACGAATACGGCCCCGGCCTTCGGGGTCCCAAGAAGCTCTGGGAAGAGGCAACGCGCCCGAACTCGCTCTACCTTTCGATGGCGGTACAGCTCAACAGTGAGGCGCTTCGTCCCGTCTTCGACTGGTTCTTGCGTCAACTCCGGATCCTGAACGAGGTGACACCCCTCGCGCCGAACTTCACGGTGGGGCTGCTGCAGCAGTCCGAGAGGCGTCCGGCGATCCGCGACTTCCTGAGATCTGCGGACATCAGTCTCTCCGAGATTGAGTTGGAGAGCCGAAGAGTACCCGGCCGTGCCGTCCACATGGATGTGAAGACTGGGAACACGGAAATCCGCGATGAGGACGTCGAGGATCAACGCCTCCGATTCCATCACGTTACTGAACAGGGGCAAGCCGTCTTTGATTTGCAGGACGAGTCGAGCGGTACTCGGGCCCTGCTTTTCCTGACCGGTCCGGTGCTCGATGTCCTGGAACAGGGACGCACACTGGTCGTGGACGAGCTGGACACCAGCCTTCACACCCTTCTGCTGCGGGAGTTGGTCGGTCTCTTCCACCGACCTGAGATCAACGCTTCCGGAGCTCAGTTGGTGTTCACCACTCACGATACGTCGCTGCTGAGTGCGTTTGGACTCTTCCGACGCGATCAGATCGCGTTGGTGGAGAAGGATGTTGATCAGGCTTCCGAGCTGGTCTGGCTCTCGGATTTCAGTCCCCGGAAGAACGAGGCGCTGGAACGCGGTTACCTCTCGGGTCGCTACGGTGGCGTGCCGCTCCTTCAGGAGACACTTGGGATGGCCCGCTGATTTGTGCTGCGGACCCACCCAGAGGTGCGAACCCACCCTCGTCATTCCCGCAGAAGTCGCACTGGGCGTTCGCCCCGTCCACCAGGTGGGAATCTATTCACCACGAGCTGGCGAATGGTTTGACGTGATGCCTCCGGTGTGGAGCGGCATCCTTCCCGGCGACGGCGACCCCGAGGGGGCCGCACGGGATCGCGACAGGGGTTCGCGGCTCGCACGGAGCCTCCCCTCCCGTTCTGAGGTGGGAGACGGTCGAACCGGAAGCGGCGGGTGAATGGGTCTGTGTCTCCCACGGCGCCTCTCCCTTCGACCGGACCGTCAAGAATGAAACGTCCGCTACTCCTGCTTCTCTCCATGCTGGCATTGTGCCTGGCCGGCGCCGGCGCGTTCGCGGCGGAGGCGCCGCCCCCGAATATCGTGATCTTCCTGGTCGACGATATGGGGGTGATGGACACGTCGACGCCGTTCCTGACGGGGGAGGACGGGAAGCCGAGGCGCTATCCGCTGAATGACTACTTCCGCACGCCCAACATGGAGCGACTCGCGGCGCGGGGGATCCGGTTCAACAACTTCTGCGCCATGAGTGTTTGCTCGCCGACGCGCATCGCGATCCAGACCGGCCAAAATGCGGCACGACACCGGACCACCAACTGGATCAACCCGGACACGAACAACGCCGGTCCCAACGGGGCGCCCGAGTGGAACTGGAGGGGGCTGAAGCGCGGCGATGTGACGCTTGCTCGTGTGCTCCAGTCGGCGGGCTACCGGACGCTGCATGTGGGCAAGGGGCACTTCGGACCGCGCAGCTCGGAGGGAGCGGATCCCGCGACTCTCGGCTTCGATTTCAACGTCGGAGGCGCCTCGATCGGGGCGCCCGGCAGCTATTACGGTCGCCAGGGATACGGCAAGACGGTGGGCCGGGGCCAGGCCGCCGTGCCGGGCCTGGATCGGTATCACGGTACGGACACGTTTTTGACGGACGCCCTGACTCTCGAGGCCAACGCGCTGCTCGACGCCGCCGTGCGGGATCGCAAGCCCTTTTACCTCAACTTCGCGCAGTACGCGGTCCATGCGCCGTTCAATTCCGATCCTCGCTTCGCGTCGCACTACCGAAACAGCGGGAAGCCGGAACCGGCACAGGCCTTCGCCACCCTGGTGGAGGGGATGGACAAGTCGCTCGGCGATCTCGTGAGCCATCTGGAGTCGCTCGGCGTGGCGGAGAACACGCTCATCTTCTTCCTGGGCGACAACGGCTCCGACGCGCCGCTGGGCCATCAGCACGCCGTGGCCTGCGCGGCCCCGCTTCGAGGTCGAAAGGGCTCTCACTATGAGGGTGGGATGCGCGTGCCGTTCATCGCGGCCTGGGCGAAGTCGAACCCGAAGAACCCGCTCCAGAGGCGCCTCGGCATCCCGGCGGGGGCGATCCAGCCTCAGCTTGCGGCGGTGCAGGATCTCTTTCCCACGGTGCTCTCAGTGGCGAATGTGGAAGTCCCGCGAGGACACGTCGTCGATGGTCGCCGCCTGAATACGCTGCTCACCGGACGGCGCGACTCTCGGCGGAGCGAGACTTTCCTGATGCACTACCCCCACGCGCCGCACCGAAGCGACTACTGGACCAGCTACCGCGACGGCGAGTGGAAGGTCATCTACCACTACTTCCCGTCAGAGGTCTCGGAGAACTCGCACTACCAGCTCTTCCACCTGAAATCGGACCCCTTCGAGCAGAACAACCGCGCCCTGTCCGACCCGACCGAGCTGAGGCGGATGATGCGAAAGCTGATCTCCGAGCTGGAAAGACATCGGGCGGTCTATCCGGTGGATCCTGATCGAAGAACCCCGTTGAAGCCGGTGCTCCCACCGGGAGATCTGGGGTAACTCAGCCCTGCATCGGGAGACGGTGGCCATGAAAACGGCCCCGTCTCCAGACATCAATCTCTCCGACCGGCAATCGGAGCCGTGGAACGAGACCTACAGGCCCGGAGCGTCCGCGCAGAGAGTTTCTCGCCACTTTCGGATTTCCCAACGTACAGGGCGTTGTCCCAGCATCCCAAACACTTCCCTGAACTCCACCAGGAGCGCCTCGAACCATGTCAGGATGCGATCCGCGTCTGCGGGCCGCTGCAGAGACTGAACGAGCTGCGAGAACCCACCCTCCTGAGCCGCGCCCTGAGCGGAGCGCACGACCGGCAGCGCTCCTCGCTCCAGCGCCTCTACTGCCCGCCGGAGCTCCGAGAGCATTCGTTGACCGGCGACAGCGAAGTCATAGGGCGTCAAGGCGCGCTTTCCAGAGAACCAACCGGTCGGGTAGCCGACGAAGATCCCGGCTTGTTCGAGGTGATTGAGGGTCGCGTAGGCGGGATGGGTCAGCGGCAGGTCATTGAACGGATTCCTGGCAGGCGCGGCGGGTGGCGCGGCTTTGGCCAGGGGTCGGGGCGCCGCCGTCGCGGCAGCGGCGCAGAGCGTGAGGACGAGAGCCCAGTGGGTCCAGCGCTGCATGGGAGAAAGAATTGACATCCAGCGACCTCCGTGAACGCGGTCGACGTCTGTCGGATTGAATAGAGCCGAAGCGTCGCCGCCTGATCCCGGCGGAGAGGCGCACCCCGCCTCCGCCGGGATGACTCTATCGTGGAGCGAGTGTCGCGGTTCTTGCGATTCCGCGCAGAAGGCGCTCGGCAGGGCTCAGCCCAGGGCTTCGTCGAGTTCTTCGAGGGCGTAGATGGGGCAGGAGGGGCCGGCCATGCGTTCGAGGGAGGGCGGGTCCTTGAAGCCGATGCCGGTGAGGAGGCAGACCACGCGGGCCGAAGGGTCGATCTCTCCCCGTCGGGCCGCCTGGAGGGCGCCGGCGACGGCAGTGGCGGCGGCGGGCTCGCAGAAGAGGCCCTCCTCGCGGGCGAGGCGGCTCTGGATCTCCCATACCAGGTCGTCTTCCACCACGTGACCGGTTCCCCCGGAGGCGCGGCAGGCGGCGAGAGTCTCGTGGCCGTCGATCACGTCGGGCACCTGCAGGCCGCTGATGCGGGAGGTACATGGGACGGAGCGGGCGCGGTCGAGGCCGTTTCGGAGTGGGGTCGCGATGGTGTCGTTGCCGGCGGGCTGCACGCACTCGATGCGGGGCGTCGGGCGCGGGTCGCCGATCGCGGCCAGATGCCGGAAGCCGCGCGCCACGGCCAGGGTGAGACCGCCGCCGCCGGATTGGCAGAACACGTGGTCGGGCAGCTCCGGGAACTGGCGCGCCAGCTCGTAGGAGAGGCTCTGGACACAGGTCATCCCCTCGGGACTGTAGTGAAAGGCGCTGATCTGCAGGGCGGCATCGGGCGCGGCGGCCCGCTTCTGGAGAAACGCGAAGGTGGCGCGGCTGACTTCTGGGTCGAGGCCGAACCCCTTCACGCGGTAGATCCGTGCGCCGTAGGCCTGCATCTGTCGCAGCTTGCCGTCGGGCGCGCCTTCCACAATCGCAATTTCACATGCCATTCCGGCGGCGGCGCAATAGGCGGCCAGCGCGGCGCCGGTGTTCCCGCTGGAGGTGGCGATGCACCGGCGCTGACCACGGGCCCGCATCGTGGAGATGGCGCCGGCCGCGAACCGATCCTTGTAGGAGCCGGTAGGGGTGGCGTAGTCGAGCTTGTACCAGAGATTCTCCAGCCCGACTTCCGGACCCAGCCGGAGGGAGCGCACGAGGGGGGTGTTCCCCTCACCCAACGTGACCCGGTGTTCCGGCGCCGCCAGTTCCCGAAGATCCGCCCAATCCCAGACACTCATGCGTTCGTCCTGCTTTGCTTCAGCCGAGGGGCGTGCCGCTCTCACCGATCGCGGCGCCGGGGGCGGGATAGCCCTGCGCCGCGTCGTCGAGCACCAGCACGCTGTCGAGATACTCACCGGGATCTGGCGGATGGAAGCGCCGCGTCCCGCCGGACGGGAATTCGTCGAGGATCTGCGCCGTTCCCGTGCGCGGGTTGAACCACCAGGCGCGAATCACGTCGCCGCGAACCGCATCCATCCGCACGTCGAACGGACGCCCGGTGGGGGCGTAGATCATCGCAAAGGTGCGATCCAGGTCGCGCGTGCCCGCGAGACGGAGGCGACCGGCGCCGGGACTGGCGGTGGGGGCGGCGTGTTCCACGATCATGGAGTCGTCCGGTATCCGTGTGAGGATCGGGCGCGACTCGATGAGGCGTCGACCATGAATCATCTGCGCCGCGCCGGGTTGACCCAGCGCCTCCCGCCACGGAAGGAGCGGGTTGTTGATCGGCTTTCGCCCGGGCTCCCACATCTGCCACACGCTGTGGTGGCCGTAGGTGTGGCCGCACGCTCCCGCGAAGAGATCCCAGTAGAGCGGGCGGCGCACGTCGGCGGCGATGGAGTGCCCGAACTCGGCGGCGCGGAAGGCGATCGGGTGGTCCTCGTAGATCGGCTCGCCGTCGATCACCGGTTTGGTGGGGAGCCGGTGGGTGTCCTCGATCGTTCGGTCGTAGCGGCCGGTGTGCTCCACGGCATGGCCGTTCTGACGCATGTTGAAGTCGAGCCAGTCGTCGTCGTGGAGCCACTCCGAGGAAGCGCCGCCGCCGTGCGGGTGAAACGTCATGAGGTTGCGGCCGCGGTCGATCTCCCGGATTCCCGCCGCCATGGCGCGCACCGTGGCCAGGTGCGCCGCATTCTGAAAGGGACGGTCTCCACCCAGGATCCAGATGAGGCTGTGCCGGCTGAAGCGCTCGGCGAGGGCGCGGCCGTAGGCGCCGGCGTTCTGAGGCGTGAAGATCTCGGGACCGATGCCGTGGCCGCGGTTCCACTTGTCGCCCCAGGTGGGGAGCAGGCCGACGTAGAGTCCGAGTTCCGCGGCCCGCTCGATCGCCCACTCCACATGCCGCCAGTACGGCTCGTTGAAACCCTCGGGACCGTCCCCGTCGAAGGGCGTGTGGCCGTAGGCATTCGGCTCGCGGATGCCGTCGAACTCGGCGAGCGCGACCGCCTGGATGACGGTGAAGCCCCGCGCGGCACGATCTCGCAGGTAGTGGTCGATCTCTTCCCGCGTGAGGCGATGAAACAGTTCCCAGGCGGTGTCGCCCAGGTAGAAGAACGGCTGCTCTGGCGCGCCCGAGGCGACGCCTCCGTCGGGCGCCCCTTCCGGCGCGCTCACCAGGAAGCGCCGGTTCTCGCTGACGCGCAGCCGGGGAAGCGGCTTTGCCATGACGGTCTCCCACCGCACGGGCACGGGCTCCGAGCGGGCTCCGGTCGAGATCAGGCCAGCAGTTCGGGCACGACCTGACCGTGGATGTCGGTGAGCCGGAAATCGCGGCCGGCGTAGCGATAGGTCAGCTTCTCGTGGTCGAACCCGAGCAGCTTGAGCATGGTCGCCTGCAGGTCGTAGATGTGGACCGGGTTCTCCACGGCGCGGAAGCCGAACTCGTCGGTGGCGCCGTAGGTGGTCCCCGCTCGCACGCCGCCGCCCGCCATCCAGAGGCTGAAGCCCCAGTGGTTGTGGTCGCGGCCGCTTGCCCCGGGTTGAAGCTCCACCACCGGAGTGCGGCCGAACTCGCCGCTGCAGAGGACGAGCGTGTCTTCCAGCATGCCGCGCTCTTTCAGGTCCTGCAGCAGTGCAGCGACCGGACCGTCGAGCTGCTGAGCCAGGCGGCGGTGGTTCTTCTCAATGTCGGTGTGGTTGTCCCACGGCTGTCCCTCGCCGTGCCAGAGCTGCACATAGCGAACGCCCCGCTCGAGGAGACGACGGGCGATGAGGCTCTGCCGGCCGTGGACGCCGCTGCCGTAGCGCTCGCGGACATGGGCGGGCTCGCGGCCGATGTCGAAGGCATCGGTCGCCTCGGCCTGCATACGATAGGCGAGCTCCATGGACTGGATGCGCGCTTCGAGCTGGGAGTCGGCGCCCCGGGCGGTGAGATGGCGGCGGTTCAGCGCCTGCACCAGATCCAACTGCGCGCGCTGTCGCTCCGGAGAGAGCCCGGTGCTGCGGATGTTCTCCAGCAGCTTATCGATGCGGGTGTTCTCGGGATCGACGAAGGTGCCCTGATAGATGCCCGGAAGGAAGGCGGAGCGCCAGTTGCTGCCCTGCTTGATGGGATAGCCGCCCGGACACATCACGACGAAGCCGGGCAGGTTCTGGTTCTCGGTGCCGAGACCGTAGAGGATCCAGGATCCCATGCTCGGGCGCTCCTGCTGCGGGCTGCCGCAGTTGAGGAGCATCAACGAGGGCTCGTGGTTCGGCACGTCGGCATGCATGGAGCGCACGACACAGAGGTCATCGGCGTGCTGCGAGAGCTTCGGGAAGATCTCCGACATCTCGATGCCGCTCCGGCCGTACTTCGCGAACTTGAAGGGCGAGCGGTAGGCGGCGCCGGTCTTGCGCTCCGTCTTCAGCGTGCCGCTGGGGAGGGGCTGGCCGTGGTAGCGGTCGAGCATCGGCTTTGGGTCGAGGGTGTCGACCTGCGACGCGCCACCGTTGAGGAAGAAGTGGATGACCCGCTTTGCACGGGGCGCGAAGTGGGGCGCGCGCGGCGCGAGAGGGTTTTCCGAGGCGACATCGGCCGCGGATTCGCCGGCGAGAAGCGTGGTGAGGGCCAGCGAACCGAGGCCGGTCCCACAGCGCGCGAGCAACTCGCGGCGGTTCAGCAGCAGATCTGTCAGTCGAGCTCGATGTGCCATGTCTCAGTCCACGTCTCAGTCCACGTAAAGAAACTCGTTGGTCAGCAGCAGCGCCTGCGCGTAGGCATCCCAGGGGCTCAAGGTGGCGTTCGCCTTCGGCTTCTCGCCGGAGAACTCCGCCGCCGCGTCCCAGCTCTCCGAGCTTGCTGCGGTCTCACGAATGCGGGGCGCCCACGAGAAGCCGTCGAAGCTGACGCTCTCGCCGCTCGCCGTCACGAAGTCGAGAGTCTCCCCCTTCTTGAGAAGCACGGAGGCGACCCGGGTTTCGACCTGACCGTCGCGCACTTTCCACCGCCCTACCTCGCGGCCGGCGGCGAGCACGGCGCCGATCACGCCATCGCCTTGATCGGCGGGATGCGCCAGCGTGCCGGAGACCTCGAGGCGGAGATCTCGCGGGGCGATCCAGCGACGGACGGCGGCGTGAGCGCGATCGCCCGGGTGGCCGCCAACGGCGTTGAGCGTCACCCAGCCCAACTGCGGATCCGGAAGTTGCTTGCCGCCCTGGAACGCCTTGCCGGTGAAGTGGGGCAACGGCGTGAAGCCGCTCAGGCGACCGTCGTCGGTGAGCTCGCCGAAGCCGTAGCGCCACTCGGCGGGAATCCCCGCGGCGGCGGTGGGCAGCGTCTCCACGCGGGAGAGGAACTGCCGCGCGAGATCGAGTTCCTCGCGCGTGGGGGAGCGCTGCAGAAGGGTGCGGAAGAGCGCCGTCACCCGAGCCGGAAGCGTGGGCGCCGCCGCAGAGACCGCAGCGCACTCCGAGGCCCGCTGCTGCACCCACGGGGAGTTCAGCATGAAGAGGCTTTGCTGGGGAACGGTGGTGGTGTAGCGGATGGGAGCGTGCGCGTTGGCGTCTGGGAAGTCGAAGGTGCGGAGGAGAGTCGGCATAAACTGCCGATCCACAAATGCGTAGAGGGTCCGCCGCCGCGGCTCGTCGGCGCCGCCCATCACGAACGACCGGCCCCCGACGGTGCGATCCATGCCGCCGGAGACCGTGAGCATGGTGTCGCGGAGTTGCTCGAAGTCGAGGCGCCGCCGGTTCTGGCGCCAGAGCAGCCGGTTGTCCGGGTCGACGTTCACCCCTGCCGCGCGGGCGTCGCTCGCCTGACAATACGTCTGCGACGTGAGGATGAGCCGGTGCAGCCGCTTCAGCGACCAGCCTTCCTTCATGAAGCGTCCGGCCAGGTAATCGAGCAGCTCCGGATGGCTCGGCGGGTCGCCCCGCGTGCCGAAGTCGCTGGGAGTGGGGACCAGCCCGAAGCCGAAGTGCCACTGCCACACGCGGTTCACGAGCACGCGCGCCGTGAGCGGGTTTGCGGGCGAGGCGATGGCCTGCGCGACTTCCAGGCGTCCGCTGCTGTCTTTGGCCACGGCGACGGGATTTCGGGAGGCAAGCGTCACGAAGCCGCGCGGCGTTTCATCGCCGGGCGTGCCGGGGTTGCCCCGCTTCAGGATGCGGGCGTTGGCGGGGTTCGGCACATCCTTCACGACCATGGCCCGGGGCGGCGCGCCGGGATGCCCGGCGATGTGGCGCTTGAGCTGCTCCCGAAGCTCGCCCAGTTCTTTCTCGGCCTTCTCTCCGGACATCTTCCGGAGTTCGGCCATCCGCTTCTCCATCCGCTCGGCTTCGAGGCGAAACGCCTCCTCATCCTTCGGATCGGGCGCCTTACCGATGAGCGGCAGCTCGTTCGGCTCCATGGTGGCGTTGAAGACGCCGTACAGCGCGTAGTAATCGGCGGTGGGAACCGGGTCGAACTTGTGATCGTGGCACCGGGCGCACTGAACCGTCAGCCCCTGCAGCCCCCGCGTCACCACGTCGATGCGATCGTCGATGATCTCGACGCGGTTGTTCAGGTAGCGATTGCCGACGGTGAGGAAACCGAGCGCCGCCTGATCGCGCGGATCGTCCAGCTTCAACTTGTCGGCGGCAAGCTGCTCCATCATGAAGCGATCATACGGTTTGTCGCTGTTCAACGAGCGGATGACGTAGTCGCGATAGGTGTAGGCATACGCATAGCGCCGCTCCGGATCGCCCACCATATAACCGACGGTATCCGAGTAGCGGGCGACATCGAGCCAGTGCCGCGCCCACCGTTCGCCGTAGCGCGGATCATCAAGCACACGGTCGACCCACTGTTCCCAGGCGGCCGGCGATTTCTCCCGCTCGACGGCTTCCACCTCGTTCGGCGTCGGGGGCGTGCCGAGCATATCGTAGAACAGGCGGCGCAAGAGCTGGCGGGGAGTCGAGGGCGCAGAGAACCCGAGGCCCTTCTCCTGGAGTCGCTTCAGCACGAAGCGATCGATGGGATTCTCCGGCTGCGGACCCTTAACCCGGGGCACTTCAGGATACGTCAGCGGCTGAAACGCCCAGTGCGGCTGGCTGCGGGCGACGGGTTTCTTCTCCACGTACTCCGGCCAGGGCGCCCCGGCGCGGATCCACTCCGCCACGTCTTCGAGCACGTCGTCGGGCAACTTGCCCGTGGGGGGCATCTTCACATCGCCGGTGTGCCGAAGCGCCTTCAGCAGCAGGCTCTCATCCGGCTTCCCCGGCGCCATCGCCGGACCGCGATCGCCGCCCTTCAGCATCGCCGCCCGCGAGTCGGCCCGAAAGCCATTGAACTGCTTGGTCGGCCCGTGACAGCTCACGCAGCGCTCGATGAGCACCGGTCGAATGCGGTTCTCGAAGAACGCCGCCTGCCGATTCGACACCTGCGCCTGCGCCGCCGCCAGCCCCGCCGCGGCCCACAGCACCCCGCCGACCGCCAGCACCCCCGCCGCAAAACGAGTCGTCACACGCCCGCCCTTCGCCAATCCCAACCACCGGCGCCTTCAGCATACCGCACCCCGCCCGAGGTAGAGCAAGCACATCCGAGTCTGACCGAATTCCCACGCACGGTGTACCCACCTGGCCCGATCCACGGCGGTGCCCCCGCCTTACCATGCCGTATCGCTGCGACGTGTCAATGCATGCGCTCCATCACCGAGAGCTCCCTGGCGTTGAACAAACCGAGTGACAAGCTTGGATCGATACGATTCTTTGGAGGCACATCACCGGTGGCGATGGACTTCACCTGCGCATTCTTGAACTGTGAAAGGCTGTTTAGCAGCGGCCAGCCGAGTGGCTCGGCGGGCAATTCGACGGCCATCAACGATCGGATTGACGCTCTCGCCAAGACTCTTCGGGCTGCAACTGGCACTGGTTCTCCGGACGTGATGGGATTGTGCGAAGTAGGTGATGAAGCTGTGGGAAGGCGGCTGGCGGAAGCAGTGGCGCCCGATGCTTATGAGCTCATTTGGAGCGGCGAACAGCCGACGGGCAAGACCGGGTTAGTCGTGCTCTACGCCCGCGACCGTTTCGAACACCGGCCACCTGAGTTCGATCGGACGAAGTCCAAGGCTACAAGGGACAAGTGGACGGCTGTACTGCTGACACCTCGAGAGGGCGTCCGAGCTCCGTTCTGGTTCGCGGTTCACCATAGGACTGCTGACATCGGCGGTCCCTCGGGAGAGGAATACCGCCGGGAGTCCTGGCGCTCGTTCAGCCAATTTGTGCACGAGAGGGCTAAGATTGAGACGGACGCCATGATTATCGTTGGAGACTTCAACTGCGAACCGGGCGATCCGCCACTCGCGAGGTCAGTGTGCCCCAATCTGGAGCCGACGCGAGAGCGCGCGCTGGTCATGGGTAAGACGAGAGACGCGACTCGGCTCTACAATCCGATGTGGCGATTGCTGGGAGAGCCGGACCCATTGGAGGTCACGCTTGTCAAAGGCTATCAGCGGTCTCGACCGGTGGGAACGTACTGCCAGCGGGGGCGAACGACAGGTTGGCGGATGGTGGACCAACTCATGGTGACGCCCTCGCTGCTGGCGGGGGCTTACCTGCGGTTTCGGGAGTCCACACTCTCGATTTCGGAGCCGATTTCATCGTGCACCGACCACTGTGCCGTCAGCGCGTCGTTCCAGTTGTTGGGGGAGTTCTAATGTCTGACAATCCCTTCGCTCAGGTGCTTGCCGAGGAGTTGGCCATGCCGGACACGGCGGGAGAGGCGCTGAGTGTTCTCCAGGAGTTCTGCCGTGGAGTGGAACTTTCGACAGACGGGAGAGTGGAATGCCGTCTGGAGCGCGGATATCCACTCACCTACGGACAGGAGTGGCGGGTGGTCTTGCACCCCTGGCTGGGGGACACGCCTCAGCTCCTGCTCAGAAGCTACGTGCCCTTGAGCTCATGGCCGGTAACGTTGGACCTTCATGGTGGGCCCCTGACCCGGTGTAGCTCCGCCCAGGAACTCACCTCAGAGTTGCAGGCTTTCTTGCGAGACCCGACCGTCCTTCAGTCGCTCCGGTTTGCTGTGTCGGGCGTTCAAGAGGGGGGTCCGAGTCCGGATGACCTTCAAGACTTCCTGGGGTTGATCGAGAGTCCATCTTTTAGAAAGACCCTCCAGGCGCTGACAAGTGGGGAAGCAGCCGCCACTGTAAAGCGGTTGTCGGAGGTCTCGCGCGACCCCGATGTGCTCAGGGCCCTCCGAGTGATTCAGAACCCGAAATTCAGGCAAGCCGTGGCGACCATCGCCAGGCTGCCGATCCCAGGACAGTTGGTCGGCACCTAGACAAACAGCCACACCCGGGCGCCCGGAGACCAGAGCCAAACCTGCTGGTGCAAGTCATGCCGGTTTTGAAGAACCGGGGGCCGAGGAGAGAGATCGAGCCCGTCGAGCTCGGCGAGGCCGACTCTTGGGCTTCTGACCACCAGCCACTCCGATCGCAACTCCCACTGCGGGCCTCGGAGCAGGCACAACTCGTCGAGCACATCGGCCAGGGGGCGGTCGCTCAGATCCTTTGGAAGGTGGCCGAGTTCTCGGGGCCGGCAAGGGTGCGGTGCGATATCGGTACAAGCCGTCGGATCGTCGGTCACGAGCCGGGCTGCTGACCTGGGGCGGCGCTGGGGGCGTTCTCTGGGCCTCTTGCCGGCGGCGGCTTGCTTCGGAGTGCGGGGGACGGAAGGGATTCGTGTAAGACTTTCCTGATGAAGACGAGGTGCGCTCGGTGCTGACTCGTCCAGGTGAAGCGGGTGGCGTCGCGACGGTAGCTATCGAGTGGACATCCCGCTCATCCGTTGGGTTGTAGGAAGGGATCACGTTGGGGTGGCCTGGACCGGCAGGCATCAACGCGATCGGATGCATACGTGAATTCTCCTGCCCAAACTGGGGCCGAGTGAGGTTGGTGTACGGTGATTCATCGCACTCTGGCGCGGCGTATCGGTCCGGCCGTCGCTCTGGCGCTGGCGGTTTGTCTGGCGGCGCCCGGCGTCGGCCAGCGGAAGCCGGCTCATCCCCTGGATCAGCGTGTTGACCTGGCGTTCGCCCGCCCGCCGTTGGCGCAGGTGCTTCTGGAAATGCGACGCCAGTCGCAAGTGGAGTTCACCTGCGATCCGATCCTCTCCACGCGGCGGGTGGTTGTGCTGGCCGATCACCGGTCTTTGCGGGAAGTGATGCAGCAGATCAGCCGGTTTACCGGCACGCCGCCGGGCCTCTGCGAGTGGGATACGCGAGAGGAGGGTCGCACCTATCATCTCCGGGAGAGCCGTCGCAGCCAGGATGCGCACAAGCTGATGCGCGCCGCGCGTGATCGAGCGTTCGAGAAGCAGCTTCAGATGGTGCTGGCCGCCAGCGCTATGACGCCCGCCCAACTAGTGAAGCTGCGACAGGCTTCGCCCATCCTCGCCCTTCGTCCGCCGAGGAGTTCGGCTGCTTTGATTCGGGGCCTCACGGCAGAGCAACTTCGGTTCGTCTTTCGGGGCGGGACGGTGGACCTCTCTTTCGACGAGATGAGGCCTGAAGTCCAGGATGTTGTGTTGAAGTTCGTCCGGAGAAGGACGTATACCGTCAGCACCTCCTCCAAGGACGATAAAGAGTCAACGGTGCTCTACCGATACGACGGCGCTCGTGATTTTCGGTCGTCCCGGCTCGTGGTCCGACTCAGCGGCTCACCGGACCGCACCGGACTCTTTGTGAGCATCCAGACCGGGCCGCAGTCGAGTTTGACCAACCCGAATGTCCTCTACCGTCCGGCTCCACCGCCCGAGGAGCAACCCCACTGGCTGCGAGACGCGCTCGAAAAAGAGGATGCCGTCCGCCGCACGCGCGGGCTCAAGGCGCCGGCCAGCGAAGATCAGGATCTGAAAGCGCTGGTAACCATCCGCAGGTTGCTTCCCATCCCTGCCGGTCAGCGGTCCGTCGGTGCACCTCGAGTCTGCAGCCTGGTGGAGTGCCTGGAGCAACTCGCGCGACAAATCCACGTCCCCATCATCGCCCACTTCGATCCGTGTTTCGGTGACTACTACGATCGTTCCGGACTCAGGGATCTTCGGGCTGACCTGGAGAACGTGACGGCCTACGAAGCGCTCAAGCGGATGGCGGCTAACTTTGACGTAACCTGGGACCGGCAAGAGGGCTGGATCCGGGTCTGGAGCGAGCGCACCCTCTATGCGGAAATGGACCGGATGGACCTGACGCCGCGCTGGGCAGTGAATCGTGCGGCCGATCCGCTGCCCACCGAGCCTCGCTGACTCGGGGCCGGTCAACACACGGGTCCGTCGCCGAGGCGGACAGTGGCGCGGACGACGCCGGCGCGGTCGTGGCGGGCGGTGAGCTGGACTTCCGTGCCGGTAGGGGCGCGGACGATCCACTCGAATTTGGCGCGGTCGGACGTGGGGTCGGAGATCCAGCCGAAGACCCCCGCGGGCTTGTAGGCGCGGCCCTCGAGCTGTGGGCCGACCTGGCGCGTGAGGCCGGTCTCCAGGCGGGCGCCGTCCGGCAGCGCGATCTCGCCGACCACGCCCCGGGTGATCTTGCGCTCGAGCGCCTTCTTCGTCACGTAGGAAGGCAGCCAGCCGTCGTTCTGCACCACCAGCCGCACCCGGTAGGCGTCGTCGCCGAGCGCTGCGGCGGAGGCGTCGAGAAGCGAGAGGTGGGGCGAGATCAGCAGGTGCCACACCAGCCAGTCCGCGTGGGGCGTCACTTCCGCTTCGAGGAACTGGGGCGGCGGATTGCGGAAGGCGTAGATGGAGTCCCACCCACCGATCTCCACGCGACCGAGCTGGGGGTGATCGAAGGGGGTCCAGTCCTGGAAGCCTTTGCCGTCGAGCTTTTCGTCGTTCCATTTCAGCATCTGGAGGTCGTCGTCGATCGGATGCTCGCGGAACCACTCGATCGGCTTGGCCTTGTCGAGGCCGGCCTGGCGCTGGGGCGACCAGATCTCGGTGGTCCAGCCGAAGATGCCGAGGTGGTCGTAGAGCCAGTCGTCGAAGACGCCGGTGATGACCTCCTGCGGGTGGTATTTGAAGTCGGCATAGACATTGAGGATGGGGTAGCCGGTGAGTTCGGTCCCCTTTTGACCGATCTTCTGGTAGGTCCAGAGGTCCTCCGCCGGCATCTTGTCGTCGGGCTGGTGGCCGTAGGGGCGCAGGATGACGCCGGAGTAGGTGTGGAAGGTGACGCCGCCCGTGATGTTGGCGTGGGTGGCGATGAAGTGGACCATGGCGCGGACCTCCGGCTCGGAGGTGGGGTAGGGGCCTGCGCCGACCTGCTCGTGCTCCTGTCGCCAGTGGGCCGGGAAGTTGCGGTTGAGGTCGAGGCTCTGCTTGATCCGCTGCAGGTCGATGGTGAAGCCGTCGTACGACTCGAGTACGCCCTCGGGCAGCACCCGGTAGTACGTGCCCCCAACCTCGGTCGGGTCACGGCGGATGAGGAGGCGCGGTTCGTCGGGGTGGGCCTTCCAGGCGCCGTTCGGGTCTTCGAGGCGCATGCTGAGCACGCGTCCGTCGTTGTCGATGTCCTCCCGTCGCAGACCGCCGACCGGCTCCTCATCGAAGGGATAGGGGCGGGTGGACGAGCGCAGGTAGCGCGGACGGTCGCAGAGGAAGAGCTCGGCGCCGTCGGGATTCACGCGGGGGCAGACGTAGAAGGCTCGCGTATCGAGCACGCGGGTCACGTCCGGGCAGACGCCGTCCTGGGTGAGCAGCTTCCAGAGGAGCGCGAGCGAGGCGGTGGTGGGGCTCACCTCGGTGGCGTGGATGTTCGCGTCGATCCAGAGCGCGGGCTTTTCGGAGTCCGGCCCGGTGGAGAAGCGAGTGGCGGTGGCGAGCCAGATGTCGCGGCCCTCATGACTCTTGCCGATGCTCTCCAGGCGCAGCAGGTCCGGCCGGGCGGCGGCCCAATCCTCGAGGAGGGCCTGCAGCTCGGCGTAGGGCAGGTAATGATCAAAAGGGAGTGGGCGCAACATGACTCTCCACGGATGCGGCCGCGGCATGCTCCGTCGCGATTTCGGCGGCGCCTCGGGTCAGGCGCTTCGCTGCGCTCGCTGGGGCGCCTTCGGGCTCGACGGAGTTCTTCGGCTTCAACCCACCACGATTCCCTTCAGGAAGGGGAATGCCCTTCTCGGCGGGAAAGTGGCACGTAGGGGCGGGCTGCCTCCGCCGGCGGGCGGAGCGGGATTCGCCGCGGGAGTTCTGAACCATGACAATGACCCTGGATCGATCGGCGCTCGCCATCAACGGCGGCGCGAAGTCGGTGACCCTCGACGCGGGCGACATGTTCCGCTGGCCCATCATTACCGAAGAGGATGAGCAGGCTTGCCTGGAAGTGCTTCGCGCCGGCAAGATGTCGGGCACGGATGTAACGGCGAAGCTGGAGCAAGATCTGGCGGCCTGGCATGGCGTGGAGTTCGCGCTCTGCCACAACACCGGCACCGGTTCGCTGCTTTCGGCGATGTGGGCCTGTGGGGTCCGCCGCGGTGATGAGATCATCGTGCCGAGTCTCACCTACTGGGCCTCCGCCGTTCCGGTGATGAGCCTGGGCGGCACTCCCGTCTTCGCCGATGTGGAGCGAGACACCCTCTGCATCGACCCGAACGACATCGAGCGCTGGATCAGCCCACGCACGCGAGCGATCGTGGTGGTGCATTACTGCGGCTACCCGTGCGACATGGATCCGATCATGGCCATTGCCGAGAAGCATGGCTTGAAGGTGATCGAGGATGTCTCGCACGCCCAGGGCGGCCGCTACAAGGGCCGCCTGCTGGGGACCATCGGAAACGTCGGCGCCTTCAGCATGATGTCGGGCAAGTCGCTTGCCATCGGCGAGGGCGGCGCGCTCATCACGAACGATCGCTCGATTTACGAGCATGCGGTCTCGTTCGGCCACTACGAACGGCACCGCGGGCTGGAAGATCCGAACCTGGAGAAGCTGGGCGGCATCCCGCAAGGCGGCTTCAAGCACCGGATGCACCAGCTCTCCTCGGCCGTCGGCCGGGTGCAGCTCAAGCACTATCAGGAGCGAATGGAAGAGATCCAGAAGGCGATGAACTATTTCTGGGACGGCCTCGAGGGGCTCCCCGGCATCCGACCGCATCGACCGGCGGCCGGTTCGGGCAGCACCATGGGCGGGTGGTACGCGGCCCACGGGCTGTATCGACCCGAAGAGACCGGCGGCGTCGGCGTGAGCCGCTTCGCCGAGGCGGTCCGCGCCGAGGGCTCGGTGTGCAGCCCGGGCTGCAACTTCGCGCTCCATCTCCACCCCGTGTTGAACGAGGCGGACGTGTACGGCGACGGCAAGCCGACCCGCATCGCCTTCTCGGATCGGGATCTGAGGCAGCCCGCCGGCAGCCTTCCCGTCACCGAGGCAATCCAGGCGGAATGCTTCAACATCCCCTGGTTCAAGCACTACCGAACGGAGATCCTCGATCAGCACATCGCGGCCTATCGCAAGGTGGCCGAGAACCTGGACGCGCTCCGCTGAGCCGATCCGGATCGAGTCGCGTCGCCGGAGATCGCCCGTCACGGCGGTTTCCGGCGGTCGGGCCGACGCTCTTGCTCGGCCTGGCTCTGCTCTGCGCCGGGACGGCCCGGGGGCAGTCGCCCTCGCCGGCCGCGGGCCTGAGCGTCCTGTCGCGGCCGGAGCTGTGGTCACGGCTCGATCCGAACCTGCTGATCGAGACCGGCCCCCGCGCTGCCGGAGAGGCGCGCGTGATCGCCGATCTGAACGGTCCGGGCTGTGTTTATCAGATCGAGGCACGACGCCCGACCGGCAAGGTGCGCTTCTTCCTCGACGGCGAGACGGCGCCGCGCCTGGAATGTGAGGCGGCGGAGCTGTTCAACGACCGCCGCGCCCCCTTTCAGCGACCGTTCGTCTCGGGCCTGGACGCGCCCGGCTGGTGCGTCTTCCCCATCCCCTTCGCGAAACGGCTGCGGATCGAGACCGACGCGGCGCCGGACGCCGCAGCCAACGCGCACTGGAAGCTCCTCTATCGGAAGCACGATGCCGGGGCGGTTCCGAAGAGCTTCACGCCGGAACTGGACGACGCCACTGCCGCGGAGCGGGATCGTTTCATCCGCAGCGGCATCCGGGCCGGTCTGCCGCCAGGCCCCGCGGGTGGGCCCCGCCGCCGGGAGGGACGCGCCGTGCTGCGGGCCCGGTCGCGAATCCCCATTCTGGCGGAGGTGGGTCCGGGCTCCCTCACCTCGCTCTCCGTCACTCTCAAGAACCCGGGGCCGGCCCAGTTTCGCGATGTGATCGTGCGGGCCTGGTGGGACGGCGCCGCGAAACCGGCGGTGGAGATCCCCGTCTCGGATCTGGGCGGCGGCATGTTCCCGGGCGACCGACCCGCCTCTCTGGGCTTCAGCCGTCTGGGGGACCGTGCGGCCTGCACCTATCCAATGCCGTATCGGCGGCAGGCGCGGTTGGAACTGGAGAACGACGCGGACTACGACATCGAGTTGAGCTGGAGCATGGAACTCGGCGCGCCCCATCCGGAAGGCTCCGGGTGGTTCCACGCCCACTGGCAGCGCGATCGGACCTCCGGCGCCGAGCCGCTCCTGCTCGGGGGCTTCGTCGGGCGCGGACGGCTCGTCGGCATGGCGCTCGGGGCGCAGGGCTCCCGCGGGCTCGGCTTTCTCGCGAACCGCTTCGAGTTCACGGCGGAGGGGGTCTCCGCGCCGGTGTTGACCTCGGCCGACACCTCCGGGTTCTTCCAGTCGCCTCCGGGGTTCGGCCTGAAGCCCGAAGCGCGCGGGACCGTCGGCTGCACCACCCGCGACGGCAGCCTTTCCCGCATCGGCGCTTACCGCTGTTTGCTCGGGGACGCGGTCGACTTCGAGCGAGGATTGAAGGTAACGTGGATCCCGCCTGCCCGCGGTGGCGAGGCCGGCGTGGACGTGTGGCGCACCCTGTACTGGTATGCCGAACGGCCCGAGGGGCAGGGACCCGCCGTGCCGGGCTTCAGCAACCGGCGCCCCGCTGCGCCCGATACCCCCGGAGCCATCGAGGCCGAGCGGCTCATCGCCTCCGGCGGTCTGACGGCGGCCATCGAGGCGATCTCCGGCGAAGTGGGCGGAACGGGCGCCCTGACGCCCGGAGAAGATGGTCTGGCAGACGGGATGACGCTTCAGTTTGAGGCGCCCCAGACCGGCGACTACCGCTTCGGCGTGCGGATGGTCACCGTTCGCGGCCACACGCGCCTCAACATCCGCCTCGACGGCAAGCCCGCCGGCGGCGAGATCGACCTGCACGACCCGATCCCCGGCGCCCGCACCTTCATGCTGCAGACGGCGGCCCTGAAGGCGGGCCTCCACCGGATCTCCCTTCAGGTATTCGAGCGGGACCGGGTGGCGCGGGACGAGCAGGTGTTCCTGGATTCGATCCTCCTGCTGCCCCTTTCCGTGCCCGGCAGCGTGGAAGCCGAGGCCCTCACCCCCCGGTCGGTGAGCCCGGGCGCCTCCCTGGAGATCCAACCCACTCGGGCCGTGGGAGCCCAATGGAGCGGCGTCGGACAGCTCCTCCTCCGCGCCTCAGCCCCGGGCGACGCGGTGGAACTGGAGTGGACGCTCCCCGCCGCCGCAGCGGGTCCGCTCCGCATTGCGCACGGGGTGGGTCCCACCTTCGGCACGTTCCGGGTGCTGATCGACGGCAAGGAGATCGGTCCAACCCTGGACGGCTATGCCGAGGATGCCGGCCTTTCGGCGCCCGTGAACCTCGGCAGCCTGACTCTCGCCCCGGGCCCCCACCGCCTCACGCTGCACATCGTCGGCCGCGCCCCCGCCTCCCACGGCCACGACTGCGCCCTCGACTGGCTGCACATCCCCACCGCCAACTGATTGCTTCCACGGCGGGGAACTCCCAGTCGCCCTCCCGGCCCCCCTGGGAGCGCTGGCATCTTGCCGGCTCCGTGCGCGCTTACCCAACGCCAGGGGCAAGCCTTCGTGGAGAGCAAGCTTCCTCGTGGGCCAGGACAACAGTCGGCTTCAACACCCACGGCCCGATGGCGATCTCAACGCCGACGGTGTTCGCCGTGCGGCTCCTTCTTAGAGCACGTACCGACTGGCCCCGCTGACCCCCCCTCGATCACCATCATCCTTGGGCTTGACCCGAGGAACCAGGAGTGTAGGTACCGCAAGCAGGTCTCGACAAGCGAGTCCAGTCGACCGGCCGGCGCCGCAGGATGGGTAGGAGTCACCTCGGACGACGCGCTATGTCGTTGGGAATGGATCCCCGCTCTGTGGAGTGGGACAACGCCCAGTGCGACTTCTGCGGGGATGACGGGGCGGCGGCGTTGGCTGAGATGGATGCAGGACGGTGATCATCGGCACGGGTCCTGGGCCGCTGCCTTAGGCTGGGTTGAGGATCGGCCGTTGGCCCGCGGTACCGCCGCAGCGGCCCGGAGCTCGCGCCCGCCGCAGCGGTACGTCCCAGGGTCCCGACCGGGACGACCGCACAGAGTCCGCCGGGTGTTGAAACACCCGGCTTGCTGCGTGGAAGTCCCTCCGGGACTCGAGGTCGCCGGGTGCGCGAGTGTGCCGGCTCAGCCCGCAGGGCTTTTACGCAGTAGCCCGGGATTTCAATCCCGGGCGGCCTCTGGGTGTTCGTCCCAGCGGTACATCCCCTGGTCCCGACCAGGGCGACCGCACAGTGTCCGCCGGGTGTTGAAGCACCCGGCTTGCTTCGTGGAAGCCCCTCCGGGACTCGAGGTCGCCCGGTGCGCGGGCGTGCCGCCTCAGCCCGGAGGGCTTTCACGCAGTAGCCCGAGATTTCAATCCCGGGCGGCCGTTGCGCGTTCGCCGCAGCGGTACGTCCCACATCCGCGACCGGGGCGATCTCACCGGGTCCGCCGGGTGTTGAAGCACCCGGCTTGCTTCGTGGAAGCCCCTCCGGGACTCGATGTCGCCCGTTGCGCGAGCGTGCCGCCGCAGCCTGCAGGGCTTTCACGCAGTAGCCCGGGATTTCAATCCCGGGCGGCCGCTGCGCGCTCGACCCAGCCTGCGATTTCGATCCTCCGGTTTGTGCGAGGATCGTAGGAGAGCGGAACGCGCTCCTGCCGGGCAAGCGCAAACCATCCCGGTCTGTCCGGACACGGGCGGCGACGGCCGAAGACGGCTGCTCGGGTAAGATAACACTACCCAACCAGGAGCCCCGCCGGGGCGTCTGCGCCTTCTGCTCTGTCCCCAAGGAATTGTCGTGTCGGAACCCACCCCAGCCGCTTCTCCTGTTCGGTCTCCCGTAGTTGCCCCGCCGCGGCTCTCGGTTTGGAAGCTCCTCGGGGGAGCGGTCACGGTGCTGGCGGTGCTGGTCGGACTGTTCGCGGTGTGGGTGGTGCGGCTCAACGGCGATGGGGGACGCAGCCGGTTCGCGCCGCTGTTCTCGCTGCCGGACCAGGCGGGCCGGGTGCACCGGATGGAGGACTACCGGGGCCGGCCGGTGGTGCTGCTCTTCTTCGGACCGCTCGACGAAGCGTCGAAGCAGGGGCTGCTGGATGTGCAGAAGCGGATGGGCGAATTTGATCGCACCGGCATCCGCATGTTCGGCGTCGGCAGTGACGCCCAGGAGCCGCTGCGAGAGTTTCACGACGGCAAGCTGCTCGATTTCCCGCTGCTCTCCGATCCCGCCGGCGAGGTGGCGCGGAGCTACCGGTTGAAGCCGGACGGCTCGGGTCGGCTCCGCGGCGCGGTGATCGTCGGCGCGCGGGGCACGATCATGGAGCGGATCGAGCGCCTCCAGCTCGAACGGCTGGGCGAGCAGGTGATGACCATGGCCGCCTGCTGCATGATGCCCTCGCGCCAGAGTCTGGTGCGGGCGGTCGGCACAAAGGTAGCGCCGCTGTCCCTGCCGGATGCCGCCACGGGGGAGCCGCGACCGCTGTTCGAGGACGGCAGCCGCGCTACCTTGCTGCTGTTCATCTCAGCCCGCTGCCCCTGCTCGAAGGCTTACGACACGCGGATGCGGGAGCTGCCCGGGCTCTACGCGAAGCAGGGACTCCGCATCGTCGGCATCTACTCCGCCGCCGATGAGCCGCGTGATGAGGTGGCCGCCCACTCGCGAAGCGCCGCGTTCCCCTTTCCCACGTTCTGGGATCCCGCCGGGAAGCTCCTGGGGCAACTGCACGCCATCGTGACTCCCGAAGCCTTCGTGCTGGACCGCAAGCGCGTGGTGCAGTATCAGGGCCGAGTGGACGACAGCCGCCACCCGGAAGAGGTGCGCGTGCACGATGTGCGGAATGCCCTGGAGGCCGTTCTCGCCGGACATCACCCACCCAGACCGTTCGTGCAGGCATTCGGCTGTGCGATCGTCCGAGCGGCTCCCTCGCCTTCATCGCCGTCATCGCCTTCTTCGTCTTCTTCGCCGATCAATACGGGTTCCGGAGGATAGGATCTTGCGTTCTGGACTGTTTTCAACCGCGTTCGCCGCGCTGAGCCTCGCGCTCGCCGCGTCCGTCTTTCCGTCCGTTCCGGCTGGCGCCGCGCCCAAGAAGCCCGTCGCCGCGGCACAGACCGTTCGCATCCGGATCAACGGCATGCACTGTGAGGGCTGCGCCAAGACCATCTCCGATGAGCTGAAGAAGGCGCCGGGCGTCTCCAGAGCCGAGATCACCTATGTGAAGAAACTCGGCGCCGTCACGCTGAATCCCGCAAAGACCAGCGCGGCGAAGGTGACGAAGACCATTCAGGGCCTCGGCTATGAGGCGACGGTGCTGAAGTAGGCCTCTGTGAGCGACGCAGATCGCCCTACGGAAGGACACGGAAGGAATTGGTAGAAATGAGACCGATACTGCGGGCCCTCTGTCTTTCGGTCGGCATCGCCTCGTTCCTTCCGAGCCGCTCGGAGGCGCAGTCGAGCCAGTGGCCCGGATTTCGCGGCGGGGGCGACAGTCGCAGCCGGGCCGTGGGGCTCCCGCTGAAGTGGTCCGACACCGAGAACCTCGCGTGGCAGGTGGAGCTTCCCGGCTACGGACAGTCGAGCCCGGTCATCTGGAACGGGCGGGTCTTCGTCACCACCGTGGCGGGACCCATGCAGGACCGCTGCGCCCTCCACTGTGTGGATCTCGCCGCCGGGAAGCTGCTCTGGAGCCGGGAGATCAAGGGCTCGCAGGGCGTGATGACGTCGGATTACGTCAGCAAGGCGGCGCCCACCCCCGCGGTGGATGGCGACGGCGTGTACGCGCTGTTCGAGACCGGCGACCTGGCGTCGTTCAGCCACACGGGGGAGAAGCGCTGGCAGCGCTCGCTGGTTCAGGAGTACGGCGCCCTCAAGAGCAACCACGGGCTCGGCGGCTCTCCGGTCCTTTCCGAAAAGGGACTGGTGGTGGCGGTGGCGCACGACGGCGGCTCCTACCTGCTGCTGGTGGATCCGAAGACCGGCGCCAACCGCTGGAAGCGGGAGCATCCCATCGGCGTCGGATGGTCCACGCCGGTCATCGCCCGGCACAACGGCGAGTTGCAGATCCTGATCAGCGCGCCGCCCCGGTTGTCCGCCTATCGCCTGGACGACGGTGAGCCGCGGTGGTCGGTGAACGGTCTCGCCGGCAACACCGTGCCCAGCCCGAGCGTGGAAGGCGACCTCGCCGTGCTCGCCTCCAGCGAGCGCGGCAACACCCTGGCGGTGAAGCTCGGCGTTACCGGCGACACGACCGGCGCCGCCGTCCGCTGGAAGCAGACCGCCGCCACCTGCTCGTTCGGATCGCCGCTCATCAGCGAGGGACGGGTCTACTTCACCGACCGCGTGGGCACGGCATACTGCGTGTCGCTCGCCAGCGGCGCCGTGGAATGGGAGACCCGGCTGCCGGCCAGCAGTTGGGCCTCTCCCATCGCGGCGGGCGGCCGGATCTACTTCTTCGACACCTCCGGCGCCACCACGGTGTTCGCGGCGGGACCCGCGATGAACAAGCTGGCGGAGAACCGGCTGACGATCTCGGGCCGGGTCTACGGCGCGGCGGCGGTGGATGGCGCGGTGGTGATTCGCTCCGGGACTCGCCTGATGCGCGTGGGGAAGCCCGGCCCGGCCCCCGGCGCTGCGAAGTAGGCGAACCGGAGAGGTTCGGGTGAGGCTGGAGTAGGGAAGTGGACGCGAGGACTTTGAAACCCCTGCGGGGCGCCGTCATCGGCTGCGGCTTCTTCGGCCGCAACCACATCCAGGGGTGGCGTGAAGTAGCCGGAGCCGAGATCGTCGCCGTGTGCGACCAGGACCCCGCCCGGGCGAAGGCGTGGGGCACGGAGTTCGGGGCCGTCCCGTACTCCGATGCCGCCGAGATGCTCCGTCGCGAGTCGCTGGACTTCGTGGACATCATCACCCAGCCCGAGACCCACCGACCGCTCGTGGAGCTCTGCGCCCGCGCGGGGAAGCACGTGATCTGCCAGAAGCCGATGGCCTTTCACCTCGACGACGCCCGCGCCATGGTGGCGGCCTGCGACGCGGCCGGCGTGCGCTTCATGGTGCACGAGAACTTCCGCTGGCAGCTTCCGAACCGGGTGCTGCGCGAGGAGTCGCGGCGCCTTGGGAGCCCGGTGTTCGGCCGGGTGGCGTGGTGGACCGGCTTCGACATCTACACGAACCAGCCCTACCTGCTGGAGCAGCCCCGGCTGGTGATCATGGACATGGGAGTTCACATCCTCGATCTCGCGCGCTTCTTCTTCGGCGAGTTCACTCAGCTCTACTGCCAGGTCGGGCGCCTCGAGCCGCGGGCGAAGGGCGAAGACGTGGCCCTGATCCTGCTGAAGGCCGAGAGCGGCGCCACGTGCTCGGTGGAGCTGAGCTACGGCTCCCGCATCACGCCCGACCCGTTTCCGGAGACCCTGGTGCGCCTGGAGTCACCCGGCGCGAGCGTGGAACTCCGCCCGGTGCGCCGGATCACGGTCGACACCGCCGAGACGCTCCGAGGCT
Source organism: Actinomycetota bacterium (assembly GCA_005798285.1). Lineage (GTDB taxonomy): Bacteria > Armatimonadota > SYMT01 > SYMT01 > SYMT01 > F1-80-MAGs030. The sequence continues at coordinate 25,981 of SYKE01000279.1, forward strand.
TCGAGGTGGAGCTGCCCGCCTACGCCTGGGCCGACCCGCGCTTCCTGACGGTTCAGGACAGCGTCGTGCGGATCCAACAGCACTGGGTGGAGTGCCTCCGCGAGGGCCGCGAACCCGAAACCTCGGGCCGCGACAACCTCAAGACGCTGGAACTGGTCCACGCCGCCTACCGCTCCGCCGAGAGCGGCGAGGTGGTGAAGCTGTAACGAGCGGCCACCCTCGCGACGACGGATCGGTACGAGTGGAATTGCGACCATTCACACTGTCGCCGTCACGCAATCGAATGGATCATCCGACTCCCGCGAGAAGGATGCCGCCTCCACGGCCGCGAATCTGATATTGACGCCGACTTTACGCGCCGCTCCACACCTTCACAATCTCTGGTGTGGTCCCCGCGGGTAGGACCCGGCGCACCAGAGTTTGCTCAAAGCCAGCGGTTGGATTGCGGTTCACGGACCGGGTCCGACGGACAATGGCTCATCGGAAATACCGGGTCAAGCGTGAGCGCAAAACATATCCCTTGCGGGCCGTTCGCGAACGAAAGCGAGCGGTCCGCCGTTCAGTATTTGAAGGCCAAGCTCGATGGAGCTCGACAGGCTGAGACCTGGGTACTTCTCAGCAACCTGTCTCACAGCAGCGCTTCGGAATACCTTGCCGACGAACTGGATCTGGTCGTCGTGGGGCCGAGCGGCATCCACATCATCGAGGTGAAGCACTGGGATCGGTCGCGTCTGGACTCTATCC
>SYKE01000280.1 GCA_005798285.1 Actinomycetota bacterium
GCCCGCCGCTCAAACGTGCGAAACACCTGATCTCCAGGTCTACAGACGTAGCGATCGGCGTAGTGCACCTTGTCACGATCGGGGTTGAGACGGCCCAATTTACCCGAGGCGGGAGATACGAACTCACCGGCGCCGTCGTGGAGCACCTCGCCATACCCCATGTCGATCACTTCGCCACCCTTCGCGCCCTTGAGCTCGATCCGAGGTGAACCGGCGACCTCACGGCCGAAGTCGATCAGAAACGCGGCATCCACACCAGGCGCGGTCTTGACGTGCGTGGTTTTGCCCTGGTCCGGATGCAGCAAGCCGTCGGGGTCCACCACCTCGATCCGTCGAGCAGAGAGTTGCTTCGAGACCGCCATGTCGACGGAGACATAGCCGGTCGTCCGTGGGGGCAACTCCGCTTCGAAGACGGAGAGCACGGCGGCGGGCGCCACGGGTCGCTCCCGCAGCGCAGGGATGTCCCGCTCCTCCAGCGTCCGCCAGGGCAGCGTCCCAACCGGGCCGACCTCGACGGCGGCGGGCCAGTCGGCATCGCTGACCTCCGGCTTCACCCAATCCTTCAGGTCCTCTCTCGCGTCGAAGACTTCGTTGAAGTCGAGTTGAATGCTCATTCGCGGCTGACCGTGGCCCCCGTTCGGATCGGTTCCCCATGCCCGGCTCCGGCGAGCTTTCCAGGTCGTGTCGGTATTCAACAGCGGCTGATTCGAATTCCCGGTTAACTCCGCCAGCAGGCCCCCTCTCCCCTGGATGTAAGAGAAGGTGGTCTCACCGATGTGGTGCACCAGCACCGCCAGCGTGTTCTCACCCTTTCTGAGGCGGGAACCCACTTCGATGTTGTCGTAGCTCTGCCATCTGGGGTCCGAGCGCGCGGGCCCCTGCGAAACCGGGATCCCGTTGATCCATGCCCGGTAGCGGCTGTCAGCGGTAATGAACAGACGTGCCTCTTTCGGAACGCTGTCGAGGCGAAAGCTCTTCCGGAAGTGGGTGTAGCTGTTCCGCGGCGCCGCTTCCCCTGGGGTCCAGATCCACTTCGCCGCCCAGGTGCGAGACTTTCCCGCGGGGATCGGCGGCAACTCGGCGTCCCCCTGAGTGCCCGGCGCCGAGCCCGCCAGAAGAGCGGCGAGCAGCGCGGCCAGACCGAGCAGCAGCGACGGAGATCGAAGCCCGAAGAAACGCGAACCGGGAGCAGGAAAGCCCATTGACCACCTCGGAAAGCAAGGGAGGAGGGGGATCGGCCCCCGCAAGGCCGATGCAGCTCAGATCGGAGCATCCAGTGGCGCGGGGCGGAAGTCTCCCCCTTGAGTTATCCTGCGATTTTTTCATGCAGGCCATTCCCGAGCCGCGGGAATGCTGTCCAGGGAGTTGAGAGGTCACCCCTATGCCAGTTGCCCGGGTCGTACAGTTAACGGACCTGCACCTATTCACCGAGCCTGAGCGCACGCTGAAGGAAGTCTGCACCCGACAGACGCTGCAGCGTGTGCTGGACGTGCTTCCCAGGAGCCCGGACGCGGTCGACCATCTGGTGGTGACGGGAGACATCGCGCACGACGAGCTTCTTGAGACGTACTGCCGGCTCAGCCCGCTCCTGGGGGACTGGCGAGCCCGACTGCGCCTGCTCCCCGGCAACCACGATAACCGGGACGCAATGCAGGAGGTCTTTCCTGACCGCATTCAGCGGATGGGTGAACGAATCGTGTTCGAGGAGTTCGCCGGAGCCTGGAGGCTTCTCGGCCTCGACACGCACATTCCCGGGTCGGTAAACGGCCTGCTCGGGGCCGAACAGTTGGACTGGATCGACTCCCGCCTCCGAGCCGACACGCGCCCCACGTGCCTGTTCATGCACCATCCCCCGGTCGGAACCGGTAGTCACTGGTTGAATCTTCTGGGTCTCGGTGACGCTGAAGCGCTGCGGGAGTTGATCATCCGGCACGCGGTCCGACTCGTCTGCTGTGGCCACGGCCATCAGGAGATGACCGTGGGATTCGGCGGCTGCACCGTCCTGATGTCCGCTTCCACCGGCGTGCAGTTCCGACCCAACAACTACGACTTCGACACCGACCCCCTGGCGCCCGGGTACCGATTGCTCGAACTCGAACCCGATGGGGGTTTCAGAACTCGAGTCATCCGAGTGACCGCCGATGCCGAGGCATGAGCCGGCCGGTGTTGGGACCCACATGAGCCCGGATCAGACGGGAATACGGCGCACAATGCCGGAACCGTCTCCCACAAACACTGAGCCCCCGGCCGGATCGGGGATAAGTGCGTAGATCCAGTCCGTAGCGACGGCGGGTCCGGGAAGCGTCTGGAGTTCGTCACTGTCCGCATCGAATGCGCGGACCACACCCTCTGCTCCGGCGGTGAACATCCGGGAACCGTCCGGAGAGTAGCGCACGGTGAGGACCGGGCCGTCATGCCCTCGAAGGATTCGGACCATGCGACCGATTGCAGGCTGCCACACTCGAGCCGTGCGATCGTCGGACGCAGTGGCGGTGTAGCGCCCGTCGGGACGGACGACGACCTCGTGGACGGGGCCGGTGTGGTTCGTGAAGCTTCGAACCGGCGCGCCCGATGCAGCATCCCACAGTCGGACCGTACGATCGAACCCGCCCGTCAGCCATCGATCTTCGGCGACGGCATGTGCAACGCAGAGCACGGCGCCACTGTGTCCGCGAAACTCCATCGGAGACGCCGCGGTGGGAGACGTCACGGACCACACCCGCAGAAGCCGATCCATCGACCCCACCGCGACCCGCTGGCTATCGGGGGAAAATGCCACCGCGGTGGCTGCATCCGGACCCACCGATTGCTGCATCAGAATTCGACCGGATGGCCAGTCCAGGATGAAAACGCCGCCCGCACTGCCCGGGAGCCCGGCGGCAACGGCGAGTCGTCTGCAATCCGGGGACAGGGCGAGCGCCTGCACCCGCGGCGTCCCAAGCTCAATGCGGCGGCCCGGCTTAAGGGTTCGAGGGTCCCAAACACGAACTCCTGAGGTCTCGTTCGAAATCAGAATGCGCCTGACGCTGTCCCAGGCCAGAGATCGGATGGGGCCGGGCAGCCGTCTGGGGATCGCGGGCGGCTTCCCGACCTGAACGCCGGCGGCCGCCACGGACATCCCGAACTCACGACGATTCACACAAGCTCCCGGATCGCCTGACCGCCGTCCACGAGCTTGATGGGGCGGCCATCCCGGGTGTGCAATTCGCGTCGAGGGTCGATGCCGAGCCGGTCGAACACCGTACAGGCAATGTCCTCGGGGGTAACCGGCCGATCGGCGGGCGACTCTCCGTGCGGGTCCGTCGCGCCGACTACCTGACCTCCGCGGATGCCGGCCCCGGCGAGGAGCGCGAAGGCCGCCCGGGGCCAGTGATCTCGTCCAGCGAGCGCGTTCAGCTTGGGCGTACGTCCGAACTCGCCCATCATCACGACGAGCGTCGAGGCGAGCAATCCGCGCTCCCGAAGGTCTGCCAGAAGCGTGGAGTAAGCGCGATCCAGCGAAGGCAACTTGCCGCTGCCGGGGAACAGCGAGTCGGGGAGTGCCCTTGAAATCTGCTGATGCGTGTCCCACCCCACATCCACCACGGTGACAAAGGGGGTTCCGCCTTCCACGAGGCGTCTGGCCAGGAGGCAGCCCGTGCCGAGGCGGCCGCGTCCGTATCGCTCCCGAACGCCGGCGGGCTCCTGACTGATGTCGAAGGCCCCGCGTGCATTGGGCGAGGTGGTCAGCGCGGCGGCCCGGGCCAGGTCGGCATTTCGTGCGTTCACGCCCTCGGTTCGATCCACGGCTCGCGCCAGTTCGTTCACTTCTTGGAGCAGACGCTGCCTCAAGGGAACGCGCTCCGCGGCGACTCCCGCCGCCGGAGCCAGGTCGCGCACTCGAAACTCCGGACGAGAGGGATCGCCGCCGACGGCGAACGGCGCGTGAATCCCCGCGAGGTATCCGGGCCCGGCATAGCGGACTGCATCCGGAATGGCGACGTACGGCGGGAGCGCGCCGCCGCGACCGAGTTCCAAAGAAGCGATACTCCCCATACTCGGGAACTCAAGCACCGGACTCGGACGGTGACCGGTCAGCAAGTAGTGGCTGCCCGCCGAGTGATCTCCCAACTCATGCGTCAACGAACGGATCAAGCCGATCTCGCGCATCTCTCGTGCGATTCGCGGCAGATGCTCGCAGATTCGGATCCCGGAGACTGCCGTTTCGATCGGCTTGAAGTCGCCTCGAACCTCGCCGGGAGCTTCCGGTTTGAGGTCGAACGTGTCGAGATGGCTCGGCCCCCCGTCCAACCAGATCAGAATGCAGGCCTTCGCCTGCGCCACCGTGCCGGGAGCGGCCGCCTGGGCACGCAGGAGCGTACTCAAGCTGATGCCTCCCAGCGCCCCGACTTTCAGGAAGGTGCGCCGATCGACTCCATCGCAGCGAAGCATGGTGAGAGACCTCTAGTGGTTGAAGGCGAACTCGGAACTGTTCAAAAGGGCCCAGAGCAAATCCTCGATTTGCTCGCGGCGAACTCCCTCCCGGCTGAAGTAGGCGCGCCAATGCGCGACCTCCTCAGTCCGTGGGAGTCGGGAAACACTGCGGAGGTAGAGCGACTCCACCAGAGTGTCGATGCTCAGCGACTCCAGGCGGTTCGACGCTTCGCTGAGCTTCTTCTGAATCGCCTCTCCGTTCACCAGGTGCAGCGCCGCAGCCAGTCCGCCCCCGAGCAACTCCGGCTCGCAGGGGCCGTCTCGACGGCAGCGTCCCAGCACATCCAGCGTGTAGGAGGGCGTGAGGGCGTCCTCCAGCGAGGCCGCGCGGAGGGGAACGCCGGCCGCATCGGTGAAATCGGATGTTCCGGTGGCCGAGGCAAGCGCATCCAGGAGCACGACTCCATGGAGCGGCCGGGCATATGCGCGTGAGAAGAGCCTCTCATCTCGCGCATTTTCCGGCAGGGAGCGGGACGCCAGTCGGTAGCCGCGACTGCGGACGATGGCCCGGATCAACGGTTTGAGGCGATATCCGCCTCGCGTGAACTCGGCCACCACCTCCGACAGCAACTCGGGATTGGAGGGCGGGTTGGACACTCGCAGGTCATCGACAGGCTCGATGATCCCCCGACCCATCAACTCTTTCCAGATGCGGTTGGCGAAGGCCGTGGCGAACAGCGGGTTCTCGGGAGAGGTGAGCCAGCGCGCCAACGGCTCGCGACGGTCCGCGGCAGAAGGCAGCGGTCCCGCTCCAAGCGTACCCGGCGCGACGTCCTTCCCGGTCTTGGGGTGCGGAACCTCACCACGTTCTTTCTGGACGACGCGATCTCCGCTCGCGGTGGTTCGGGCAAACACCGCCGCGAAGGCGTGGTAATCCGCCTGTGTCCAGCGGTCGAACGGATGGTTGTGGCACCGAGCGCACTGAATGCGCACGCCCATGAACATCCGTGCGGCGTTCTCCGCCACCTCCCGAGGATCAGTCGCCAATCGGAAGAAGCCTCCGCCGGGAGCCTCGGCGAGGGACCCCGTGGCTGTGAGGATACCCCGCACCAGTTCGTCGAGGGGACGATCTTGCCGGACCCCTTCTCTCAACCAGCGCTCGTAGGCCATCGCCGGTTCGGCGCCGATCCTCTTCGAGCTGACCTGAAACAGGTCTCCCAGCTTTCTTGCCCAGTGTTCCGCGAACTCGGGTTGGGAGAGTAGACGCTCGACGAGGTCCTCACGCGTGGCGAACCCGTTCGTGGAGCTGCTCACTTCGCGGGCTAGCTCGGACGGCGGCAATTGACCGATCAGATCCAGGTATAATCGCCGCACCAGTTCTGCCGGCTCGGCCGGCGGCGACGGTTTCAGGCCGAGCCGGGCAATCCGCCCGAAGAGCGGTCCATCCAATCCCGGCGCGCCGACAGCCGCTGTCGCCGGAGCGTACGCCGCACCCGCCTGAAGGGCCGTGACGGCGCCCAGGTAGCGCACCGTCACGGCGCCCTGGCCGCGGGAGTTCACCCGAACGACGCCCTCCGGCGAGACCGATGAGATCTCCGGCGAGTCGGCACGATACGTGGCGAGATGCGTCACGTCGTAGGATTTGCCGTCGCCCGCGTCTGCCGTCACTTTGAGGGCCACCGAGCGGCCGGGCTGGGCATCCAGGATCTCACCCGGCTGAACCGTGAGCTTGATCAGGCGCTCGCGCGTGTCTCCCCGTGGGGCTCCTGCACGAATCCATGCCGCCAATCTGGCAAAGGATGGATCTCCGACGGCAAGCCGCTTCCCGCCCCCGTGCGGCGCGGCCATGGTGGCCTTGCGGAGCAACAGAGACTGACCCGGACTCGCGATGTCGACTCGGCGGCCGCCCAGTTCCCGAGCGATCGCCTCCCAATCGCCGCCGGCATCATAACCCAACAGACTGAGATGGAAGCCGCCCTGTCCGGTCGCGGCGCCGTGGCACGCGCCGACATTACAGCCGGCCCGCGCCAAAGTCGGCAGGATGTCGCGCGTGAAGTCCGGCGACGCGGGCCCTCCGCCGACGGCGAAGGAGGGGCGCGGCGATAGGAGACCGATCGCCGCGCCCCCCGCCCCGAGCCAGGAGATCTTGCGAGACTGAATCACTGAATCTTCTGGAGCTTTTCCACGAACGTCTTCCCCACCTTTTGCGCGTAGGGCGTTCCGTAGGGAATGGCCAGGACCCGGATCCAGCTGTTGATCGCCTGTTTTCGAAGGTCGGGGACGGTCGCCACGTACGCTTCCACGTCTTTCAGGACGGTGTCCACGTCCGCGTCGGTGTTCGTGGGCTGAATGAAACGCCGAAGCATCCCGATCAGTTTTTCATCCGTCGGCGCGGCGCCCGGGAGCTGTCGCTTCGGCGCGTTGGGGTCGGCGTTGGGTCGACGCGGAGCATCTCGACCAATGAGCGCAGCGCGGCGAGTCTGCAGTTCCTCGGCGGTCGGCGGCTTGGGATCTCCGATCAAAGCAGCAATCGCGGAAATCACCTTCGGCGCGTCCACGATCCCCGGCTGGGTCAGCGCGAAGTTAGCCGCCACTTTGTTGTCCCGAGAAAGCACGATCGTCATCATGCACTTCTTGTTCAGACCGTAAGCGCCAGGTCCCTCAATCCCGTCGAGAGAGAGGGCCGCGGGAGCCTGCAAGCGGATCGCGCGCGCAGTGAGCGGAAGTCGCTGCTCGGCAGCCACCCGGTCGTCGGAGAGGAAGACGACCTGCCCCGTGATTTGCGTCTTCTTCTCGCCGCAGTACTGGTCGATCACCCCCAACAGCGGCACGATCGACCGCTCGATCTGATGTACGAAGATGACGGCGTTCGCGCCCGAGGTCGGGTTGACCTGGTGCTCTTTGCCCGCCTGTGGGCCCCAGATGCCGACGGCCTTGAACGCCGGAGACTTCTCCCCCACCTGAGGTCCCGAAAACTCCGCGTCCTGCGCACAAGCCGCCGCCATGCTCGACACGGCAATCAGCGCAGTGACCGCACTCCTAACAGCTCGCATCTAAAACCCTCCCGGGTACCCCACAAAGCCGACGCGGCGCCGATCGCCCGAACCAACTCCAAACGCCATGACGATGACCCGTGCCCGCCGGTTCACTGGTTCCAGCGCCGGCCACCGTCCCACCACTTTTCCAATTCCACCTGGAGAGCAGCCAGTCGATCCGTCTCCGATTCCGCCAGATCCTTCTCCTCGTAAGGATCCACGGAGACCCGGTAAAGTTCGGGCTGCTCGCCCCGGTCCACCGGCAGAATCAGCTTCCAGTCGCCCTTCCGCATCCAGCGATGAGTCAGGTTCAGAGACGGACGGAACAGACTGACCGCCGTGTGAACATAGAGTTCTCCGAAGACCGAGTCTCTCGGCAAACGGCCCTTGCCCGCGGAAGTCCTCATCAGCGAAAGCCCCGGCAGCGGGCGCGGGGGCTGAATTCCAGCGGCTTCCAGCAGCGTCGGCGCGACATCGATGGTGGACACCAGATCGGAGTAACGCCCCGGGCGAGTGCGACCGGGCCAGCGGATCATGACCGGCGTCCGGAGCCCGCCGTCGTAGGGTGAGAGTTTGGATTTGGGCGCGAAGTTGCCGCGGGTTCGTCGAACACCGCCGGTTTCTTGAATCCAACCATTGTCCACAACGAACAAAACGATCGTGTTGTCACGAAGTTTGCTGTCGTCCAGGAACTTCAACAAGGCGCCACACGTCTCGTCGAACCACTCGCACATGGCCCAATAGGCGGCGACTTTGGGGTGACGGCCCGGCGCCGTGTACTTCGACAGGAGCTGCCCAGGAGGGTTATGGGGTTCGTGCGGCATCATGGGCGCATACCACACGAAGAACGGCTTCCCCTGACGCCCTCGAATGAAGTCGTAAATCGGCTCCATCGTCTGCCGCCCGATCACCAACCCGTCGTCCCCATGCCGCCCCTTCACGGTAAGACCGTGGGTGAAACCGCCGTTGCTGTAATGTCCCTCCCAGAACTTGCCGGTTTGCAGGCTGGCATATCCCTTCTGCTGGAGGAGGCGGGGGAGCGACGGCGCCTGCTTCAGGAACGTGTTCATCACCGTGCGATCCACGCCTTCCGGCGGATCGTTGCAGCAAATCCGATGCTGATGTCCGTACAACCCGGTCAGCAACGTCGCCAGGCTGGCCCGGCACAGCGATGTCGGCACGTATCCGTTCGGAAAGACAGCACTCTCCGCCGCCAGTCGGTCCAGGTGGGGCGTCCGGATCGTGGGGTGCCCCATGAAGCCGAAATCGGGCCACCCCTGATCGTCCGACACGATCATCACGATGTTGGGCGGCGTCTCGGCGGGGGCGCCGGCCGCCGGCGGGTAAGGCATCCCTGCAACACCACAGACCAATAGAGCCAGCGTCACCAGCGCTCCGGGTCTGAACCAGCCTCTCATCGAGAACCCTCATCGGCTTTCGGACCGTACGACTTCTTCAACACCTCGTTCACCGCCCCGGCCAGCCAGGCCAGCCCCTCGGTGTCCGGATGGATCCCATCCGGCAATCGCTCTTCCCAGCGCGGCTGCCGGGGCATGAGCTGGAAGATGTCCACCAGGGGGATCTTCTGCTGACGGGCCAGCCGGCGAACGGCCTCGACATGACCCTTCAACGTCTCGTTGATGTCGCTCATGCCCCGGTACGCTCCGAAGTCTCCGTAGCGATACTTCCGGGTCATCGGGTTCGGTGTGCAGAGGATGGGCGCCGCGCCCTGTCGCCGCACCTCAGAGAGAATCGCCGAGAGGTTGGCTTCGTAGTCCGCCGCGCTGATCCGGGGCGCCGTGCGGGCTGCGGGTCCCGGATCGACCAGGGCCGCATCATTCAGTCCGTACATCACCACCACGTAATCGATCCTGGGCAGGGGAGCGAAGACCGATGCCATCCGATCGAGACAACCGCGAGTGGTTTCACCGCCGCGACCGGCGGCAATTACCCAGGGCGCCGGATCGGTTCCCGACGCGATTCGCTCCAGCACGCGGGGGTACGTGCCGCCGGACTGCACCCCACTGCGCCCGACGCCATCGGTCACCGAGTCTCCCAGGCAAACGAGAAACGGACGGCCGACCAGGACCTCCCGAAACTCCGAGGCAGGAATTGAGACAGTCCAGTCACGGCGGGAGCGAGCACGATCTTCCCCCGCGGTGACCCACACGCGGCCGCCGGCTACCTCCAGATTGGGAACCGCCACCGGACCGGACAGCGGCGCCGCCGGCCGAAACCGGTTCTTCTTGACGTCGTAGATCCACGAGCGTCGTTCAAACCCGTAGGAAATGCCGTAGTTCTCGGCATCGGCGGGACCGGCCGAGTTCCCGCCCACCACTGCGATTTCGTCCTTGTCCAGCGCCGCCGCCGCCGGACCCCGCATGGCCGCCGGCAGACCGGCGCGGGCCGTCCAACGGTTTCGGCCCGGATCGTACGCCGCAACCCCGTCGAGATTCTCGACTTGCCCCCCGCCCAGAGGCCGGCAGCCTCCGAACAAATGGAGCTTTCCATCCGACACCGCCGAGGCCGCCAGACTGCGGGCGCCACCCGGTACCGGCGCTCCTCGCTTCCACCCGTCGCGGGGATCCTTCAGATCAAGCGTCAGCACTTCATCGGTCGTGCCGGCGAGGGTATTGGGATCCGACACGCCTCCCGCCAGCACCAGCCGGTCTTTGATGACTCCGGCCGAACCGTAGGCGCGTGGCTGTGGAAGTGGGGGAAGCGGAGACCACCTGAACTCGCCGGCCACCACCTCCAGCTTCAGGCAACTCGAGAGGGATCCGCCGTTTTCATCGGCGCCGCCGAGCACATAGAGCGAATTCCCGTCGGATGCGTACGCGCCTCCCGCTCGGGGTTCCGGCATCTCGGGACCGTCGCCCCATGTGGGTGAGGCATCCGTCGGGTTCATGGTGTCCACCCGGCCCGAGTAGTGCTTCTTCCCGTCCACCCAATGCGAGCCGCCGGCTACGACCCAGCGGCCGCCCACCAGCCCCGAGTGGGCGCCGCCCCTTCCTAACGGGAGCGCGGGGTGAGATGTCCACCGTCCGGCCTTTGCAGGGAGGGTCTGCCCCCATGCACATCCGAACGTACTGATGATGACTGTCGCGATCAGGGTCCACCGCACGATGCAAGCCCTCCCGGATATTGTTTGTAGTGCGCTGGTGAAGCGCCTTCCCGGATAGGCTCGCTCGCCGGATCCGGACCACTCGCCTGCAGATCGCTCTCCCGACGGCCCGGATATTCGCGCACCATGTCTCACCCTCCCGAGAACGACACGACTGAATCCCTCTTCGCTGCCGTGGAGACGGCCGCACCCGCCACGCCGCTCCAGAAGTGGCTGTTCGAAGGCGATCACGACGGCGAGTCCCACGGGCACCATCCGACCCACCCGTGGTGGCAGGTTCTGTGGTTGACCGGCGTCGACTACTTCTCCACCCTGGGATACCAGCCGGGCATTGCCCTTCTCGCCGCGGGCGCCCTCTCCCCCATCGCCACGCTGGTCCTGGTACTGGTCACGCTCTTCGGGGCCCTCCCCGTCTACGCTCAGGTCGCCGGACGCTCCTACACGGGTCAGGGCTCCATCGCGATGCTCGCCAACCTCCTCAGTGGATGGCGCAGCAAGATGCTGACCCTGATCCTGCTCGGTTTCGCTGCCACCGATTTCGTCATCACCATGACACTCTCCGCCGCCGATGCGGCAGAGCACCTCGTGGAGAATCCGCTGGTGGCGCAGCACCTGCACCACGGTCAGTTGTGGGTCACACTGGTCCTGCTGGTGCTCCTCACCGCCGTGTTCCTCAAGGGCTTCCGCGAGGCGATCGGCCTCGCCGTGGGGGTGGGCATCCCCTATCTCCTCCTGAATGCAGTGGTGGCCGGTCGCTGCTTCATCGAGATCGCAGAGCATCCGAATCTGTTGTCCAATTGGCAGGCCGCATTGACTGCAAAGGGGGACTTCACCCATCTGGCACTGGCGGCGGCCTTGATCTTTCCCCGTCTCGCACTCGGCTTGAGCGGCTTCGAGACGGGGGTCTCAGTCATGCCCCTGGTGGAGGGGGACGCGTCCGACTTCGGTGCTCCGCGCCCGATGGGCCGCATCCGGGCATCCCGAAAGCTGCTCTTCGCCGCGGCGGCGATTATGAGCGTGCTCCTCGTTGCCACGAGCTTCGTCACCTCGGTTCTCGTCCCCAAAGAAGCCTACGAAGAAGGCGGACCGGCTGCAGGTCGGGTTCTCGCCTACCTGTGTCACGAGTTGATGGGGCACGGCTTCGGCACGGTCTACGACATCTCCACGATCCTTATTCTCTGGTTTGCTGGAGCCTCGGCGATGGCGGGGCTGCTCAACGTGGTGCCGCGTTACCTTCCTCGTTTGGGAATGGCGCCCCGGTGGGTCGCCGCGCCTCGGCCGCTGGTGCTGGTGCTGTTCGCGGTCGACGTCGTGGTCACACTCATCTTCCATGCCGATGTTGAGAAGCAGGCCGGCGCGTATGCAACCGGGGTGTTGGTCCTGATTCTGTCCGCCAGCGTGGCTGTGGCGCTCGCGCTCGGACGTGAACGGACCGGAACGGCAGGCGCTCCCTCAGACGAGGAGGAGCACTGCGATCATGAGGATGCTGGGAAGCCCGTGAGGGAAGCCCCTTCCGGGGAAGCCCCAGCGCCGCTGTGGAGAGTCTGCTACTTTTGGGGAGTTGCAGCGATCTTTGCGTACACGCTCATTCAGAACGTGCATGAACGACCCGACGGCCTGGTCATCGCTTCCATCTTCATCCTGGCGATCATGGCGCTCAGCGCGCTCTCGCGGTGGGTGCGAGCCACCGAACTGCGCGTTGAAGCAGTGACACTCGCCGATGGCGTCTCGCCTGATCTCTGGCGAGAGTTGCTGGGCAAGCGGGTGAACCTCGCGCCCCTGAAGGTCGGTTCGGGTCGAGCGCGCCTCGCCAAGGGAGAGGAAATCCGCAGGCACTACCAGATCGATGGTCCGATCGCCTACCTTCACATCCACCTTCGGGATGACCGATCCGACTTCAAGAGCCCACTGCAGATCCACGTGCGCCGGTTGGGAGGCGACTACATGGTGGAAGTCACCGGCGCGGTGGCGCTCGCCAACACCATCGCCTACATGAGCGAGTTGATCGACCCCCGGCGCCTGTTCCTCGGCCTGACCCGACAAAACAGCGTCTCCCAGGCGATTCGCTACCTGTTCTGGGGTGAAGGCGAGACAGGGATCCTCGTCTACGAAATCCTACTGAAGCACTGGGAGCGGACGCCGGAGGATGATGTGCGGCCGCTGATCTTCTTGATGAGCGAGTAGTCGGTGCTGTGGGTCCGGCGCACTCGAGCGGGGCGCACGGGTGCGGGTCTCCGGCGCCCGCACGAGGTTGCAGGGCCGTGGAGGAGTGGGATGGGTCGAGAGTCGACAAGCCTGGCAGCGAGCCTGATTCTGGGCGCCACCGTGATCGCCGCCGCGGCCATGGCCGGCTCCGGCAGCAGACCTTCGGACTCGAACGACCTGTTCGAGCGCAAGATTCGCCCGCTCTTCCTTGAAAAGTGTGTTTCCTGCCACGGATCTCCGGGAACTCCAGGGGGGCCGCCGCGTGCCGGGTTGAGTCTGACCTCCCGGGCCGCGCTCCTGAAGGGCGGCAAGTCCGGGGCGGCGTTGGTCCCCGGGCAGCCCCGACAGAGTCTTCTGCTTGCAGCGGTCCGCCGCGAGGGCCGGCTCAAGATGCCGCCCGCGGGACCGCTCAGCGTAACTGAAGTCCGATCCCTCGAGGACTGGGTTTCGGCGGGCGCGCCATGGCCGGAAGGGCCGGCGCCTCCCGCCGGGTCGGGGACGTTTCGCGTTTCCGAAACTCAGCGCCGGTGGTGGTCGTTCCAGCCGGTACGTCCCATGCCCGCCGAGGTCCTGAACGATGATCGGGAACTGGACCGGATGGTTCGCTCGGCACAGAAGCGGCGCGGTATCTCGGCGGCGGCTCCTGCGGACCGGCGCACGCTGATTCGGCGGATCACGTTCGATCTCACGGGCCTGCCTCCCACGCCCGGCGAGGTCCAGCAATTCGTCGACGATAACCGACCTCAGGCGTACCAGGAGCTCGTGGATCGCCTCCTGGCTTCGCCCGCCTATGGGGAGCGGATGGCGCGCCATTGGCTGGACATCGTGCGCTACGCCGACTACCACGACGGGAACCCGAAAGCCCGTACCGCGAGCTGCGAACCGCTGAACGCCTGGCGCTATCGCGATTGGGTGGTGTCGGCCCTGAATCGGGACCTCCCGTACGACCAGTTCCTCACTCACCAGATTGCCGGAGACCTTCTGCCCCCTCCATCTGGGTCAGAGTACTACGCCGATGGACTCGTTGCGACGACTTTCCTCACCAACGGCTCCTGGGACCGCGGAGATGCGGACAAGGAAAAGATGGTGAGCGACATGGTCGACGATCAGATCGACACCATCGGCAAAGCGTTCCTGGGAGTTACCCTCGGATGCGCCCGATGTCACGATCACAAGTTCGACCCAATATCCCAGCGGGACTATTACGCACTGGCGGGCATCTTCTACAGCACTCACATCCTGGCGGACATCGGCGCGAAGGGCGGCGAGTACACGGTCAGCCGCATCCCGATGGCGCCGAGAGAGCTCGTGGAGAAGCGAACTCGCCAGTTGGCGCTCATCGCGGAACTCACCACCCGCAAAAAGGAACTCGAGAAGTCCCCCGTCGCTGCGCAAGACCCCGAGCGCGCGTCGGTGGCGATGCGCCTGGCGGCCGTGGAGAGGGAGCTGCTGCCGGAACCGCCGCTCGCCGAAGCGGCGGTTGAAGGCGGGCAGCCCAAAGGGTTGTTCCCCGGAATTCAGGATGTGCCGATTCACATTCGGGGCAGCTACACGCGACTCGGCGAGGTCGTGCCGCGCGGAGTGCCGGCGTTCCTATCCCGAGGTGAAGCGCCTCCCGTACGCACCGGGAGCGGTCGACGGGAACTGGCGGCATGGATCACTTCCCCCAGAAACCCGCTCACCGCCCGGGTGATTGCGAACCGCGTCTGGCAATGGCACTTCGGCTCCGGTCTGGTTCGAACTCCGAACAACTTCGGCTTGCTCTCCGAACCACCGACCCATCCTGACCTTCTCGACTGGTTGGCGGCAGGCCTCGTGCGCGACGGATGGTCGCTCAAGAAGCTGCACCGACGAATCGTCCTGTCCGAGACCTACCGACAATCGGGGTCTGCAGCGCCGGACCAGGTGGAGCGAGATCCCGAAAACCGCTGGCTCGGTCGGTACGCATCACGGCGACTGGAAGCCGAGGCGATTCGAGACGCAATACTCTCAGTCGCGGGGAGCCTGGACCGTGCGCCCGGCGGACCAGCGACCGACGACCTGTCCCTGCCGCGTCGCTCGCTGTATGTTCAGACCGCGCGGTGGGATCGCTCCAGCTTTGCCACCCTGTTCGATGCGGCGAATCCGGATGCGTCCGAGGAGCGCCGCGGAGTCTCCACGGTGGCGCCCCAGGCTCTGTTTTTGCTGAACCACTCGTTCACACGGCGCCTCTCGGGCATGCTTGCGAAACGCCTGCTGGACGAGCATCCCGAAAGCCCGGGCCGCCGCCTGGAGGCGGCCTACGAGCTGGCGTACGCCCGCCGCCCCACTCCCACCGAGCGACGCCTGGCCCTCGAGTTCGTGCAACGCGACCCCATCGAGAGCGCTGCCTGGCGGCGCCTTTGCCATGTGCTGCTCTGCAGCAATGAGTTCATCTACCTGGATTGAGGGTTCCCATGGGCTTCCGATCCCCCTATTCACCCGGGCTCTCACGGCGCGCTCTTCTGGGGCGGTCCGGCGCCGGGTTTGGCGCCGTGGCGCTCCACGGGCTTCTCGCCCAGGAGGCGGCCCTCGCCGATCGTTCGGCGAACCCCTACGAGGTGGCGCCTCCCCCGCTCACGGCGAGCGCAAAGCGTTGCATCTTTCTCTACATGCCGGGGGGCCCGTCGCACACCGACCTTTTCGACCCGAAACCGCGTCTCAAAGCCGAGGCCGGCAAGCCGCTCCCCTTCGAGAAGCCCCGGCTCGAGCGCACCAAGACCGGGAACTTGCTCCCCTCTCCCTGGGAGTTCGTTCGACGAGGCCAATCCGGCATCGAGATCAGCGAGCTCTTGCCCCATGTCGGGTCGATGGCCGACGAGCTCTGCGTCATCCGATCCATGGTCGCCGACAACATCAATCACACCGGCGCCGCCCTTCAGATGTGCACCGGCGAGCAGGCGTTTTCACGCCCCAGCCTGGGTTCCTGGCTCGTCTATGGGCTTGGCACGGAGAACCAGAATCTGCCCGGATTCGTCGTGGTCAGCCCGGCGGCGGTGTTCCAGGGCGCACAACTCTGGAGTTCCAGCTTTCTCCCCAGCGCCTACCAGGGAACTCTGGTGCGAGATCTGAATCAACCGATCTCCAATCTCGTCGCCCCCGAAGGCAGCCTCTCCGACCAGCGCTCCCGCCTGGACCTGCTGAAATCACTCAACGCCCTCCATGCCAGATCCCGCCGCGACAATCCCCAGCTCGAGGCGCGGATCGCCTCCTTCGAGCTGGCCTTTCGCATGCAGCGAGAAGCCCCGGAGGCGTTTGATCTCAGCCTGGAATCACCCGAGACCCGCCGCCTCTACGGCACAGGCGACCCCACGACCGAGCTCTTCGGCAAGCAGTGTCTCCTCGCCCGCCGCCTGGTGGAGCGAGGCGTTCGATTCGTCCAGCTCTTCGATGCTCCGGTGAACAACGCATGGGATCACCACGGGGGTCTCCGCGAGAATCTGCCCAAGCGGTGTGCGGCGGTGGATCGTCCGATTGCCGGACTGATCCGCGATCTCAAAGCCCGGGGGTTGCTGGACGACACACTCGTCCTGTGGGGCGGAGAGTTCGGCCGGACACCCACCGCAGAGGGCAACAATGGACGAGAACACCACCCCTTCGGGTTCACCATGTGGATGGCCGGGGGCGGAATCAGGGGCGGAATGGTCCATGGAGCCACCGATGAGTACGGTTGGCACTCCACGGTGGATCGGGTTCACGTGCACGACCTGCACGCGACGATCCTCAGGCTGATGGGATTCGACCACACGCGACTGACCTATCGGTACGGGGGGCGGGACTACCGCCTGACCGATGTGTTCGGCTCCATTGTTGAGCCAATCCTGAGGAAAGTTTGAGTCTCTCGGAGGAGCGTTAGAGTGGCCCGATTAGAGGGCATCCTCTGACGAATTGCCGAAGGTTGGTCGATATAGTAAAGATGAACGTGTGAGCAGGCGACAGAGTTCGCCCGGGAGTCGGTCTCCGTGCTGGAAATCTACGGTAAGCAATCTTCCTACTGTGATGGTGTCTCTCGCAGGAGCTTCCTGCGCGTCGGCGGGTTCACCTTTGGCAGCATGGCTTCGCTGCCGCTTGTGGACATCCTCCGTGCGGAAGCAGCGGCGCCGAAGAAGCAATCTCACAAGTCCGTCATTCATATCTACCTGGCGGGGGGTCCCCCGCATCAGGATACCTTCGACCTGAAGCCCGATGGGCCGGCGGAGTATCGTGGCGAAATGAAGCCCATCGGCACCAACGTGCCGGGGATTCAGATCTGCGAAGTGTTCCCGCAGATGGCGAAGATGATGGATCGCTTCACGCTGATCCGCTCTGTGGCCGGTTGTGTGGATCAGCACGACGCCTACCAGTGCATGTCCGGCTGGAAGCGCGCCGATCTCGCCGTGGCCGGTGGATACCCGGCGGTCGGGTCCGTCGTCACCAGGGTCAAGGGACCGGTCATGACGGCGATGCCGGCAGCAGTCGGACTCGCCGCGCCCGCGACCGAGCGACGCTGGTCGGATCCGGGCGACCCCGGATTCCTCGGACCTGCCTATGCGCCGTTCCGACCTTTCGTGGTTGGAGCCAAGGCCTACGATCACGCCTTGAAGATCGACAAGTCCACCCACGGCCCGGGTCTCGAAATCGTCAAGCTTCAGGGCATGACGTTGGAGCGTCTCCAGGATCGGCGTCGGATGCTCGCGTCGGTCGACAAGCTAAGCCGTGAGTTCGACAGCATTGATGTTCAGGCGCTCGACGCCTCGACCCAGGCCGCGATGGAAGTCCTCTCGTCCAGCCGGCTGGCGGATGCGTTCGACTTGAGCAAGGAAAGCGCGAAGACCCGCGAGCGCTACGGCGACGGCAAGCCCTACAAGTTCCAGTACGATGGGACTCCGACCGGCAATGATCAACTCCTGATGGCGCGACGCCTTGTCGAAGCCGGTTGCCGCTCGGTCACGCTGTCGTATGGCCGCTGGGACAGCCACGGTCGAAACTTCGATCTGGTGCGAGATCACGGTCCGAAGCTGGATCAGTGCTTGACGGCTCTCGTCTCTGACCTCGAGGACCGAGGAATGCTTGATGACGTGATGGTGCTGGTCTGGGGTGAGTTCGGCCGAACTCCCAAGATCAACAAGGAAGCCGGTCGCGACCATTGGGCCCCCATCAACTTTGCGCTCATGGCGGGCGGCGGTTACAAGCACGGCCAGGTCATCGGCTCCAGTACCGAGGATGCGGGCTACATTGACTCCCGGCCGATCCACCTGCAGCAGGTTCTGGCCACGGTCTACCGCCATCTTGGAGTCGACGTCGACAGTGTCACCCTGGAGGATCGAGCAGGTCGTCCGCAGTACTTGCTGGATCACCGCGAGCCCATCACCGAAATGGTGGGTTGATCCACCTGGCTGGACGCAATCTGAAGGGCCCCGGAGCGCTGCTCCGGGGCCCTTCTTGTTTGGCGCGGGGCCGGCAAAGTAGCCGGGTTACTTCGCGATGTCGGCAGCACGGAACTCCCGGATCACCGTGACCCGAATCTCCCCGGGAAACCGCATCTCCTGCTCAATTCTACGGGCCAACTCCGCCGCCAGCGCGACCGCGCTCCGGTCATCCACGACTTCCGGACTCACCAGGATCCGAAGCTCCCGGCCGGCTTCAACAGCATAGCAGCGCTCGACGCCCGGAATACTGGCGCCCAGCTTTTCGAGCGCGCTCATTCGCTGGAGGTACTCTTCCAGCATCGCCCTCCGGGCCCCGGGACGAGCCGACGAAACGGCATCCGCCGTCCGAACGATTGCCGCTTCGAGCGACGGCGCCGTCAAATCTCCGTGGTGTGCCGCCACCACGGCAACCACTGCCTCTGCCTCCCCGTACGTTCGACACCACTCCACCGACAGGGAGAGATGGGCGCCCTCCGTACCGGGGTCTGCGGCCTTGCCGATGTCGTGGAGCAGACCGGCGCGGCGGGACACCGTGGTATCGATCCCAAGGTCATCCGCCATTGCCGACGCCAAACGAGAGACCTCCACCGAGTGCTCCAGCGCATTCTGGCCGTAGCTCGTTCGATACTTCAAACGTCCGAGCCGCTCCAGCAGAAACGGGTGCAGCGCGACGACCCCCGCTCGGGCCGCCGCTTCGGCGCCGACCGTCGGGAAGCCGGCTTCGAGATCCACTCTCGCACTCTCCACATAAGCCTCGATCCGCGGCGGGTGGATCCGACCGTCCGCGATGAGCCTCTCCAGTGCGAGCCGAGCCACTTCGCGGCGGATCGGATCGAAGCACGACACGACCACTGCTTCGGGGGTGTCATCGATCAAGAGGCTGACACCCGTGAGCGTCTCGAAGGCTCGAACATTGCGCCCTTCCCGGCCGATGAGGCGACCCTTCATCTCGTTGGACGGCAGGGCCACCACGGTGACGGTGCTCTCCGAGGTCTGCCCGGCAGCACAGCGCTCTATCCCTCGAGCGATCACCTCTCGAAGCCGTCGCTCGGCCTCGGCCACAAACGCCGACTCGGTTCGGCGGTGAAGGGCGTCGAGATCCCGGCGAGCGTCGACCTCCGCCTCCGACAGAAGCGCTGCCCGAGCCTCGCTTCGAGACATTCCGGCGGCCCGCTCCAGGTCTACTGTGAGTCTCGCCGCTGCCCGGGTAAGGTCGAGCCGCTCCTGTTCCAGGCGGCTCTCCAGCCCTCGGAGGCGATCCTCTCGGGCATCGAGATCGGCTCGGCGCAGGCTAAGGCGCTCATCCTGCTCCGACAACCGTGCGAGCGTCCGCCGCAGCTCATCCTGCAGGAGCTCCATCGCGCTGGATGTGCCGGGCTCAGTCGACATCCGGAGTCTCCTCTCCGTCGGATACCGCTGAGTTCAGGTGGGAGAGCGCCTGAGAACACAGTTGCCAGGAGAACCCTCGTCGCCGGAGTGCGCCAGACAGCTTCTGGGCACGCTCCACCGGGTGCAGTTCTTCCCATCGGGGCCAGAGCTTCTCGGCAGCGGAAAGCGCCAATCGCAGCTCAGTCTCATCCGATCGAGTCTCAAGCGCCTGCGCCACGATCTCTCCGCTCACACCCTTGCGTCGGAGTTCGAATGAGACCCGCTCCCGACCGTGCCGTCGACCGCCTGCATCCGCATCGACCCAACGCTCGGAGAACTCCCGATCATTGACGTAACCCAGGGCCTCAATGCGCTCCAGCGCAACTTCAATGGCCGGCTCGCTGAAACCCCGCTTCTGGAGAGATCGGCGGAGTTCCGCGCGGGTACGGGCCCGGTGGCTCAGGAGGGCGAACCCCGCCTCCTGAGCCCGCTTCTGCTCATCCTGGAGGACCATCGTCTCCCAGTCACCGGGGCCCAAGAACCCGCCTACTCGCAGACCCATCGCGCGCACCACGTCCCGTTGTGCGCCGAAGGCGAACTCGCCGTCCACAAACACGGAAAGCCGGAACGCGTCGGAGGCCTGTGGTTCGATCGACGTGACGACGCCTTCGCGGGCCGCAGACGTCCCGGGCGATGCCAAATCGTCCGCGGCTCCCGAAGCGCGGGACCGATCAGACACGAGCCGGTCCTCGTGTTCGACGGCGACTACTCGTCACCGTCAAGGTCGTCCTCGTCATCTCCGGAAACTGCAGCCTGACCCGTACCCCAGAGAACCGCCATCTGCGCTGCCTGATCCGCCCTGACCTGACCCTCGATCAGGTCCATCAAGTCGGGATGGTCTTCCAGGAATTCCTTGGCCTTCTCCCGGCCCTGACCCAATCGGGTCTCTCCGTAGGAGAACCACGCCCCGGTCTTGGACACCATTGCCGCCTCAACGCCGACGTCCAGAATGCCGCCCGACC